>VGBO01000008.1 GCA_016870475.1 Actinomycetota bacterium | reverse complement strand
TGCCACCCGGACGGAACCCACCACCGGGACCGCCACCCGGACGGAACCCACCACCGGGACGCTGCCCGGGACCGCCGGCACCGCCGGGTCCGCCGGCACCGCCCGGCCCGGCCGGGCCGGGTCGACGGAAGCCGCCGGGAGGCGGCGGGATGGGACGTCCGGTGTGCGACAACGGCGGACCGCCGGGAGGCGGCGGGATCGGACGTCCACCCGTGGAGCTCGGCGGACCACCCGGTCGGCGCGGCGGACCACCGCCGGGCGGCACGGCACCGGGAGGCGGCATGGGAGGCCGCGGGGCGCCACCCGTGGTCCCCGGGATCGGCATCGGCGGGCGCGGGCCGCCAGCCGGCGCTGTCGGCGCCTGCGGTGCACGGGGCGGCATCGGCGGTCGCGGTTCGACCCGCGGCGGCATCGGCTCGGGACGGCGCGGCCCACCGGCACGACCACCGGACTCGATCGGCCCGCGCGCGACGAACGGCGCCGCCGGAGCGACGGACGCGCCGTCGAAGGATTCGTCGACGGCTGCCGTGACCGGCTCGGCCTGCGGAGTCGTCACGGGCTCCGGCGACTTGACGACCGGCGCGACGTATGTCGACTCCTCGACGGGTGCCGGTGCCGGTGAAGGCGCCGCGGCGGCCTCGGGTGCGGTTGCAGCCGGCTCGGCGGTCGCCGGTTCGTCCTTGCGGGCCTTACTGCGGGCCGGACGGACCGGCTCCTCCTCGGCGGGCTGCACATCGCGGATCAGCCCCTCACGCTCGGCCTTGCGGCGGACGCGGTCGGCCTGTGCGTCGACGACACTCGAGGAGTGGCTCTTGACCCCGATCCCCAGCGATTCGCAGAGGTCGAGCGTCTCCTTGTTGGTCATGCCGAGCTCTCGTGCGAGCTCATACAGCCGGATCTTGGCGGGCAACTGCGGTCTCAGCCCCTCGGGTCGTTCTGGAGGTACATCGGTGCCGGGGCGTGACGGGCGAACCGTCCGGCGGCGACGCGACGGTGAATGCTAGCCCGCGGCGACGTCCGGCAAGACAACGTCGCGACCGGCCGGGAGGCGGAGCGTCCGCTGGAACCGGCGGCCGCGCCGCGCGCTCTCGAGACAGGACACTCCCCCGGCACACAACCATGCCCCCCGCCCGGGGGCGAGAGGGTCGGCGACGACACGGTCACCGACCAGCGCATAGCGGCGGAGCTCCGACGCCGGTGCCGTGCGACGGCACCCGATGCAGGTACGACGAGGTGCCCCGTCAGGCGTCGGCGGCGGGGGCGTCACCACCCGACCACTCCTGGGCCGACATCGCCGGCCCACCCTCGGCGGGCTGCCAGACCTGTTCGCCCGTCGCCGGATCGACCGTCCACTCACCCTCGGCCCACTCCTGGCCCTCGGGTGCCTCGGCGATCTGCGGCTCGAGGTACTGGCTCTCCGACCGGATGTCCACACGCCAGCCCGTCAGCCGCGCGGCGAGGCGGGCGTTCTGGCCCTCCTTGCCGATCGACAGGGAGAGCTGGTGGTCGGGGACGATCACCTCGGCGGTCCCGGAATCCGGATGGATCCGGACCTCCTTCACCTTCGCCGGCGACAACGCCTTGGTGACGAAGTCGGCCGGGTCGTGGCTGAAGGGGACGATGTCGATCTTCTCGCCGCGGAGCTCGTTCACGACCTGACGGACGCGGGACCCCCGCGCACCGACGCACGCGCCCACCGGGTCGACGTTCGAGTCGTTCGACCACACGGCGATCTTCGTGCGATGACCTGGCTCACGGGCGCAGGCCTTGATCTCGACGACGCCGTCGGCGATCTCGGGCACCTCGAGCTTGAACAGCTCGAGAATGAGCCCGGGGTGGGTCCGGCTCACGACGATCTGGGGACCCTTCGCCGTGCGTCGGACCTCGACGATGTACGCCTTGAGGCGCGCGCCCGGTTCGGGTCGCTCGAAGGACACCTGCTCGGACTGCGGGAGCAACGCCTCCACCCGGCCGAGGTCCAGCAGCGTGTACCGGCTGTCGTTCTGCTGGATGATGCCGGTGACGATGTCGCCCTCGCGCCCGGCGTACTCCTCGTACTTGAGCTCGCGCTCGGCCTCACGGATCCGCTGCAGCATGACCTGCTTGGCGGTCTGCGCGGCGATCCGACCGAAGTTCGACGGCGTGACGTCGCGCTCCGGCCCGTACGGCTCACCCTCCTCGTCGACGTCCTGGGCGAACACCCGGATCGCGAAGGTGTCGGGGTCGATGGTGACCCACGCGTACTCCTCGGACTTCGGCATCCGCTTGTACGCCGACTCGAGGGCGTCGGCGAGCGCACGGAACAGCGTGTCGATCGAGATGCCCTTCTCGGCAGCGATGGCCTGGAGGGCGTCCATCATGTCGACGTTGCTCATGTCGTTGCTCCTCGGGTCGCACGGGTGGTCGGGGCGCCGGACGGGCGCCGCTTGGCAGCTCCGGGCTTGGACCCTTTGCCCGGTTTCGGGGCAGGGCCCCATTCGAAGACGGAGCGGGCACGGTCGATGCGGTCGTAGTGGAGCCGCACGTCGGAGGGTTCCTCGGTCGGACGCTCCGGATCCGCCCGCACGGTGACCGCCTCGTCGTCGGCGGCGACCACCACGCCGACGATCCGCCGCGACGGCGAACCCTCGGCTCCGGTGTCACGCAGCGTCACCCGCTGGCCGACCGCCCGACGGAAGTGCTCCGGGGTCCGCAACGGTCGCTCGACCCCGGGGCTCGACACCTCGAGCGTGTACCGGCCGGGAAGGGGGTCGGCGGCGTCGAGCGCGCGCGAGATCGCCACCGTGACGGCGCCGAGGCGCTCAGTGCCGATGCCACCGGGTTCGTCCACCACGACGCGGAGCGAACCGCCGCCGTACTCGAGGTCGACGAGCTCGACACCGGCCGATGACACGATGGGCGCGACGAGCGCGAGCAGTCGGTCGGACGTCGGCATCTCGCACCTCCTCGCCGCAGCGGTCACCCCCCTATGGGAAAGGCGTGGGCCGGAGCCCACGCCTTCATCCGAGGGGATGGAAGATCGGCACCCACACTGTAGTGCCCGGATCAGTAGGAACGGGCGACGAGCGCCTCGAGGTCCTCCCCGACCGGCGACCCGTCGACGACCTCGGGCACCGACCCGTCCGCCCGCTGCAGGCAGCGGACCGTGATCGCCTGGGTGGCGAGGCGGTCCTCACCGTCGTCGCCGAGCATCGACCAGGGGATCCGGGCGAAGCCGGTCTGCGCCACCTCGATCGCCTCCTCGACCGAGCCGACCCGGACCGTGCGCTCGTCGCGTCGGCTCGTCGCCTCGGCGAGCAGACCGGCCTGGACGTCCTCGAGCGCCCGGACGACCGCGTCGACCGCCCCGCCGATGGGCACGTCGGTCTTCGCGCCGGTGTCCCGCCGCACGAGCGTCACCCGACCCTCGGCGAGGTCGCGCGGTCCGACCTCGAGCCGGACCGGTACGCCCTTCAGCTCCCAGTCGGTCGCGCGTCGACCGAAGCTCGTCGAGGTGTGCGCGTCGAGCCTCGACCGCACCCCCACCGCGCGAAGGTCCGCGTCGAGTGCTGCGGCCGCGGCCCCCGCGCCGTCCTCGTCCCGGACGAGCAGCACCACCGCCTGCACGTGGGCGACCCGGGGCGGGACCCGCAGACCGGCGTCGTCGCCGTGGCACATCACGAGTCCGCCGACCATCCGTGTGGAGGACCCCCACGACGTCGTCCAGCAGTGCTGCCGGGTGCCGGTGTCATCGAGGTAGTCGATGTCGAAGGCGACCGCGAAGTTCTGGCCCAGCTCGTGGCTCGTCGCCATCTGCAGGGCCTTGCCGTCGCCCATCATCCCCTCGCAGGTCATCGTGTTGATCGCTCCGGCGAAGCGTTCGCGCCGGGTCTTCACCCCGACCTGCACCGGGACGGCCAGCACGTAGTGCATGAAGTCCAGGTAGCAGGCGACGGCGTCGTCCCGCGTCGCGTGCGCCGTGTGCCCCTCCTGCCACAGGAACTCCGTCGTGCGCAGGAACACCCGGGGGCGCAGCTCCCAACGCACCACGTTCGCCCACTGGTTCAGCAGGAGCGGGAGGTCCCGGTAGGACTGCACCCAGCGGGCCATCACCTCACCGAAGACCGTCTCCGAGGTCGGACGCACGACGACCGGCTCCTCGAGGGTCTTGCCGCCGGCGACGGTGACGACCGCGAGCTCGGGGCTGAAGCCCTCCACGTGCTCGGCCTCCCGGCGCAGGTAGCTCTCCGGGATGAACAGCGGCAGGTAGACGTTCTCGGCACCGGCGTCCTTGATGCGGGCGTCCATCTCGGCCTGCATCCGCTCCCAGATGCCGTAGCCGTACGGCTTGATGACCATCGTGCCCCGCACCGGACCGTTCTCGGCGAGCTCGGCCTTGGCGAGCACGTCCTGGTACCAGCGCGGGAAGTCCTCGGCACGAGGGGTGAGGATGGGAGCCTTCGCCATAGGCGCCGGATGCTACCGGCGCGACGGCGACGAGGGTCAGCCGCCCAGATTGCGGCGGATGAGGTCGACCCGAGCCTCCGACGCGTTGGCGTCGTCCCCCTGTTCCTCGAGCAGACGGGCACGGTCCTTGCGCGCCTCCCGCTCGGCGACCGCGACGTCGGCGCGGGCGAGCGCCGCGTCGACACCCTCGGTGTGGATCAGCTCCGCCCAGGCGACGAGCTCCTCCACCATCCGGTCCTCGGGCACGACCGCCACGTTCCGCCCCTTCACGAACAGGTGCCCGCGCTTGTTGCCCGCTGCGATCCCGAGGTCGGCGTCGCGCGCCTCGCCGGGGCCGTTGACGACGCAGCCCATCACCGCGATCTGCAGCGGGATCTCCCGATCCCCGAACGCCTCCATCGCCCGACGGGCGACGTCGATCACGTCGATCTCCGCCCGCCCGCAGGACGGACAGGCGATCAGGTCGACGTTCTTGCGTGCGCGCAGACCCATCGCCTCGAGGAGCTGGCGTCCGGCGCGCACCTCCTCGACCGGGTCCGCGGTGAGCGAATAGCGGATCGTGTCGCCGATACCCTCGGCGAGCAGCGTCGCGATGCCGGCGGTCGCCTTCAGCAGCCCTGCGGGTGGCGGGCCGGCCTCGGTCACCCCGAGGTGCAGCGGGTGGTCGGTCACGTCCGCGAGCTGGCGGTACGCCTCGATCATCAGCGGGACGTTCGACGCCTTCACCGAGATCTTGACGAGCTCGAAGTCGACCTCGCGGAAGTAGGCGAGCTCCATCAGCGCGGACTCGACCATCGCCTCGGGGGTCACCTTCCCGCCGTATTTCGCGTACAACGACTCGTCGAGCGACCCGCCGTTCACCCCGATGCGGATCGACACCCCGCGGTCCCGGCACTCCGCAGCGACCGCCTTGATGTGCTCCGGGCGGCGGATGTTGCCCGGGTTGAGCCGCAGCCCCTGGACCCCGGCCTCGAGCGCGGCGAGCGCCATCCGGTGGTTGTTGTGGATGTCGGCGATGATCGGGATCGGCGACCGGGGCACGATCCGGGCCAGCCCCTCGGCGGCCTCCGCCTCGTTGCACGTGCATCGCACGATGTCGCAGCCGGCCGCGGCGAGTGCGTAGATCTGCTGCAGCGTCCCGTCCACGTCCGCGGTCTTGGTGACCGTCATCGACTGCACCGTGATCGGCGCCCCACCACCCACCGGCACGCCGCCCACCATGATCTGGCGCGTCGCACGTCGGGGGAAGCTCGTCTCGAACTGCATGGGAGGACCGCCTGGGGAGCCCCGGTCAGGGGAGCGAGATGGGGTTCACGATGTCGAGGAACAGGGACGAACCGCCGAGCACGACGAGGAGCACGACGACCGCATAGGTGATCGGCATCAGCTTGCCGACGTCGACGAAGTAGCGCCGGCCGTCGCGGCGCACCAGTTCTCGCAGCCGCTCGTAGGTCGCGACCGCGATGTGACCGCCGTCGAGCGGCAGGAGGGGGATCAGGTTGAACAGCCCGATGAAGACGTTCAGCAGGATCATCAGGCCGAGAAAGGCGTCGACGCCGTCGTCGAGCAGATCGACGCCGAGGCGGGCGGCTCCGTAGATCGACATCGGACGGTCGCCGTCGGGGCCCGGGACGGCCGACGCCGCCGTCGGCGACGCGCTGTCGGGCACCGGGTCCGGCCGCCCTTCGGCGACCAGCCCGAAGAAGTTCTCGAGGCCCTCGGGCGAGAGGATCCGCACCATCGACCGGGTCGACTCGACGACCAGGACGCCGAGGATCCGGCCGGTCTCGGGGACCGCCTCCACCACCGACGACCGCTCGTTGCCGAACCGAGGCGCGACGCCGAGGAAGCCTCGGTCGGTCCCGTCGGGGTGGGAACCGAGTGTCGCGGCGACGGACCGGCGTGCGCCGTCGCGTTCCACGACGACCTCGACGGTCTGTCCGGCTGCGGGCCGGACCGCCTCGGTGAGGTCCTCCCAGTCGGTGACGTCCACCCCGTCGATGGCGAGCACCCGGTCTCCCGGCTGCAGTCCCGCCGACGCGGCCGGACTTGATGCGGTCACATCTGCGATCCGCCAGTCGGCGGTCGTCGGCCGACCGAACCCGACGAGCACGACGAAGATCAGCACGAGGGCGATGACGAGGTGCATCGCCGAGCCCGCCGACGCCATGACGACCCGCTGGTAGTACTTCTTCTGGCGGTACGTCCGGTGCTCCTCGTCCGGGTCGACGTCGTCGCCCCCGTACATGCCGATCACCCGGACGTAGGCGCCCGCCGGGATCGCCTTCACCCCGAACGTCGTCTCCCCACGCTCGAAGCTCCACAGCTTCGGACCGAACCCGATGAAGAACTCGGTCACCTTCATGCCCGCCCAGCGCGCCGTCAGGTAGTGCCCGAGCTCGTGCAGGAAGATCATGAGCAGCAGCGCGCCGATGATGACGAACCAGCCCCAGCCCGTCGCAACCCCGAGGAGCAGCACCGCCGAGGCGAGGAGCGCCAGCCGAAGCGGACCACCCCGGGCCGTCGTGACGTCGGGCTTCGAACCGGTGCCGCCCATCTCACCGTCGTCGGTCTGCATGGCTCGCCTCACGTCCAGTTCCGGAGCAGTTCGGCCGTCACCGCTCGGGCCCGCTCGTCGGCGCCCACCACGTCGTCGACGGTCGACGCCGCCGATCCATCATGGCGTGCCAGTGATGCCTGCAGGACCTCGGAGATCTCGATCCAGTCGAGCCGCCCGGCGAGGAACGCTTCGACGACGACCTCGTTCGCCGCGTTCAGCCACGCCGGGGCCGTACCCCCGATCCGCGCCGCCGAATACGCAAGCCCCAGGCACGGGAAGGCCGCATGGTCCGGCGGCTCGAAGTCGAGGTGCAGCGGGGTGCTCCAGTCGATCCGCCCGTACGGCGGCGCGGCGCGATCTGGGAGCCGCAGCGCATACGCGACCGGCAGGCGCATGTCCGGCCGGGAGAGCTGCGCTATCGTCGAGCCGTCGACGAACTCGACCATCGAGTGCACGATCGAGCTCGGGTGGACGACCACGTCGATCCGGTCGAGCGGCACGTCGAACAGCTCGTACGCCTCGATGACCTCGAGCCCCTTGTTCATCAGGGTCGACGAGTCGACGGTGATCTTCGGACCCATCGACCACGTCGGGTGCGCGAGCGCCTCGGCCACGCCGACGTCCCGCAGCGATTCCCGTGAACGACCGCGGAAGGGACCGCCGGACGCGGTCAGAAGCAACCGGGCGACCTCCTCCGTCGAACGCCCGGACCGCAGACACTGGTGCAGCGCCGAGTGCTCGCTGTCGACGGGCACGAGCTCCGCCCCCGGTGTCCGGAGCACCCCCCGGACCACCGGCCCTGCGGCGACGAGTGACTCCTTGTTCGCGAGCGCCAGCCGGCGACCTGCCCCGAGCGCCGCCAGGGTGACCCCGAGGCCGGCGAAGCCGACGACGGCGTTCAGCACCACGTCCGCGGTCGCCGCCGCCGACGCGAGCGCCTCCGCGCCCACGGCGAGCTCGACGCCGATCGGGAGCAACGGCCGCAACTCCGCGGCCGCAGCGGGATCGGTCACCACCACGACATCGGGTCGGAACTCCTCCGCCTGCCGGGCGAGGAGGTCGACGGAGCGGTGCGCACCGAGGACGCTGACACGCGGGGCGTCCTCGCGGTCCCGCACGACGTCGAGGGTCTGGGTGCCGATCGAGCCGGTCGACCCCAGCACCGCGAGCGTGGTCACGGACACGCCGCCGGTCAGAACGGCAGGATGCCGGCGAGCTGGGCGATCGCGTAGCCGCCGGGGAGGGCGAAGAGCAGCGAGTCGAAACGGTCGAGCACCCCGCCGTGGCCGGGCAGGACCACACCGAGGTCCTTGACGCCGAGGTCACGCTTCACGAGCGACTCGGCGAGGTCGCCGAGCGGCGCGAGGACCCCGACCGCGAGGCCGAGCAACAGCGCGGTCCCCAACCCGCCGAAGGGGGTGTCGAGGATCACCGCGTTGAACAGCACCGACACGATCACGGCGCCGAGCACCCCGCCGAGGGTGCCCTCGGTCGTCTTGTTCGGGCTCACCGACGGCAGCAACGGGGTCCGACCGGCGTTCCGGCCGACCACGTACCCGAACACGTCGTGCGCCACCGTCGGCAGCACGATGGCGAGCAGTGCCGAGGTCGCGTCGTAGCCGGAGCCGCCCCCCCGCAGCAGGAGGCCGGCGAAGGCCCCGCCCCCGCCGATCCACACGACACCGAACAGGGTCGCCGACAAGTTGGTGACGACGCCCTCGACCGCGTCACCGAGGTACCACAGGAAGCCGAGCACCACGGTCAGGCCGACCACGACCAGCGCGCCACCCGGTCCCCGCCAGTAGGCGGCCAGCGGGAGGCCGAACGATGCGACGATCCCGAGCAGGGTCGCCGGTCGGCGCCCGGCGCGCTGCAGCGCACCGAAGTACTCGACGGCCCCCGCACCGATCACGAGCGCGGCGAGCACGACGGTCGGCAACGGCCCGATCCGGAAGAGCACGATCGCGACGACCGCCAGTGTGACGCCGACACCGACGGCGACGGGCACGTTCCGACCGGAGGTCCCACCGCCGCCGTTGCCCCGCCTGCGGGCGAACGGATCGCCCTCTGACGCCTCGGGGCCGAGCGCGGCGATCGGGTCGACGACGGAGCCGCTACGCCCCGCACGCGGCGGCGAGGTCCGGACCCGCTGCGGCGGGGCGTCGAGCCGCTCCGCCGCAGCGGGCGCCTCGGCGCGGATCGCCGGGGGCGGCGGCAGTTCGAGGTCGTCGGCACCGTCGTCGTCGAGGGAGAAGAAGTCGTCGATGACCGGCCGGACCGGGTCGGCGGCACGCCGGCGCTCCGTCGGCTCGGGGTCGGCGAGGTCGGAGAAGTCGTCGGCCTCGAAGTCGTTCGCCGGGTCCTGCCAGCGGGGCGACGCGGCGAACGCCGACCAGCCGGCGTCATCGGCGTCGTCGTCGAGGAGCACCCGGGGGACCTGCCCCGTCGGGGGCTCGGTCCAGTGCTGCAACGGTGCCTCGGGGGTGGGCCGGACCGCTGCGCCCGGCGCGGGCGCGTCGTCCCACGGGTCGTCCTCCGGCCCGTCGGGGACGGAGGCGAACAGCGGCGGGCGCTCCGGTGTCGGGTCGCCGCCGAGCAGGTCGTCGAAGCTGCGCACGCGCGGCTGACTGCCCGTCTGCCGGGCGACGATGGCACCGGCCTCCTCGGCACCCACGATGCGGAAGGTCTCCGTCGGCGCGGGTCTGCGCCTCGGCGGGTTCTGGTCGTTGTCTTCGCTCATGGCAACCCTCGCCTCCCGCCGGGACCCCGTGGCCCCGGACGACGGGTCTCCCCGCGCTCACACCTCGAGCAGTTCCTGCTCCTTCTCGGTGAAGGACTTCTCGACCTCCGCCTCGGCGGCGTGCGTCAGCTTGTCGAGTTCCTTCTCGGCCCTGGTGACCTCGTCCGCGGACATCGACCCGGCCTTCTCGAGGGCGTCGAGCTCCTTGCGGGTGCGCTGACGGACCCCACGAATCGCGATCTTGCCGTCCTCGGCCATCTGCTTGACCCGCTTCACGAGCTCCTTGCGGCGCTCCGTCGTCAGCTGGGGGAACACGAGGCGGATGCTGATCCCGTCGTTGGAGGGGTTCAGACCCAGATCGGAGTTGAGGATCGCCTTCTCGATCGGCCCGACGTTCGCTCGGTCGTACGGCGTGATGAGGAGCTGGCGAGCCTCGGGGACCTGGAACCCAGCGAGCTGGACGAGCGGCATGTCCTGGCCGTAGGCGTGCACCGGCAGACGTTCCACGAGCGCCGGGGACGCACGTCCCGTCCGGACGGTGCCGAACTCGCTCCTGGCGTGGACGACGGCCTTCTGCATCCGGTCGTCCGCCTCGAGCAGGATGTCGTCGACGCCCCGTTCCTCGCCTGCAGTCACCGGACCAGCGTACCGAGGTCGGAACCGCGGAGCAGGGACCGGACGTTGCCCGGCTCGAGCAGGTCGAAGACCACGACGGGCAGGCTGTTCTCCATGCAGAGCGTGATCGCGGTGGAGTCCATCACCTTCAGCCCGCGGTTGAGCACGTCGATGTAGGACACCTCGTCGAGGAGCACGGCGTCGGGGTTCGTGCGCGGGTCGTCGTCGTAGACCCCCTGCACCCCCGAGTGTGTCCCCTTGAGCAGGACGTCGGCCTCGATCTCGACCGCTCGCAGTGCCGCTGCCGTGTCGGTGGTGAAGAACGGGTCGCCGAGGCCCCCGGCGAAGATCACGACCCGTCCCTTCTCGAGATGTCGGATCGCGCGTCGACGGATGTACGGCTCGGCCACCTGCTGCATGTGGATCGCGCTCTGGACCCGGGTCGGCTGCCCGAGACGTTCGAGCGTGTCCTGCAGCGCGAGCGCATTGATCACCGTGGCGAGCATGCCCATCGAGTCGGCCTGCGCCCGGTCCATCCCGGACATGAGGCCGAACCGACCCCGCCAGATGTTCCCGCCGCCGACCACCACGGCGATGTCGACGCCGGAGTCGGCACGGGCCGCGACGATCTCCTCGGCGATCTGGGCGACGATCTCCCCGGAGATGCCCTGACCGGTCTCGGTGGCGAAGGCTTCGCCGGAGACCTTGAGCAGGATCCGCCGCCATCCGCGGCGGGCCTCGGGGATCTCGGTGCCGGTCAAGAGCCGATGGCCGCCATCACGAACCGGACGATCTCACCGGCGCCGATGCGCTGCTGCACCGTCTCCTTGTCGCCGTGCACACCCTGCTCGAGCAGGACCCGCTCGGCGAACCAGGCGTTGATCCGCCCGTCGACGATCTTCGGCCACGCCGCCTCGGGCTTGCCCTCGGCCTTGGTGATCTCGAGCAGCGCCGCCCGCTCCTTCTCCACCGCATCGGCAGGCACCTCGTCGCGGCGCAGGAACCTGGGCTTCGCGAAGGCGCAGTGCAGCGCGATCTCGTGCAGGGTCTCGGCGTCGACCCCGCGGGCCTCGACGATCACCCCGATGACGCCGCGCCCCTCCTGGCGGTGCAGGTAGGTGTCGACGAGCGTGTCGCCCGACCCGACCACCCGGGCGACCGTCCCGAGCTCGATGTTCTCCCGCTTGGAGATCTTCAGGCTGTCGATGTCGGCCTGGCGCTCGGCGATCGCCTCCTCGCCGCGGGCGAGGACCCGGTCGGCGAGATCGTTCACGAGGGCCACGAAGTCCTCGGCCTTGGCCGAGAAGTCGGTCTCGGCCTTGAGCTCGACGATCGCTGCGGCGTTCTCGCCGACCGCGAGGCCGATGGTCCCCTGGGCGTTGTCGCGGTCGGCGAGGTTCGCCACCTTGGCGAGCCCACGCTCACGGAGCCACTGCCCGGCAGCCTCCATGTCGCCGTCGTTCGCCTCGAGTGCCTTCTTGGCGTCCATCATGCCGGCGCCGGATGCCTGGCGGAGACGCTGCACGTCCTTGGCGGTGAAGTTGGCCACGATTCGTCGTCCTCGTTGTTCGTGGGGGGTGGGGGGTGGTCTCGGCTCAGGCCTCGTCGCCGGGGGCAGCGGTGCGCTGCGCGGCGATCCGGGCCTCACGCTCGGCCGCGGCGAGGGACGCCTGGCGGCGGGCCTCGGCCTGCTCGGCGGCCCAGGCCTGCTCCTCCTCGGGGGTGAGCAGACGGGGGGCCGGGCCAGCAGCGGCCTCACCACCCGAACGGCGCGAGCGGATGAAGTGCCCTTCCTCCACCGCGTCGGCGACGATGCGGCACATGAGGTTCCCGGCACGGATCGCGTCGTCGTTGCCCGGGATCACGTACTGGATGATGTCGGGGTCGCAGTTCGTGTCGACCACGGCGACGACGGGGATGCCGAGCTTGTTGGCCTCGGTCACGCCGATCGCCTCCTTCTTCGTGTCGATCACGAAGACGGCGTCGGGCAGACGCTCGAGGTTCCGGATGCCGCTCAGGTTGCGCTCGAGCTTCTCGAGCTCGCGGCCGATGAGCAGCGCTTCCTTCTTCGGCATCATGGCGAGCTCACCGGAGTCCCGCATGCGCTGGTACTCCTTCATCTTCCCGACGCGCTTGAGCATGGTCTGGAAGTTGGTGAGCATGCCGCCGAGCCAGCGCTCGTTGATGTAGGGCATGCCGCACTTCTCAGCGTAGGAGCGCACCGCATCCTGGCTCTGCTTCTTCGTGCCGATGAACAGCACGGTGCCGCCCTCGGCGACGAGGTCGCGGATGAAGGTGTAGGCGGTCTCCACGCGGTCGAGCGTCTGCGCGAGATCGATGATGTAGATCCCGTTGCGCTCGCCGTGGATGAACCGGCGCATCTTCGGATTCCAGCGACGCGTCTGGTGTCCGAAGTGGACGCCCGCATCGAGCAACTGCTTCATCGTGACGACGGCCATGGTGTGCTCCTCCGGTTGGTGGTACCCGCCGCCGCACCCGAGGGTGACCGAAGTGGCGGAGGGCGAGGTAGGTGACGGAAAACCGGGAGAACCCTAGCCGCTGGTCGACGCGGCGGGCGAGACGACGGCGACGGCCGGTCGTGAGGGTCGGCCACGGCACCCGCCCCCGTCCCCGAAGTGATGGTCGGCCACGAGGCGGACCGCCGCCGGCCGAGGAGCGAGCAACGGCGCCGGATCGACGTGGAGCCCGTCACGCCGCAACCCGAGGTGCACCGACGTTCCGCTCGTCCCGATCACCGTGCCCACAGCGACCGCAGCGCCGCGCCCGAGGCGTGGGGCCACGACGTCGCCGACGGTGACGAGCAGCGAGTCGTCCCCGGTCGGGCGGATGGTGACCCAGGTCGTGTCGACGACCCGACCGGAGAAGGTCACCGTGCCCGTCACCGGGGCGCGCACCGGGGTGCCCGGATCGACCGACCAGGTGACCCCGCGGCTCCCGGGTCCGTAGGGCCCCTCAGGGAGGTCGAACCCCTCGGCGGGTGCACCGTCGACGGGCGGGGTCAGCGAGGAAGGGCATCGGAGCGGCGGGGACGCCACCTCCGCCGCGGCGACCGGCGCCCCGATCGCGGCGACCACCGCCAGCCCGGCGAGACGACCGCTGATCAGTCGACGAGCACGTGGTCGAGCCGCCGCCGCAGATCGACGAGGGCGCGGGCCCGAAGCTGGCAGACCCGACCCTCGGTGATGCCGAGTCGTCGGCCGATCTCGGCGAGCGTCTGGTGCTCGAGGTAGGACCACACGACGATCGATCGGTCGCGCTCCCCCATCCCGGTGATCGCCCGGGCGAGAGCGGCGAGCAGTTCCTTGCGCTCGTAGCGCACGGCGGGGCCGTCGGTAAGGTCGATGATCGCGTCGGCGGTCGGGTCGTCGAGGAGCAGGAGCGTCGCCGCCGCCGCCTTGGTCCGCAGCGCTCGGAGCCCGTCCCCGCCGACCTCGAGCTCCCGCTGGAGGTCGGCGTCGCCCGGCGTGCGGCCGAGTTCGTTCTCGAGTCGCGAGCGTGCCTGGTCGATCCGTCGAGCGGCACGCCGAACCGATCGGGGCACCCAGTCCACCGCGCGCAGGCCGTCGAGGATCGCACCCTGGATCCGCCGGACGGCGTAGGCCTCGAAGGCGACACCACGCGTCGGGTCGAAGCGTTCGACGGCGTCGATCAGGCCGACGGTCCCGTAGCCCGCGAGGTCGGCCGTTTCCACCGAGGGGGGCAGCCCCTGGGCGAAGCGACGGGCGACCGTCGTGGCGAGCGGGGCGTAGTGCGTGATGAGCCGGTCGCGTGCGCCGGCGTCGCCGGTCGAGCCGTAGCGGTCCCAGAGGGCCCCGACAGCGTCGACATCGTCCCGGGCGCGCACCGCGGTCATCGGCATGACGACCGAACGTAGCCGATTGACCACGTAGAGTAGTGACAATCGCGCGGAGGGTGGGAAATCTCATCGGCTGCGCACCACCAAGCCGCCGTCGAACCGGACCCGTCCGCCGGCCGCGAGGGACTCGAGTGCTCCGGCGAGCTCGTCGAGGCGCACGGGCCCACCACCGGGGACGTCGAGGGCCACCAGCCGGTCGGCGAGGACGTCGAGGCCGACCGGCTCGAAGCCGACGGCGTCGAGCACGGCCCCCTCGAGCGCGGGAAGCTCCGCTGCACCCTCGGCCGCGACCGCTACCGGCGACGGCGCGCCGCCGCACCCCAGGAGCGCGAGCAGATCCCCCGCGCACGTCACCACCGACGCGCCCTCGGCGAGCAACCGGTGGGGACCGACCGAGAGCGGTGAGCGGATCGACCCGGGCACCGCCGCCACGGCGACTCCCCGGGCCAACGCCTCCTCCACCGTCGTCATCGCCCCGCCGCGCGCGGCCGACTCGACGACCACGACGACCTCCGCGAGTGCGGCGAGGATCCGGTTGCGCGCCGGGAACCGCCAGCGCTCCGGCGGCGCGCCGAGAGGGGCCTCCCCGACCACGACCCCGACCTCGGCGACCCGCCGCCACAGCGCAGCGCTCGACCGCGGGTACAGCACGTCGGGGCCGGTGCCCACGACCGCTGCAGGCGGGGCACCGGCGGCGCGCAGGGCACCGGCGTGCGCCGCTGCGTCGACGCCACGAGCGAGTCCGGAGACCACCGTGACCCCCGCAGCCGCCAGGCGTTCGCCGAGGTCGAACGCGACCTCCTGTCCGTAGCCCGAACAACGACGCGTGCCCACCAGCGCGACCGTGCGGGTGCCGAGCACGGCCGGACGACCCCGGCAGAACAGCACCGGCGGCCGTTCCGGGTCGCCCCGCAGCCGGGCGGGGTACCCGTCGTCCTCCGGCACGAGGACCGCCACACCGGCCGCACGGTGCGCCAGAAGGAGCGCCTCGGGCACGACCGGACCGGCGGCGCGCCGCCAACGGTCCCCGAGCGCCGACACGTCGCCCCGCAGCGAGCGACCCGGACCGAGATCGGCGACGCCGAGGCCCGAACGCACCACCTCCCACGCCTCCACCGGCCGCCGACCTGCGAGCAGGACCGCAAGCCGGTGCGGCCCCATCCCGGGGAGCGCTAGCAGGGCGAGTAGGCAGGCCCGGTCGGCGTCGTCCACCGAGCCGTCACGACGCTCCACGACCGCGCTCACGCCACCCCCTCCCCCACGTCGGCGGGTACGACTCGCTCGGCCCGGAGCTGCAGGGCGAGGGCCACGTGACCTCCGCCGAGCGGGCCCGCCTCGCCGTCGAGATCGGCGAGGGTGCGCGCCACCCGTCGAACGCGCTGGAACCCGCGCGCCGAGAGACGGCCGGTGGCCAGCGCCCGCTCGAGGATCGCCCGCCCCGCACTGGAGAGAGGGGCGTGCCGGTCGAGCGCCGCGCCCACGAGCGCGGCGTTCGCCACGACCCCCCGGGCCGCAGCGAGCTCCCGGGCCGTACGCACCCGTGCGGCGACCTCGGCGGTGCCCTCTCCCACCGGGCCGGCGAGCGCACCGGCCTCGGTCCGCCCGACGATCACCCGCAGGTCGAACCGGTCGAGCAGTGGGCCGGACAGGCGCCGGGCGTAGCGACGTCGTGCCGCATCGCTGCACCGACACGCGCCCGGCGTGAACGCGAACCCGCACGGGCACGGGTTGGTCGCGGCCACGAGCAGGAAGTCGGCGGGGAACTGCACGGTCGCCACCGCACGCGCCACCCGGATCACGCCCTCCTCGAGCGGCTGGCGCAACGCGTCGAGGACCGACGGCGGGAACTCGGCGAGCTCGTCGAGGAAGAGGACGCCACCGTGGGCGAGCGCGACCTCGCCGGGACGCAGCCGCGTCGATCCGCCACCGACGAGCGCCGCCATCGACGCCCCGTGGTGCGGCGACCGGAAGGGCGGGTTGGTGAGCAGGCCGGTGGCGGGGAGCGGCTCCCCGGCAGCGGAGTGCACCCGGGTCGCGACCACCGCCACCTCCTGTGTGAGGGGCGGGAGGAGACCCGGGAGGCGGCGGGCGAGCATCGTCTTGCCCGCGCCGGGCGGCCCACACAGCAGCAGGTTGTGACCACCCGCCGCGGCGACCTCGACCGCTCGACGGCCGACGGGCTGGCCGACGACGTCGGCGAGATCGGGAGGCGGTGGCGGCGAGCACGGCGGCGGCGGCGGCGGCGGGTCGGGCCACGGCTCCTCACCGACGAGCACCCGGACGAGGGTGGCGAGGTCGGGGACGGCGCGCACCCGGTGGCGCCCGAGCACCGACGCCTCGGCGAACCCGGTCGCAGGGACGACGACCTCGTCGGTGCGGATCGCGTCCACGACACCCAGCAGTCCCGGCACCGGTCGCACCGCCCCGTCGAGCCCGAGCTCCCCGACGAACGCCGTGTGGGCGATCGCCGCCTCGGGCACCACCCCCGAGGCGACCAATAACCCGACCGCGATCGCCAGATCGAGGCCGGCCCCGGCCTTGGGGAGGCCGGACGGCGCGAGATTGACCGTCACCCTGCGGAGCGGCCAGGCGAGCCCGCTCGACAGCAGTGCGGCCCGCACTCGGTCGCGGGCCTCCCGGCAGGACGCATCGGGCAGCCCCACGACGGTGAACCCGGGGAGCCCGTTGGAGACGTGGACTTCGACACGGACGGCATGGCCGTCGACACCGCGGACGACCGCGGACTGGACCGAGGCGAGCACGAGGCCTCCACCTGGACGACGACGTCGTGGGCGCCCTCCGGCGACCGATGCCTCGGGCGGTCACCGCCCGGAGGTTCGCTGGTTCAGGGGGAAGCGAGCAGCGTTCTCGTGTAGGCCACCACGGCCTCGATCTCGGCGCGGTCGAGCCGATCACCGAACGCCGGCATGCCGCCTCGGCCGGAGCGCACCACCGACTCCATCGATGCGGCCGTCGGGAAGCGCTCCAGCACGCTCCTGCCGTTCAGCTGAGGGCCTGCGCCCCCACCGCCGGCCGAGCCGTGGCAACGGGCGCACGAGCCGACCCAGACGGTGCGGCCCGCCACGAGCTGCGCGTCGACCGATCCGTCGGCCGACGCCGGCACCACCGGCGCCTCGGCCTGCTCGCCGACAGCGCACCCGCTGAGCGTCGAACCGGCGACCACGGCGACCACGGCGACCACGGCGACCGCCGCGGCGCGGCGGCGCGATGCACCCCACCGAGCTCCCCGGAGACACCCCTCCCCGCTGGTCGACCCCACGCAGGGGAGGCTAGGACGGCATACTGGCGACATGGGGCTCAATCCCTACCGAGCGCACCGACGCCGACCCGCCGACCTGGCGTTCGTCGTGGCAGCCACCGTGGTCGCGCTCGGCCTGGTCGCCTGGGCGTTCCTCGGATGAGCGCGGAACGACCCCTCCGGGAGGTCACCGGGTCCTGGCTCGACGAGGTGGACGTGCGGTTCCTGCAGCCGTACCAGGCGACGAAGGCGTACCTCTGTCCCGGGTGCAACCGCGAGATGCCCGCCGGCACCGGGCATCTCGTCGTGGTCCCCCGGACGGCGCCCGACCTGCGGCGGCACTGGCACCGCGCCTGCTGGGAGCGGGAGCTCCGCCGCAGGAACGGCCGTGACGGGGGGGCATGGTGGTGAGCCGTCCCGATCTGCTCGAACGGCTGCGCGCCGCCCGGTCCGACGAGCTCGACCCCTACGAGTGGTACGTCGGCGCCGTTCGGCTGTCGCTCCCCCGGCCCCCGCCGCGACCCGACATGACGCCCCGGGGGTTCCGCATCGGTCCGCGCACGGAGCGCGGTCCGGCGGAACGGGCGCCGAACCCCTTGAGCCGGGAGGTGCAGCGCATCCCCGGCTTCCCCACAGCGTGGGACATGACCCTCGGGCTGACCACGACCCGGGTGATCGTCTGGTCGACGGCCCGCTCGGGCGGGACCGGAACCCTGCTCGGCCACGTGCTCCTCGCTGACCTCCTCGAGATCGACCTGCGCGTCGTGCCGGCCCCGCGTGGGGGCAAGTCGCTCGCCGTGCGGTTCGTGCAACGTGCGGCACCGATCGTGATGTTTGACGTGATCGCCGGCCATCGTGCCGATGCGGAGAACTTCGTCACCGAGGCCGGCCGGCTGTTGCAGGTCGACTGACGTCGGCTCAGAACGCACCGGGGATCACCGACAACCCCGTCGGCAGGACGCCGACCACGTCGAAGCGGACCTCGACCGGCCGCTCGGGAGCCGCCGCGATCCAGGCGGCGGCCAGGCGGCGGAGCCGACGGCGTTTCTCCCCCGTCACCGCCTCGACCGGGTCGCCGAAGCCCGAACCCCCGCGGGTCTTCACCTCGACGAACGCAACCAGCGGTCCGCGCCGGACGACGAGGTCGATCTCGCCGTGGCGGCACCGCCAGTTCCGATCGAGCACGGCGAACCCGCGCTCCGTGTACCAGGCGGCTGCCCGGTCCTCTCCGGCGCGTCCGAGACGCTGCCGATCCTTCCCACGCAGTGGTGCCGCCATGGGAGACCTCCTCGTGCCACAGCGGTGGTCGATGGAGGTCCGGAGTTCCGGCGGACCCGACCGGTCAGGACGACGGGACCAACCCGCCGCCCGAGCGGATCAGCGCTTCTCGCGGATCTTCGCGGCCTTCCCGACGCGATCGCGCAGGTAGTAGAGCTTCGCCCGGCGGACGTCGCCGCGGGTGACGAGCTCGATCTTCGCCGTGATCGGCGAGTGCACCGGGAAGGTGCGCTCCACGCCGACCCCGAAGCTCACCTTGCGCACCGTGTAGCACTCGGCGATCCCCGAACCCTGACGACGGATCACCACGCCCTGGAAGATCTGGACGCGCTCCCGGTTGCCTTCGACCACCCGCACGTGCACCTTCACCGTGTCGCCGGGGGCGAACACGGGCACGTCGTCGCGCAGGTTGGCCTTGTCGATCAGGTCGGTGGTCTTCATGCCTTCAGCTCCTCGGCCGCCGCCACCGACTCCTCGGGGCACGCCCGCATCAGCGAACGGGGACCCTTTACGATAGTGGATCGCCGGTGGGTGGGCCAAGCGTCGTCGGGTCGACGTCGAGGACGACGCCGAACTCCTCGAGCAGCGCCGCCTCGCCGGGCCGGAGCCCTCCGCGACGGGCGAGGAGGTCGGGGCGGCGCTGCGCGGTGCGCAGCAACGCCTGCGCCCGCCGCCAGCGCCCGATCCGGCCGTGGTCACCCGATCGCAGCACGTCGGGGACGGCGAGGCCCCGGAACTCCGCCGGTCGGGTGAACTGCGGGTACTCGAGGAGCCCGTCGGTGAAGGACTCGTCCTCCCCCGACGCCTCGTTGCCCATCACCCCCGGAACGAGCCGACCGACCGCCTCGAGCACCACGAGCGCGGCGACCTCCCCGCCGGCGAGGACGACGTCGCCGATGGAGAGCTCGTCGTCACAGAGCGCCGTGCGCACCCGGTCGTCGACCCCCTCGTAGCGCCCGCACAGGAGCGAGAAGCCGTCGCCGGCCGCGAGCTCGCGGGCAAGCCCTTGGTCGAGGGTGCGCCCGCCGGGGCCGAGCAGGAAGAGCGGGCGCGGTGGCCGGACCCGCTCGACGAGGCTGAAGATCGGTTCGGGTCGCAACACCATGCCCGCGCCACCGCCGAAGGGCGTGTCGTCGACGGAGCGGTGCGGGTCGTCGGTCGCCTGACGCAGGTCGTGCACCCGGACGTCGAGCAGCCCGGAGCGGCGGGCCCGGCCGAGCAGGCTCGCCGACGCGAAGGACTCCACGAGGTCGGGGAAGATGGTGATGACGTCGATGCGCACGTCGACGGCCCCGCTCAGAGCTCGAACAGCCCGTCGGGCACGTCGACGACGATCCGGTCGCCCTCCCGCCGGACCACGAAGATGACGGGCACGAGGGCTCCGGACGCGAGCACCAGGAGATCGGCGGCCGGGTTCGCCTCGACCGCCACGACGGCGCCCCGTTCGGTGCCGTTCACCTCCACCACCGAGGACCCGACGAGCTCGTGCACCCACATGGCGTCCGGTTCGTCGTCGAGCGGCGGTGCGGAGAGCACCACACCGCGCAGCGCCTCGGCGCCGGTCCGGTCGGCGACCCCGGCGAAGGTCACGAGATGCTTCTCCCCGAAGGGGCGCGACGCGACGATCGTGAGATCACCACGCCCGCTCTGCAGCGTCGTTCCCGCTGCGAGCCGATCGACCCGGTGGGTGATCAGGTCGACGACCACCTCGCCGCGCACGCCGTGCGCCCGGGTGATCCGTCCGACCTCGAGCAGCGTCACTCGACGAACTCGACCTCGGCCTCGAGCCCGTCCTTGGCGGCGGCGGCACCGACCACGGTTCGGATCGCCGCAGCGACCCGGCCGCGGCGACCGATCAGTCGCCCGAAGTCGTCCGGGTCCGCATGCACGGAGATCCGGACGCGCCCCTCACGGAGCTCCTCCACCTCCACGCGCACTGCGTCGGCATCCTCGACCACTGCCCGAGCGAGGTACCCGGTCACCGCCGCGGCGGTCGGAGCGAGCGCGTCGCTCACGAGCTGCTGCCCGGACGGAAGGTCTCCCACGCGCCCGAGATCTTGAGCAGCTTCTGCACCGTCTCGGTCGGCTGGGCACCCTGGCGCAACCACTTCAGCGCCTTGTCGTTGTCGATGCGCACGGTGGAGGGCTCGGTACGGGGGTCATAGCTGCCCACGATCTCGATGAAGCGGCCGTCACGCGGCGCCCGGCCGTCGGCCGCGACCACGCGATAGGTCGGCTGCTTCTTCTTCCCCATCCGCATCAGGCGGAGCTTCACGGCCACGTCGTCGTCCTCTTCCTTGCTCGGGCAGCCGACTACTGTCGTCGGTCGGCGTCGGTCATTGCAAACCGGGCGGGGTCGTCCCGCCGAGTCCGGGGAGGCGGAGACCGCCACCGGGCACCCGGTTCCGGTCGGCGAGCTGTTCGAAGTCGACCTTGGGCAGCGGTGCCGGACCCTTGCCGGTCACCCGGCCACCGCCCTTGCCGGACTTCTTGCGCCCCTTGTCCTTGTCCTTGCGGCCCGGTCGGGTGCGCTTGGAGCCCATGCCCCCGAAGCGCTTCATGAGCCGCTGGACCTCGGAGAACTGGGTGACGAGCTGGGAGACCTCCTGGGGCTGGGTCCCCGACCCCACGGCGATGCGCGAGCGACGCGAGGCGTCGATGAGCTCGGGGCGTGCCCGCTCCGCCGGTGTCATCGAGCGGATGATCGCCTCGATCCGGTTGACGTGGCGGTCCTCGATCTGCGCCTCGCGGATCTCCTTCGGCATGCCGGGCATCATCCCGAGCAGACCCTGGAGCGGACCCATGCGCCGCAACTGCTGCATCTGGGCGAGGAAGTCGTCGAGGGTGAACCGGCCCTCGAGCAGCGCCGCCGCGGCCTCCTCGGCCTGGTCACGTTCGTAGACCTGCTCGGCGCGCTCGATCAGCGTGAGCATGTCGCCCATGCCGAGGATGCGTCCGGCGAGCCGGTCCGGGTGGAACAGGTCGAAGTCGTCGAGCTTCTCACCGGTTGAGGCGAAGGCGATCGGGCGGCCCACGACCTCCTTCACCGACAGTGCGGCACCGCCCGCGGCGTCGCCGTCGAGCTTGGTGAGGATCACCCCGTCGAGGGCGAGGGTGTCGTGGAACGCCCGGGCGACGGTGACGGCGTCCTGGCCGGTCATCGCGTCGACGACGAGGAAGGTGTAGGTCGGGGTGACCGCGTCGCTGATGCGGCGCACCTGATCCATGAGTTCGGCATCGATCGCGAGACGACCGGCCGTGTCGACGATGACCACGTCGCGGCCGAGACGGCGCGCCTCCTCCACCGCGCCGGCGGCGACGGCCACCGGATCACCCGTCGCCGATGCCACGACGTCGTCGGGTGCGGAGAAGACCGGGACGTCGATCTGTGCTGCGAGGGTGCGGAGCTGCGCCACCGCAGCGGGCCGCTGCAGGTCGGCGCCGACGAGCAGCGGCTGACGTCCCTGGGAACGGAACCAGCCGGCGAGCTTCGCGGACGTCGTCGTCTTGCCCGAGCCCTGCAGACCCGCCATGAGGACGACGGTCGGTGGCTTCGCGGCCGGGATGATGCGCACGGCCTCGCCGCCGAGGGTGGCGACCAGCTCGGCGTGGACCGCCTTGACGACCTGCTGCGCCGGGTTCAGCGCCTTGGACAGCTCCTGGCCGACGAGCTCGACGCGGAGGCGTTCGACGAAGGAGCGGACGACGGTGAGGTTGACGTCCGCCTCGAGCAGCGCGACCCGGATCTCCCGCAGGACCTCGTCGACGTCGCGCTCGTCGAGGCGGCCGCGGTTGCGCAGCTTGGAGAAGATCCCCTCGAACCGGTCGGACAGTGCCTCGAACATGCGGCGCGCATCCTACCGACGCCGCGGGCCGGGGCCGCGGCGCGCACCGCGCTCAGCCGAAGAGCGCGTCGGCGAACTCGACGGGCTCGAAGGGCACGAGGTCCTCGACGCCCTCCCCGAGTCCGACCAACTTCACCGGGATCCCGAGTCGGTGCTCGATGGCCAGCACGATGCCACCCTTCGCCGATCCGTCGAGCTTGGTGAGCACCACACCGGTCAACGCCGTCGCCGCCGTGAACTGCTCGGCCTGCACGAGACCGTTCTGCCCGGTCACCGCATCGAGCACGAGCAGGCACTCGGTGACCCGGCCCGGATCCCGGTCGGCGACACGACGTACCTTCGCCAGTTCGTCCATGAGGTTGGACTTGGTGTGCAGGCGACCTGCGGTGTCGGCGAGCACGAGGTCCGACCCCCGTGCGGCGGCGCGCTGCACGGCGTCGAAGACCACCGAGGAGGGGTCGCCGCCCTCGGCACCGCGCACGAAGTCGCACCCGGCGCGTTCGGCCCAGGTGGCGAGCTGTTCGGCCGCAGCGGCGCGGAACGTGTCGCCCGCCGCCATGACCACCGACTGGCCGCCGGCCCTCTCACGGTGGCCGACCTTGCCGACCGTCGTGGTCTTGCCGACCCCGTTCACCCCGACGAACAGCCACACGTTCGTCGCATCCGCATCGTGTCGGAGCGATCGGTCGCGACCGCCGAGACGAGCGACGACGAGCTCCTTCAGCGCGGCGATGAGCACGGCGGGATCCTCGATCCGCCGTTCCCGGGCGACGCCACGCAGCTCCTCGAGCAGCTCACCCGTGAGCTCGACTCCGACGTCGGCCCCGATGAGCGCATCCTCGAGATCGTCCCAGGTACCGGCATCGAGCGCACCGCGGGCGAGCACCGCCCGGAACGGCCCGGCGATCGCCTCCCGGGCCCGGGTGAGCCGGTCGACGAAGGACGGCCGGACCGGTGGCGGCGCCTCGACGACGGCGGGCGTCTCCTCGACGACCGGCGTCTCCTCGACGACCGGTTCCTCGAGCACCGTGGTCGCCGCACGGGCGACCCGGTCGGACCGGTCGGCCGTGCCGAGACGCGGGGCGGCTGTCCTGCTGCGGTGCCGGAGGAAGACCAGCGCGACCGCGACGAGCGCCCCGGCCAGGGCGAGGATGAGGACGAGGACAGCGAGCTCCATGCGGCGGCGAGCCTAACCCTCGGGGTCAGCCGGCCTTGCCGACCGTCACGTCGAGCCGCAGCTCAGTGCCGTTCCGGTCGACGACGAGGCGCAGCACCTGCCCGGGGCGCTTCGCCCGCACGATGATCGCGAGGTCGCTGAACATCTTGATCTGGCGTCCGTCCGCAGAGAGCACGAGGTCGCCGACCTGCACCCCCGCCAACGCCGCGGGACTTCCGGGCACGACCTGGGTGATCAACGCACCGCTGCGGCCGACCGGCGCGTCACCGCTCGAGGACACGCCGAGGTATCCGAGATCGACGGGCTTGCCCTCCACGAGTCGGGTCGCCACCTCGTAGGCGAGGTCGATCGGCACGGCGAACCCGATGCCGGCGTTGTCCCCCGACGACGTGCGGATCTGCACGTTGATCCCGATCACCTCGCCGTACCGGTCGACGAGCGGACCACCGGAGTTCCCGCTGTTGATCGACGCGTCGGTCTGGATCATCGCGACGAGGTTCCCCGACTGGGTCGGCACCGCCCGGTTCAACGCCGACACGATGCCCTGGGTGACGGTCTGCTCGAGACCGAAGGGGCTGCCGATCGCGATCGCCGTCTGCCCGACGAGCGGGGTCACCCCGACGGCGAGCGCCGCCTCGACCAGCTCGCCGGCGGGGTCGCTGACGCGCACCACGGCGGTGTCGCTGTTCTCGTCGGTACCCACCACGGTGCCGGGGAGACGACGACCGTCCGCGAGCACGACGGTCACGTCGGTCGCGTCGTCGATCACATGGGCCGCCGTGAGGATCAGCCCCTGCGCAGCGTCGTAGACGAACCCGCTGCCGAGGCCGCCGGAGGTCTGGATCTGCACGACCGATGGCGACACCGCCTTGGTTACCGCGGCGGCGACCTCGAGGTCCTCGTCGAGCTGGGGTGCCCGGTTGCGGTATCCGACGACGGTGTCGACCTCCTCCGAACGGCGGTCGTCAGCGTCGTCGTCGTCGGTGTCGAAGGCGGCGACCCCGGCGAGCACCGTCGTAGCGAGCAGCAGCGACGCGCACGCTCCGAGGAAGAACGGCACCACCCGGCCGCGTGTCGCTCGCGGCGCCGCGGGGGTCGGCAGCGGCGCCGGCAGGTCGGCGAACGGCGGG
Source organism: Actinomycetota bacterium (assembly GCA_016870475.1). Taxonomy (GTDB): domain Bacteria; phylum Actinomycetota; class Acidimicrobiia; order Acidimicrobiales; family CAIXPF01; genus VGBO01. Next base: position 33,585 of record VGBO01000008.1, on the reverse strand, counting down.
TACTGGGGCGGGGGCGGCGGGGGCAGGACTCCTGAGCCGGCGTTCGGCTCGCCCCACGACGCCGACGCCGCCGCGGGCGGCAGATCGATGTCCGGCGGGGGCGGGAGCAGGGGGACCACCGGCGCCGGCGGTGTGGGTGGTGCGGGTGGCGCAGGCGGCACAGGGGACATGTCCGGGCCGACCGGAGGGGGCGGGGGCGTACGCGGGACGGGCGGGGGCGGCGGACCGGACGGACCGGACGACTCCTCGGGGTGCGGCGTGGGATCCTCGGGGTTCACGGGGTGACCTCCAGTGCTCGGGGGGCGGGCGTACCCGATTGCGACGGGTCGCCGACGCACGCACGGTACGTCGCGCCACCGAAAGCCCGTGTAAGGCCGCTCCGGACCTCGTCGCACGGCGCGTCGAGACGACGCGGACTAGCGTCCCCGACATGATCAAGAAGGTGTGGGACATGGTCGACGAGGCCAAGAAGGACCTCGAGAACCTCTCCGTCGAGCAGGTCAAGGCCGAGCTCGACGCCGGGACCGCCGTGGTCGTCGACATCCGCGACTTCCGCGAGCTGTACCTGCGGGGCAAGGTTCCCGGCGCGTTCCACGCCGATCGGGGCATGCTCGAGTTCTGGGTCGATCCGGCGAGCCAGTACTACCGGGACCTGTTCACGCCCGACAAGCGCTACATCGTCTACTGCGCCGGAGGTGGCCGGTCCGCCCTCGCCGCCAAGGCGATGAAGGACATGGGCTACCCCGATGTCGCGCACATGGAAGCCGGCTTCACCGGTTGGTCCGAGGCGGGCATGCCTGTCGAGGACTGCAAGACCGGCGCCAAGTGGGTGCTCCGCTCCGACGTGTCCTGAGCGGACGGTCGCCGCGGTCCGTCGTTCAGCGGGGTGAACGCCCCATCGCGTAGAACTCGTCGTTCGGACGGGTCGCCATGACGTTCGCCATCCGGTTCGACATGGCGAAGAACGCTGCGATCGCACCGATGTCCCAGATGTCCTCGTCGGTGAACCCGTGCCCGCGCAACACCTCGAGGTCGGCGTCGACGATCTCCTGGCTTCGCAGCGCGACCTTCATCGCGAACTCGATCATCGCCCGTTGACGCTCGGTCAGGTCCGCCTTGCGGTAGTTGATCGCCACCTGGTCGGCGATCAACGGGTCCTTCATCCGGATCCGGGCGATGGCCCCGTGGGCGACGACGCAGTAGTTGCAGTTGTTCGCCGCCGAGGTCGCCACGACGATGAGCTCGCGCTCCCCCTTCGTGAGCCCGCTCTCCTTCTCCATGAGGATGTCGTGGTACGCCATGAAGGCCCGCAGCTCGTCCGGACGGTGGGCCATCGCGAGGAACACGTTCGGCACGAAGCCCGAGCGGGCGGCGATCCCCTCGACCCGCTCCCGCAGGTCGTCCGGTAGGGCGTCGATCGCAGGGACGGGGAAGCGGCTGATGGGGTGTTCGCTCATGCCGGGGACCCTACGTCCTCGCCTCGGAGCGCGGGAAGCCAGATCGAGAACGTCGACCCGGCGCCGGGGGTCGACCGCAGACCCACCGAACCGCCGTGTGCGAGAGCGATCCGGCGCACGATCGTGAGCCCGAGACCGGACCGGACCGCCTCGTCGCCGGCGCCCGTGGGCACCCGGTGGAACCGCTCGAAGACCCGCGCCTGCTCCTCGACGTCGATACCCGGACCCTCGTCGGTGACCGTCGTCCACGCCCACGGGCCCTCCGCCGCCGGACGACCCGACTCGTCGGCCCTCCCGCAGGCGACCGTCACCATGGTGCCCGGCGGGGCGAGCCGCACCGCGTTCGCGACGAGGTTCGACAAAGCCTGCGTGAGCCGTCCCGCGTCACCCGCGACCGCGACCGTTCCCGTGACCTCGGCGACGAGTCGCAGGTCCCGCGCCGACGCCGCAGCCCGGAACCCCTCCACCGCCTCGGCCACGACGACGCCGAGGTCGACCCGCTCCCGACCGACCTCCGGCGCGCCGCGCCGGGCGTAGGTGAGGAGGTCGTCGACGAGGACCCCCATCCGCTCCGCCGACCGTCCCGCCACGGCGAGGGCGTCGCGGAGCTCGTCGGGTGAGGCGTCGGGATCGGCGAGCGCCACCTCGACGTTGGTGCGCATCACCGCGAGCGGGTTGCGTAGCTCGTGGGAGGCCTCGTGGATGAAGCTCCGCTGCTCCTCGAACGCGCCTTCGACCCGCGCCAGCATGGCGTCGAAGGTGTCGGCGAGACGCTTGAGTTCGTCGTCGGGACCCTCGAGACGGATCCGCCGCGAGAGGTCGGTCTCCCCGATCGAGCGGGCGACGCCTGTGATCCGACCGACCGGCGCGAGGAACCGACCCGCGAGCACCCAACCGACCACGAGGCTGACGACGAATAGGCCGCCGAGCCCCCCGAACGCCACGGTGCGGAACCGTTCGAGCGCCCGCTGGTTCGTGGCCTTCTCGACCACCTTCAGCTCGTCGACGACAGTGACCTCACGCGTCTCCACGCTGCGCTCACACAGGATCACCCCACCCACCTGCAGGCAGGACGGGTCACCCTCCATGGTGCGGACCTGGGTCTCGGTCACCGGCTGGCCGGCGAGGGCCCGGCTCAGTCCCACGTAGACGAGCGCGACGAGGATCGCCCCGAGCCCGAACACGACGCCCGAGTAGAGCAACGACATCCGCAACCGGATCGACGCCGATCGTCTCACCGTTCCACCAACCGGTAGCCGGCCCCGACGACGGTCTCGATCACCGGTGGTTCACCGGCGGCGGACAACTTGCGGCGCAGCGTCCCCACCGTCACCCGCACCGTGTTCGTGAACGGATCGGCCGCGTGGTCCCAGACGTGGTCGAGGAGCCGCTCCTGGGAGAGCACCTCACCGGGGTGCAGGAGGAAGTACCGGAGGAGGGCGAACTCCTTCGTCGTGAGCTCGAGCGCACGCTCGCCTCGGAACGCCGTTCGCCGGGCCTCGTCGGCCCGCACGTCGCCGACCGCGAGCACCGCGGCGTGCTGGGGCCGGTCTCGACGCAGCAGGTTCCGAACCCGTGCGCCGAGCTCCGCGAACGCGAACGGCTTGACGAGGTAGTCGTCAGCACCGGCGTCGAGCCCGTCGACCCGGTCCTCCACCGTGTCCCGGGCCGTGAGCAGGAGCACCCGTGGACCCGTCGAGCCGGCACGCCGGATGTGTCGACAGACCTCGATGCCGTCCATGCCGGGCATCGTCCGGTCGAGGCACACCAGGTCGTAGGCGACCTCGTCGAGCTGTGCGATCGCGGCCGCGCCGTCATGGCACACGTCGACCGCATAGCCCTCGCGCCGCAGACCGCGCGCGACCGCCTCGGCGAGGGAGACTTCGTCGTCGACGACCAGCAGGCGCATGCGAGGACCAGTCTGGCCTGACGCGCGTCGCGGTCGGAGCGGGCCCGGCTCAGGCGGAGCGCAAGCGTTCCGACACGACCCGCGAGCTCTCGCCGGTCCGCATGGTCACGCCGTAGAGGCAGTCGGCCACCTCCATCGTCCGCTTCTGGTGGCTGACGATGATCAGCTGGGCCTCGGCGCGGAACTCCTCGACGAGATCGAGGAACCGCCGAAGGTTGATGTCGTCGAGCGCGGCCTCGACCTCGTCCATCACGTAGAACGGCGACGGCCGGCTGCGGAAGATCGCTAACAGCAGACCGAGCGCCGTCAGGGACCGCTCGCCGCCGGAGAGAAGCGAGAGCTTCCGCACGTTCTTCCCGGACGGCTTCGCCTCGACGTCAACACCGGTGCGCAGCAGGTCGTCGGGATCGGTGAGCCGCAGCGTGCCGCTGCCGCCGGGGAACAACGTGGCGAACAGCGACTCGAAGTGACCCGACACGTCCGCGAACGCAGCCGCGAACGTGCGGGTGATCTCCTCGTCGATGGCCCGCACCACCTTCTGCAACTCGCGGCGCGACGACCGGACGTCCTCGAGCTGCGTCTCGATCACGGTGTGGCGCTCCGACAGGGCGGCGTGCTCCTCGACCGCGAGCGGGTTCACTGGACCGAGCAGCCGCAGGTCCCGCTCGAGTTCGCGGGCGCGTCCCGCCGCGGTGACGCCCTCGGGAAGTTCGGGGGCTGGCGCGTCGAGGGTCGCGTCCGGCTCGCAGTCGAGTTCCCGGCGGATCCGGTCGCACAGCGCCTCGAGCCGCACGTCGAGCTCCGCCCGCTCGATCTCGGCCCGCGATGCGAGCTCGTTCGTACCCGCGAGCGTTCGTTCCGCATCGGCGCGCCGCCGCCGGAGATCGTCGAGGCGACCGCCGATCTGACGACTCGCCTCGGACTGTCGCCGACGCTCCGCGCCGAGCGCCTCGAGTTGGACGCCGATGGACGCCCCGACGCCACCGAGACGCGTCTCGAGCGTTTCGAGCACCGCCGTGGAACGTCGCGCCCGCACCCGCTCGGCGTCGCGTCCGAGGGAGGCGACCCGTGCCGCCTCGGCCCGGCGTCGCAGGTCCTCCGCCCGGTCGGCGAGCGCGGCACGACGCTGCGTCCGGGCGGCGACCTCCACCTCGAGCTCGCGCCGGCGGCGGCCCGCCTCCGTCCAGCGGGTATCGAGGTCGGCCTGGGTCTCGGCTCGGGCTCGGGCCCGGGCGGCCTCGTCGGCCTCCGCTGCGGTCAGCGCCGGAAGACGGGCGTCGAGGTCGGCGATGCGCCGGGCGTCCCGGTCGAGCCGTTCCTGGAGGGCCTGCGCCTGGGTGGCGACCTGATCGAGCTCCCCGGCGAGGTCGCCGAGTGACCGGGCGGCGCGCTCGAGGGCGTCCCGGGCGACACGAACGGCGGTCGCGTGGTCGTCGCCGGCGCGAGCGGCGGCGCGCTGGGACTCCCGGGCGGCCTCGAGCGCGGCGCGAGATGCAGCGAGGCGGGCACGTGCCGGTTCGACATGGGTCCCGGCGTCCACGGCGTCCCGTTCGGCGTCGTCCACGAGCGCTGCCGTGACCCCGGCGACCCGGGTACCGACGCGCCAGCCGGTCGGGCCGAAGCGGTCTCCCGCGTCGGTGACGACGACGAGGTCCGGACGGTCGGAAGCCAGCTCGAGCGCCTCGCGCCAGCCTCCGTCGACCCGGACCGCCCCGGCGAGGAGGCGGTCGAGTACGACCTCGACGTCGGCAGTGCGGGCACGCACGCGGCGGCGCACCGAGAGGTCCGACACCGCGGCGTCGAGCTCCGTCGCACGGTCGGCCCCGGACGGCGCGAGCACTGCACCGCCCTCGGCGACGAGACGTTCGAGTCCCCGTCGTGCCACGTCGGTGGTGCGGACCACGATCGCGCCGACGGCCTCACCGACGGCAGCCTCGAACGCCGCCTCCCAGCCCGGGTCCACCTCGACGGCGTCGAGGACGGTCCCGAGGACGCCGTCGAGATCGTCGAGTCGGGCGGCGCCGGCCCGGGAGCGCGCGGCGTGGAGCGCCTGGCCGAGGGCGTCGGCCCGGGCGCGAGCGGCGCGATCGGTCGCCTCCGCGTCCCGCAGCGCCTCCGCGGCGAGGTCCGCCTCGGTCCCCACTGCAGCGAGCGCGGCATCGGCTCGCCCGAGCTCGTCGCGGCGAGCGATCTCCTCGGCATCGGCGCCGGCGAGGGTGGCGTCGTGACGTCGCACCTCGTCCTGCGCGGCGTCCCGACGGCGGACCAGGCCGCCACGGCGGTCCTCGAGCCGACCGAGCTCGCCGGTCGTCCGCTCGAGGGCGGCCCGGAGCCCCGTGAGCTCGCGGCGCACCTCCACGGCCTGCGCGACGAGCGGGTCCGGCCCGTCACCCTCGGGCCGGGCGAAGCGCGCCCGATCCTCGGCGAGCGCCGCCTCCGTCGCCGCCGCGGCATCCCGCTCCGGGACGAGGCGACCGAGGTCGTCCTCGAGCTCCGCGAGATCGGCGAGCGCCCGTCGTTCCTGTTCCTCAAGGTCGGTGATCGCCTCGGTGCCGGACTGCTCGGCGAGGACGCGTTCGAGACCACGTCGACGCTCCCCGGCGAGCGCAGCGAGACCGCGAGCGCGCTCCCGGGCGGTCTCGAATCGGGCGATCAGATCGCCCACGGGCCTTATGCCGTGCGCCCGCAGCTCCCCCTCCGCCACGACGACCGCCGCGTCGAGGCCGGCGAGCTCGGTCGTGATGTCGTCCCGGCGGCGGCCGAGGTCGACCTGCCGCTGCAGGACCGCGTCGAGCCGGCTCCGGAGACCGCCGAGCTCCTGGCCGGCCGCGGCCCGCTGCAAGGTGGCGAGCTCCTCGGCGAGCGCGCCGTGCCGGCGGGCGGCCTCGGCCTGCTGTTCGAGGGGCCGGAGCTGGCGTCGGATCTCCCGCAGCAGGTCGGCGACCCGCTGCAGGTCGGCCTCGGTCGAGGCGAGTCGTCGTTCCGCGCGTTCCCGGCGGCGCCGGTACTTGAGGATGCCGGCCGCCTCCTCGATGATCGCCCGACGCTCCTCGGGCCGGGCGTTGAGGATCGCGTCGATCTGGCCCTGGGAGACGATGACGTGCTGGTTGCGGCCGACCCCGACGTCGGAGAGCAGTTCCTGGACGTCGAGGAGCCGACACGGCACGCCGTTGATGGCGTACTCCGAGTCACCCGACCGGAACAACGTCCGGGTGACGGTCACCTCGGTGAACTCCACCGGCAGGGTGCCGTCGCTGTTGTCGATCGTGAGGGACACCTCCGCCCGACCGAGCGCCGGACGGGCCGCCGTTCCGGCGAAGATCACGTCGTCCATGCGCTGGGACCGCACCGTGGAGGGGGCCTGCGCGCCCAGCACCCACGCGATCGCGTCGACCACGTTGGACTTGCCCGACCCGTTCGGACCGACGACGACGGTGATCCCCGGCTCGAGGTCGAGCACGGCCTTGTCGGCGAAGGACTTGAAGCCCCGGATGGTCAGCGTCTTCAGGTGCATGGGCGGATTCCGGGGGCGAAGCTATCCCACCCGCCGACCCCGCCGGTGCGACCCAGCCGCGCAGCGTCGTGCATGCTGGGGGGACCATGTCCGCACACGCCTCGGACGACGCCGTCCCTGCCCCGCCCCTGTCCCCGCTCGACCGGGCGTTCCTCACCCGGCACGACGACGTGACGGAGCTGATCCTCGTCCGGCACGGCCAGCAGGACGTGCCCGACCCGACGGGTGCGCGGATCGCCGACTGGGTGGACCCGCCGCTGTCGGCGCTCGGCCGACGGCAGGCCGACACGGTCGGTCACGCGCTCGCCGGCGAGCGGATCGACGCCGTGTACAGCTCGAATCTCGCCCGGGCGCACGACACCGGACGTGCGATCGCCGCGCACCACGGTCTCGACGTGCGGGTCGTGGAGGAACTCCGGGAGATCGAGACGTTCCGCGACCTCCCCCAGGACCGGACCCCGATGGAGGTCCTTGGCGAGCTGACCCTCCGCGGTGCTCGCGAACGGTGGCTCCGCCACCGCACATGGGACGTGTACCCGGGCACCGAGCGCTACGACGAGTTCCGCCACCGCACGGTCAACGCGATCGAGGGGATCGCCTCACTCCACGCCGGGCGGCGCGTCGTCATCGCCTGCCACGGCGGGGTGATCAACGCGTACCTCGGCGAGATCCTCGGGCTCGACACCGCGATGTTCTTCCGGCCCGCGCACGCGTCGGTGCAGCGGGTTCGGGCCCGGTCGACCGTGCGAGCACTCGGCAGCCTCAACGAGACCCACCACCTCGCCGAGGTCGACGTCGCCCTCGTCAGCTACTGACGGCGCCGGGGAGACCGCACCGGGACCGGTCGCCGATCAGACCTGGCACTCCGGGCAGATCGTCGCTGGCTTCCCGTCGATCTTCGCGACGGCGACCGTGCCACGGCGGCAACGTCGACACGGCTTGCCGACCCGGCCCACGACCTCGAGCTGGTCGGTGTAGCCACCGGGCTTCCCGCCGAGGTCGGTGAACCCGTAGGCATCGGTCGTCGTGCCGCCGGCCTTCATGGCCTCGTGGAGCACCTCCGACACCGCCCGCGACAGGCGCCGGAGCTCCTGGGTGCCGAACTGGTCGACGTTCCGGTCGGGGCGCAGGCCGGCGTGCCAGAGGATCTCGTCGACGTACACGGGCCCGAGACCGGCGATCACCGTGTCGTCGAGCAGGAGGGAACGGAGCGACCCGCCGCGCCCGACGAGCGCACGGGCGAAGACCATCCAGGACACCGCACCCTCGGCGAGGTCGATGCCGCCCGGCCCGGGGTGGGTCGCGTCGAAGGACTCCTCGGGAACGACCGTCGCCCGCACCGTGCCCTTCAGCACCCGCAACGGCGCCCCCTGGGTGAAGGTCACCGTGAACGCGGTCGGCTCATCGCCCTTGGTCCGGCGGAACGGTGCGGGGCCCCGCAGCTCGAGGACGAGCCTCCGGCCGGCGTCGGTACCGATCGCGAGCACGCCCGGACGACGCACCACCGAGGTGGCCTTCGCCCCCTCGAGTGACGCCATGGCGGCGGGTCCGGTGCCGGATCCGAGCGCGCTCTTCTCCCCCACCGCGATCGACTTGATCTTCCGTCCGGCGACCTCGCGGTCGAGCTCGCGGCGCAGCAGTTCGAGTTCGGGCAGCTCAAGCATCGTGGTCCCCTTCCCGATCCACGAGACGATGCCACGCCTCGCGGGCCGCAGCCTGTTGCGCCTGCTTCTTGGTCCGGCCGATTCCGGCGCCGACGATCTCCTCGCCGACACGGACCACCGCCCGGAAGGTCTTCTCGTGATCAGGACCCTCGTCGACGACCTCGTAGTCCACGGTCGCGCCGAACCGACGCGCGGCGAGCTCCTGCAACCGCGTCTTGTGGTCGGCGACACCCGGCGCGCTCGCCGCTTCGGCGATCCGGTCCTCGAGCAGGTCCACGACGACCCGACGGGCGGTCTCCCAGCCGGCGTCGAGGTACACAGCGCCGAGCAGTGCCTCGAAGGTGTCGGCGAGGATCGACGCCTTCCGGCGACCGCCCGTCGTCTCCTCGCCCCGTCCGAGCAACAGGTGATCGCCGATGCCGAGCTCCTCGGCAACGACGGCGAGGGTGGCCGTGTTCACGACGGATGCCCGGATCTTGGCGAGTGCCCCCTCGGAGCGAGCGGGGCGCGCGGCGAACGCATGGTCCGTGACCGCCAGCCCCAGCACCGCGTCACCGAGGAACTCGAGGCGTTCGTTGGATGCGGCGCCCCCGTGTTCGGCGCACCACGACCGGTGGCGGACCGCCTCGACGAGCAGGTCGGGGTCGCGGAACTCGTGGCCGATCCGACGGGCGAGGCCGCCGAGGTCGCCACCGACGGTCGCGGGATCAGCCGACGCGGCCGACAACGTAGTCGACGGCATCGCGGACCGTCTTCAGGTCCTCGAGGTCGTCGTCCTCGATGCGGAAGCCGACGGAGCGTTCGCCGAGTTCCTCCTCGATCGCCTCGACCAGCTCGATGAGTGCGAGCGAGTCGGCGTCGAGATCGTCCTTGAAGGAGTCGCCCTCCTTGATCCCGGCGGCGTCGATCTCGAGGATGTCGGCGAGACGGTCGCGCACGAGCGTCAGGACCTCGTCACGCGAGATCGGTCCTTGCTCGATATGGGTCTCCGCGGGCACGGGTGCTCCTGAACGTCGGTTGCGGGACGGGATCCGGCCGGAACGCTAGCCGCCGTCGACGTCGCCGACGGCGACCGTCGCCGCGGCGACGGCACGCAGGGCGTCGACGGCTCCGTTGCGGACCATCTCCGTGGCCCGGAGCAGGGCGTTCACGATTGCCGGGGCGTGGGAGGAACCGTGGCTGATGATCGAGACGCCCCGCACACCGAGGAGCATGCCGCCGCCGGTGTGCTCGGGGGCGAGCGCGGTGAGCGTGGGCAGCACCGAGGCGACCGCCTCGTCCGGTGCGCCGAGCTCGAGCGTGCGCATGATCCCCGTCAGCATCCCCTCCATGGCCTTCAGGATCACGTTGCCGGTGAACCCGTCGGTGACGGCGACATCGACGTCGAGCGTCATGAGATCTCGGCCCTCGATGTTGCCGACGAAGGTCGCACCGGCCGCGGTCGCCCAGGACGGATCGGCCACGAGCAGAGCGTGGGTCGCCTTGACGAGCGGGTCGCCCTTCACGTCCTCCTCACCGATGGACATGAGGCCGACCCGGGGTCGTTCGACGCCGTAGCAGAGTCGGGCGTAGACGGCACCCATCATGGCGAACTGGACCAGCCACTCCGGCTGACACTCGGCGTTGGCGCCCGCGTCGAGGAGGACGGTCGGCGTCCCGCCGGGCGAGTGGATCGGGATCGCGATCGCCGGGCGGTTGATGCCGGGGATGCGGCCCATCCGCAGGAGGGACGCCGCCATCGCCGCGCCCGTGTTGCCGGCGCTGACCATCGCAGACGCCCGGCCGTCCCGGACCGCCTCCGCGGCGCGCACGAGGGAGGAGTCCTTCATGCGACGGACGCTCGCACCGGGATCGGCGTCCATGGCGATCACCTCGGACGCCGCCACGACCGGCAGCGGCCCGACGTCGCCGAGCTCGTCGGGTCGGCCGAACAACACGACGGGGATCCCGCGCTCCTCGAACGCGAGCCGCGCCCCGGCGACGACCTCGGCGGGCGCGTGATCACCGCCCATCGCATCGAGGGCGACCGGGAGGACGCCGCTGCGTTCGACCGCATCGGCGAGTTGGGGGAACTGTTCGACGAACGACACGGCGGCGCCGGTCCTCACGCCGTCGAGGGCCTCAGCCGACCTCGATCGCCTGACGACCGCCGTACCATCCGCACGACCGGCACACGACGTGGGGCAGCTTCGCCGAGCCGCACCGGGGGCACGTGCTACGGGGCGGGACGTCGAGCGTCCACGCGGCAGCCCGGCGGCTGCGGGTCTTCGCCTTGGAGGTCTTCTTCTTCGGAACCGGCATCGCGATCTGTCCCTCGGGTGGGCGGCTGTGCCCGGTACGCCGGACACGAGGGCGCAAGCGTAGCGGCTCCGCGGAGGTGGAGCGACCCGGCGGGTCAGTCGTCGAGCCGGAGCTCTGACAGCGCCGCCCATCGCGGGTCCGGCGCCACCACCGGCTCCGGCTCCTCCCCGTTCTCCGGCGCGGTCGGGCCGCCGGTCGGGAACCGCTCCGGCGCCGGCCCCGGACAGTCGGGTCGGCACAGCGGAGCCAACGGGAGGGCGAGCAGCACCGCGTCGCGCAGCACCGGGGCGAGATCGATCGTCTCGCCCACGATCGGATAGGTCTCGCCCTCCGTCGGACGACGTTCGAAGACCTCGCGGACCCGCAGGTCGACGGAGACCGGGAAAAGGTCGAGACAACGACGACACTCGCCGTCGGCGACCGCCCGGACCGTCCCCGTCGCGACGATCGCGGCGCCGTCGCACTCGAGGTCGAGGTCGACGTCGACCGGCCGCGACGCCGGGACGGTGCACCCACCCACCGTCAGTCCGCCGAGATCGACGGGGCGGAGCACCTCCATGCGGGCGCCACTGCGACCGAGGATCCGGGTGACGCCGACCACGACGGCCGGCTCCCCGAACGGGCGATCGGTCAGCGGAGCCACGGGCGCTCGATCAGGAACGGTCCTGGTCGAAGAACGCGCCGCCGTCGGAGGCCTCGGCCGCTGCTTCCTCGGCGTCGTCGGCATGGAGCTGCTCCGACGCGATCTGCAGCTTCTCCCGGCCCTGCTGGACGAGCTTCGCCGTGCGCTCGAGCAGGATCTCGAAGCTGCCGAGCTTGCGGTCGCAGAAGTCGTCGGTCTCGAGCAACAACCGCCGGGACTCCGCCTCCGCCGCGTCGAGGAGCTGTCGGGCGCGCCGGTCGGCCTCACGCACGACCTCGCTCCGCTGCACCATCTGTTCGACACGAGCGCGTGCCCGAACGATGAGATCCTCGGCCTCGCTGCGGGCCTTGGCGAGGAAGTCCGCCCGCTCCTTCAGCAACCACCTGGACTCGCGCATCTCCCGGGGGAAGGCCTCGAGCGCCTCGTCGAGGAGGGCGAGGATCTCGTCACGGTTGATCATCGCCGAGGTGGACAGCGGCACCGGCCGGGCGTTCTCGACCAGCTCGACCACCCGACGGATCGCCTCCTCCGTCGCGGTGAGCGGCGGCTCGGTGATGTCGGGGAGGTCGTCCTCGGGGCCTGCTTCGTCGATGTCGGTCACGAGCGGGGGGGCTCCTGCATCTCGGCCAGCGCCCGGAGAACCGGCGCCGGGACCATCGCCGACACGTTACCGCCGAGACGCCAGATCTCACGGATGAGCGTCGAGGAGAGGTGGGCGAACTCCTGCGACGTCGGGACGAACACGGTGGGGATGCCCGCCATGGCGAGATTCATGTGCGCCATCTGCGACTCGCTCTCGAGATCGGCGACCCCACGGATCCCCTTCACGAGCACGGTCGCGCCGACACGACGTGCGAGGTCGACGACGAGACCCGGCCCGCCGATCACCACCTCCACGTTGCCGAGGTGGGCGAGGGACTCGCCGAGCAGTTGCGCCCGGCGGTCGAGGTCGAAGAGCTCCGACGGCTTGTTCGGGTTGCCGACCGCCGCGACCACGACCCGCTCGACCGTCGCCGCGACCGTCTCGACGATGCGGACGTGGCCGAGGTGCACGGGGTTGAAACTTCCGGGTACCAGTGCGGTCGCCACCCTGCCCTCGGTCCGTTCATCCTGGCGTCCGGTCACCGTTGCCGGACGAAGGACACCACGGTACCGCCGTAGCGCTTCGACCGGACGACCTCCCACGGCTCGGGCGGCTCCACCGCACGGTCGGACTCGACCACGACGAGGCCGGCGCGGAGCACACCGAAGAGCTCCTCCCACCGGTCGAACCGGTGCGGCGGGTCACAGAACGCGAGATCGACCGCCTCGGCCGCGGCGGCGTGGAGGAGCGCATCGGTGCCGAGCACGACCGCCCGGTCACCGAGCCCGGTGGCCGTGAGGTTCGCCTGCACCGCCCGACGTGCGGCCGGGTCGACGTCGCAGAAGGTCGCAGCGGCCGCCCCGCGGGACAGCGCCTCGATCCCGAGCGCACCGCTGCCGGCGAACAGGTCGAGCACGGTCGCCCCCTCGAGCACGTCCAGACTGGCGAGGGCGTTGAAGACCGCTTCGCGGACCCGGTCGAGGGTCGGGCGGGTCGTTGCGCCCGTCGGCGCGACGAGCGGACGACCGCGGGCGGATCCGGCGATGACGCGCACGGGCCGACGGTAGACGGCGATCAGGACTTTGCGAGGAAGTCGACGGCCTCCTCGCCGAGGACGACCGCTACCTCCTCGGCGAGGAGCGGGATCGCTGCGAGCTCGCCCGAGGGTCCAACGAGCTCGCCGGCGACCTCACGGGCGAGCTCGACGAGGGCGCGGTCGCGTCGCAGCGACGCGAGCTTCAGGTCGCTCCGACCCTTCTGACGCTCCCCCATCACCGTGCCCTCACCGCGCAGGTCGAGGTCGACCTCGGCGAGCTCGAATCCATCGGTCGTGCGGACGAGCGCCCCGAGACGGGCGGCGGCGGTGGGGTTGTCGTCGTCCGCGGCGACGAGGATGCAGGTCGAGGCGTGCACCCCCCGGCCGACGCGGCCACGGAGCTGGTGGAGCTGGGCGATCCCGAACCGGTCGGCGTCGAGGATGACCACGACCGTGGCGTTCGGCACGTCGACCCCGACCTCGATCACCGTCGTCGCCACGAGCACGTCGATCCGACCGAGCCGGAAGTCGTCCATGACCGTCAGCCGCTCCGCAGCGGGCACCCGACCGTGCAGCAGACCGACGCGCAGGCCGAGGAGCTCGTCGTCGGCGAGCTCGGCGCGCGTCCGCTCGGCCGAGGCGACCTCGGACTTCTCGGAGTCCTCCACGAGCGGGGTCACCACGTAGGCCTGCCGGCCGGCGGTGACCGCCGCGCGCACCGTCGCCCAGGCGGACGCGACCTCCTCGGGCGTGCGGGCCCACGTCGTCGTGATCGGGGTGCGCCCCGGCGGGAGCTCGTTCAGCACCGACACGTCGAGGTCGCCGTAGACCGTCATCGCCGCCGTGCGGGGGATCGGTGTCGCGGTCATCACGAGGACGTCGGGGACGGCGTCGTCGGCCGACCGGCGCAGCAGGGCGGCCCGCTGCTCCACCCCGAACCGGTGCTGTTCGTCGATGACCACCACGCCCGGGCGGGCGACGGTCACGGCATCGCCGATGAGGGCGTGCGTGCCGACGACGACCTCGACGTCGCCCGTCCGGAGTCCGGCGAGGATGCGACGCCGCTCCCCGGCGGGCGTGCGGTTCGTGAGCAGATCGACGCGCAGCGGTCTCGTCCCGGTGAGTGTCGAGTGGTCCTCGACGGTGAGCCCCTCGACCATGCCGCGCACGGCGGCCGCGTGCTGTTCGGCGAGCACCTCGGTCGGCACCATGAGGAGCGCCTGGTTCCCCGAGTCGACCGCGCCGAGCATCGCCGCCACCGCCACGACGGTCTTGCCCGCCCCGACGTCGCCCTGCAGCAGCCGGTGCATCGGCACCGGTCGGGCGAGATCGGCGTCGATCTCGCCGAGGACCCGCCGCTGGGCGCCCGTCAAGGGGAACGGCAGCCCGTCGAGGAGCCGCCGCACGAGCGGCCCGTCGAGCCGTTGCACCCGACCGATCGCGGAGGCCTCGAGGCGTCGCTTCCTCGCCAGGAGCGCGACCTGCATGCGGAGCAGTTCGTCGAAGGTGAGTCGGCGACGCGCTGCCGCGGCCTCGTCGGGTGCGGCCGGGGTGTGGATGCCCACGAGCGCCGCGCCCCTGTCGACCATGCCGAGCCGTCGACGTGCCGTCTCGTCGAGGGGATCGGCGAAGCCTCGTGGCGCGGCGCGGCGCAACACCTCCTCGACCGCCCGACCGATGTCCCAGGTCGAGAGCCCGACCCGCTCCGACTGCGGGTACACGGGCACGATCCGGCCGGTCCGGTCGCCGACGAGGTCGACGATCGGTGCCGTCATCCCGGCGACGTCACGGAACCGTTCGAGGCGCCCGAAGACGACCGCCTCGGTACCCGCGGTGAGCTGCCGCTCCCGCCACGGCTGGTTGAAGAACGTCAGCCGCAACCGGTCGCCCTCACCGTCGACGGTGTGGACCGTGGTGATCGCCCGACGACCCGACCGGCGGGTCGACGCCGCGCCGATCCGGACGAGCACCATCGCTTCCTCGCCGACCCGCAGGTCGCGGACGACCGCCTGGCGGCTCCGGTCGATGTAGCGGCGCGGATAGTGCGTCAGCAGGTCCCACACCGAGTGCAGTCCGAGCTCCCCCATCGCCTCGACGCGCCGGGCCCCCGGGGAACGCAGCCTCTCGACGCCCAGCGCGTCGAGCTCCGCCACGGTGATCGGGCCGCCGCCACCGGGGGCCGGGGAAGGCTCGGCGGGCCGCACCTGCGCCATGACGGCCCGAGATTACCCGGGGGTCCCCCCGGGAGGGGTAGCCTGCGGGGCGTGCAAGGCGTGATCAAGTCCTACGACCCGGGGACCCGCACCGGGAGCGTCCTCCGGGACACCGACCTCGCAGAGGTCGAACTCGCCGCCGACGCGCTCGACGGGTCGATCTTCCGCATGGTGCGGCCCGGCCAGCGCGTCGTGTTCGACCTCGACGGCGACGGGCGCGCCACGGCGCTCCGTCTCGGGTCCGAGGTCGACATGGCCACCCCCGGGTTCGGCGCCGAGGCCTGAGGCCCTGCGGCCGGACGGCCCGGTTCAGCGCCACGGGCGCTGCTACGCTTCGAGGTCATCCTCCGTTCCCTCCCCCGAGGGGTTCGAGGATTACGACAACGGCGTCGAACGAACCGAGGTTGCCATGCCCGCTGCCACGAAGAACCAGCGTCTCCTCGACTGGGTGCGCGACTGGGCGGGGATCCTCCAGCCCGCAGCCGTGGAGTGGTGCGACGGCGCCGAGGACGAGAACCGGCGGCTGATCCGCCAGCTCGTCGACGCCGGCACCCTCGAACCGCTCGACGAGGCGAAGCGCCCCGGCAGCTACCTCGCGCTCTCCGACCCCGGTGACGTGGCCCGGGTCGAGGACCGCACGTTCATCTGCTCGGAGCGTGAGGTCGACGCCGGGCCCACCAACAACTGGCGTGCCCCCGCCGAGATGCGGGCGGAGCTCACTGTGCTGTACACGGGCGCGATGAAGGGCCGCACCATGTACGTGGTGCCGTTCTCGATGGGCCCGCTCGGCTCCCCGATCGCCCACATCGGCGTGCAGCTCACCGACTCGCCGTACGTGGCGGTGAGCATGCGGATAATGACCCGCATGGGGCAGGGAGCGCTCGACGTGCTCGGTGCGGACGGCGAGTTCGTCCCCTGCGTGCACTCCCTCGGCGCGCCGCTGCTCGACGGCGCCCAGGACAGCGCATGGCCCTGCAACCCCGACAACAAGTACATCGTCCACTTCCCGGAGTCCCGGGAGATCTGGTCGTACGGCTCGGGCTACGGCGGCAACGCCCTCCTCGGCAAGAAGTGCTTCGCGCTGCGGATCGCCTCGACGATGGCGCGCGACGGCGGCTGGCTCGCCGAACACATGCTGATCCTCGGGGTGACCCCGCCGAACGGCGAGAAGCGCTACGTCGCCGCGGCGTTCCCCTCGGCGTGCGGCAAGACGAACATGGCGATGATGATCCCGACGTTGCCCGGCTGGAAGGTCGAGACCGTCGGCGACGACATCGCCTGGATGAAGTTCGGCGAGGACGGCCGCCTTTACGCGATCAACCCGGAAGCGGGCTTCTTCGGCGTCGCGCCGGGGACGTCGACGGCGACGAACCCGAACGCCATGCGCACGATCGCCCGGGACACCCTGTTCACCAACGTCGCCCGCACCGACGACGGCGACATCTGGTGGGAGGGCATGGACGGCGGGACGCCCGGTCACCTCCGTGACTGGCGGGGCGAGGACTGGACGCCGGCGTCCGGCACGCCCGCCGCCCACCCCAACGCCCGCTTCACGGTCGCTGCGTCGCAGAACCCGGCGTGCGCTCCCGAGTGGGAGGACCCCGCCGGGGTGCCGATCTCGGCGATCCTCTTCGGTGGCCGCCGGGCGACCAACGTGCCGCTCGTGACCGAGGCGCGCGACTGGGCGCACGGCGTGTTCCTCGGCTCGATCATGAGCTCGGAGAAGACCGCCGCCGCGGCCGGGGCCGTGGGCGACGTCCGGTTCGACCCGTTCGCGATGCTGCCGTTCTGCGGGTACAACATGGGTGACTACTTCGCCCACTGGCTGTCCCTCGGCAATCGGTCGGATGCTGCGCAGCTCCCCCGTCTCTACTGGGTCAACTGGTTCCGCAAGGGGGCCGACGGCTCGTTCCTGTGGCCGGGTTACGGCGAGAACAGCCGGGTCGTGAAGTGGATCATGGACCGGCTCGACGGCCGGGCCGACGCCGTCGAGACCGCGATCGGCCGGGTGCCCGCACCGGGCGCGCTCGACACGTCGGGCCTCGACCTCGACGGGGCGACGATCGCCGAGCTGCTCCGGGTCGACGAGGAGGCCTGGCGGCAGGAGCTCCCGCTGTACGAGGAGCACTTCGCCCAGATCGGCGAGCGCCTGCCGGCCGATCTGCGGGACCAGCTCGTCGAGCTCGAGAAGCGTCTCGCCGGCTGATCCCGGGCGGCGCCCGGAGCTCGGACCACAGCAGTCGCACAACGGACCGGGACCCGGCGCCGCGGTACGCTCGGCCGGAACTCCCGGACCCCCGGCGGTTCCGACCCCTACCGCGGCGCCTCGGGCCCGCGCCGTCCCCCTGGAGCCGACCGTGGCGCTCGACAACCTCCGCACCGGCCTCGCGTTCGACGACGTCCTGCTCGTCCCCCGCCGGAGCAACGTACGGTCCCGGCAGGACGTCTCGCTGCAGACCCGGCTGAGCCGCAACGTCACCATCGACATCCCCGTCGTCGCCGCCAACATGGACACGGTGTGCGAGGAGGCCATGGCGGTCGCGGTCGCCCGCGCCGGCGGCATCGGCATCATCCACCGGTTCCTGCCGGTCACCGCCCAAGCGGCCATGGTGCAGCACGTGAAGGACCAGGGCCTCCTCGTCGGCGCCGCGGTCGGCACCGGCGGCGACACCCTCGAACGTGCCCGCGCACTCGTCGACGCCGGCGTCGACGCGATCGTGCTCGACATCGCCCACGGTCACGCCGAGCACGCCATCCACACGCTCGCCGAGCTGAAGCGCTCCTTCGGCCGGGACACCGACCTCATCGCCGGCAACGTCGCCACGCGCCGCGGTGCCGAGGACCTCGTCGCAGCCGGCGCCGACGCCGTCAAGGTCGGTGTCGGTCCCGGTGGGGTGTGCACCACCCGACTCGTCGCCGGGGTCGGCGTCCCCCAGCTCACCGCGATCAACGACTGTGCCGGCCTCGATGTGCCCGTCATCGCGGACGGGGGGATCCGCCGGTCGGGCGACATCGCCAAGGCCCTCGCCGCCGGCGCGGACTCGGTGATGATCGGCTCGCTCTTCGCCGGTACCGACGAGAGCCCCGGCGAGATCGAGCAGTCGCCACGCGGCCTCGTTAAGACCATCCGCGGCATGGCGAGCTTCGAGGCGGTGCAGTCCCGCGCCGAGCGAGCCGGCGAGGAGATCGACTCGGAGTACTTCGAACAGCGTGCGGCCGAAGGCGTGTCGGGGTCGGTGCCCTACCGCGGCAAGGTGGAGAAGCTCATCGGCACCCTCCTCGGCGGCGTCCGCAGCGCGATGAGCTACACCGACGCCCGCACGATCCCCGAGCTCTGGCACAAGGCCGAGTTCATGCGCGTCACGCCGGCCGGGCTCACCGAGAGCCACCCGCACGCCACCCTCTGACCGGACGACTCGGACCGGGTCAGGCTCCTGCCCCGGTGAGGAACATCTCCCGCACCGCCAACCCGGCGATGAACAGGCCACCGAGGCCGTAGAGCAGGTAGCGCCGGTCACCGACCTGTGCGCGGTAGCCGTACAGCACGGCGACCGCGACGCCGGCGCTGAACCCGTAGAGCACGTGCATCTGCTCGACGGTTCGCCCGGCGACCGCGATGAGCGCGCCGCCGATGCTGAGCTGGACGAACACGAGGACCTGCGCGACCGTCGTCGCCCACCACAACGCCGGGACCCGAGCCGCCGGTCGACGGTGCGCGACGAGCGCCCACCCTCCCGCGACGAGGTTCGTGACGAGGAGCAGCCAGGCGAACGCCTCGTGCACGGCCCTCAGCGCCACGGGCTCACCACGCCGCCTCGAGGCGCTCGAGGAGCGCACCCTCCTCGAGCGGTACCGGGAAGTCCGCCCACGACGCACCCGCACGGGCATGACGGACGACCGCCTCAAGGTCCTCGAGGCTGATCGACAGCTCGTCGAAACGGGACGGGAGTCCGAGATCGGCACGCAGCTCGGTCAACCGACCGACGAGGTCGGCCGTGCCGACCGCCTGCGCCGCCTGGTCGAGGCGGGCCCCGAGCGCCGGACGGGCGAGGTCGACCACCACCGGCAGGAGGATGGCCAGCGCTGCGCCGTGGTCGAGGGGTCGACGGCCACCGAGCAGCACGGCGAGCCCGTGCGCGAGCGATGGCGCCGCGTTCGCGGCAGCACGGCCGGCGAGCGTGGCGGCCGCGACCGCGGTCCCCCGTACCGCGTCGTCGTCGAGCAGGTCGGCGACCGCGACGAGGCGGGCCAGCGCAGCGACACCGACGACCTCCGACTCCGGCGATCGGCCACCGACCGCCGCCGCGAGCGCTGCGTCGACCGCCGCGAGGAGGGACGATCCGAGCACGCGACGCGGCGTGGCGCCGAGGAGCGTGGTGTCGAGCACCACCCACCGCGGCACGAGCGTCGGCGACGAGGTCGACTGGCGGTGCTTGGTCGCCGGGTCGGTCATGGCGAACGACGACGAGAACGCCGAGGTGGACAGCGTGGTGGGGATCGCCACGTGCGCGAGCACCGGCCGGTCGGTGAACGAGGTGCCGGGCGTTCCGGCCTCGCGCTCGGTGAAGAACGCGATCGCCTTCGCCGCGTCGACCGTGGCGCCGCCGCCGATGGAGACGATCGTGTCGATCGCGGCGTCGCGCACGAGCTGCACCCCGCGCCGCACCGCCTCGACGGGAACGCCGACCACCGACGCCTCGACGACCTCCACGACCGTTCGGCCGAGTCCCTCCACCACGACGGGCGGGTTCGCCCCCGGGCCCGTGAGCACGAGGGTCCGGCGACTCCCGGCGTCGCGCAGCAGCGGCCGGAGCCGCTCCGCGACCCCGGCGCCGACACGGATCTCCTGCGGCAGGGCAGTGTGGGTCCAGGCGGTCAGGCCACCGCTCCCGAGGCACGCAGCGCGGCGATCTCGTCCGCGCCGAACCCGGCGTCCCGCAGCACGTCGTCGGTGTGCTGTCCCGGGTGCGCCGGCGGCCCGGCGATGGCCGGGGTGGTCCGGCTGAACCGGGGCGACGGCGCGGGCTGGGTGATCCCGGCCACCTCCACGAAGCTCGACCGGGCCACGGCGTGGGGGTGCTGGGCCGCCTCGCCGTAGGTGAGCACCGGGGCGAAGCAGACGTCGGAGCCGACCATGATGGCGCACCACTCGTCCCGGGTCTTCGTCGCCACGAGCCGGGTGAGGCGCTCCTTCATCTCCGGCCAGCGGGTCTTGTCGAGCTGGTGCGGGAGGTCGGCCTCCTCGCCGAGGCCGGACAACCGGAGCAGCTCGGCGTAGAACTGCGGCTCGATCGAGCCGAACGACACATAGCGGCCGTCGGAGGTCGCGTAGACGTCGTAGAAGTGCGACCCGGTGTCAAGCATGTTCGTGCCGCGCTGGTCGGTGAAGACGCCCGAGTGCATCATCCCGGCGAACATCGCCATCAGCGTCGCCGTGCCGTCGACCATCGCCGCGTCGACGACCTGACCCCGCCCGGACGCCCGGGCCTCGACGAGCCCGCACGCCACACCGAACGCCAGCAACATGCCGCCGCCGCCGAAGTCACCGACGAGGTTCAGGGGCGGCACCGGGGCCTCGCCGACCCGGCCGATGTGCGCGAGCGCACCGGCGAGGGCGATGTAGTTGATGTCGTGACCGGCCATCGGTGCGTAGGGGCCGTCCTGGCCCCACCCCGTCATCCGGCCGAAGACGAGGCGCGGGTTCCGGCCGAGACACACGTCGGGCCCGAGCCCGAGACGCTCCATGACCCCGGGACGGAACCCCTCGATGAGCGCGTCGGCACCCTCGACGAGACGGAGCACCGCCTCGACCCCCGCCGGGTTCTTCAGATCGACCGCCACGGAACGTCGTCCACGGGCCAGCACGTCGGACGGCGGGGAGGCCGGGGCCGACGCCGGCACGTTGCCCGCGCGGTCGACCCGGATCACCTCGGCACCCATGTCCGACAGCATCATCCCGGCGAAGGGGCCGGGGCCGATGCCCTGCATCTCGATGACCTTCACGCCCGACAGCGGACCCATCGTGTTCCTCCTCGACGCGGCTCCCGCGACCGCCCCGGCAGCATGGCACGTGGCGACCACAGCGTCTGCACGGACACCGTCCGTCACGCCGTCGAGGCGGCGAGCGCCGTCACCTGCTCCACGATGACCGACCAGAACGCCGGGGGGAGGTCGTGGCCCATGCCCGGGACCTCCACGAGCCGCGCCCCCGGGACGAGCTCGGCGGTCCGTCGACCCCCCTCCGGGCGGAGGAGCCGATCCTCCGTCCCATGGATGACGAGCGTCGGCAGCCGGAGCTGCGCGAGTGCGTCGGCACGGCTCCCCGACGCCAGCACGGCAGCGAGCTGCCGAACCGTCCCCTCGGGGTGGAAACCCCGGTCGTAGGCGCGAGCGGCGAGGTCGGCGGCGGCCTCCCGGTCGAGGTGGTCCGGGCTCCCCACCACCTCGATCCAGTGCACCGCCGCCGCGATCGCGCCGTTGCGGTCGGCGGGCGGCGGCGTGAGCAGCAACGGCAGCACGTCGGCATCGGGGAGCAGGACGTCGGCCTCCCCGGTGGTCGACATGAGCGAGGTGAGGCTCGCCACACGGGTCGGGTGGTCGATCGCGAGCGTCTGCGCGACCATGCCGCCGAGCGACGCCCCCAGGACGTGCGCCCGTTCGACCCCGAGGGCGTCGAGTAGTCCGACGGTGTCCGACGCCATGTCCGACAAGCGGTAGGGCGCCTCGACCGTGCCGCCGGAGAAGAAGCTCATCGCAAGGGTGGCGAGGTCCACCGGCCGGTCGGCGAGCACGGTGGACCGGCCGCAGTCGCGGTTGTCGAAGCGGACCACGTGGAAGCCGCGTCCGACGAACGCCCAACACATCTCGTCCGGCCAGGCGATCGCCGAGGCGCCGAGCCCCATGATCAGCAGCAACGTCGGGTCGGACGGCTCGCCGAGCGTCTCGTACGCGAGCTCGATCTCCCCCACTCGGGCGGATCCTGTCGACACCCGGATGATGCTACCCACGCCGTTCGCGCTCGCCGATCGGTGGCGCGCTCTAGGGTGCCGCCGTGGCGCCCACGGACAACGCTCCCCCTCGGGCCCTCACGTCGGTGGCGCTCTACGTCGGCGGCGCACTCGGTCCGCTCGGGGGCAGCGTCGTGCAGCCGATGCTGCCCGAGCTCGCCGTCGGACTCCGGACCTCCACCGCAACTGCCGCAGCGTCGCTGACCGTCTACTTCCTCCCCTACGCCGCGTTGCTGCTCGTCTCGGGCACGCTCGGGGAGCGCTGGGGCCGACGGCGGACCGTGCGGTGGGCGTTCGTCGCGTACGCCGTCGCGTCGCTCGGCTGCGCCGTCGCCCCGACGGCCGGCACCTTCCTGCTCGGGCGGGCCACCCAGGGGGTCGTCAACGCGTTCACCACCCCGCTCGTGCTGGCCGGGTTGTCCGAGCTCGAGCCGCGCGCGCACCTCGGTCGCCGCGTCGGGATCTTCGGTGCGTTCCAGGCCGCCGGGGTCTCGCTCGGACCGTTCCTCGGCGGCATCGCCGCAGGGTGGAACTGGAGGGTGGCGTTCGTGGCCGTCGCGGCGATCGCCGGGCTCCTCACCCTCGCCCCGCCCGACGGTGCACCACGACGCGCGGCGGCCTCACCCTCGTTCCGGAGCCTGCTCGGCGCGCCGATGGCGACGCTGTGCGTGTGCGGGTTCGGGATCGGCTCGTGCGTGGTCGGAACCGGGTTCCTCGTGGCGCTGCGGCTGCGCGACGACCTCGGCACGTCACCCGGAGTCGCCGGTGTCGTCCTCGTCGGCTTCGGGCTCGCCGGGCTGCTCGTCGGCCCACTCGGCGGCCGGGTCACCGACCGCATCGACGCCGCGGTCACCGGCCCGCTCGCCGCGGGGACGGCCGCCGGGCTCCTCCTCGTCGCCGGGAGGGCGGACGGCCTGCCCGCGCTCGCTGCGCTGTGGGTCGGCACCGGCGCTGCGGCGTCGTTGCTCGTCGTGTCGGTGCAACGGCTCACCGTCGAGGCCGTCCCCGCCAACCGCGGGGGTGCCGCGTCGGTGCAGTCGGCGTTCCGGTTCCTGGGCTCGGCCGTCGCCCCTGCCCTGTGGCTCCCCGTCGCCACGCGGAGCATCCCCGTCGCGTTCGCCGGCGCGGCCGGCGGTTCGTTGCTGAGCGGCGTCGCGTTGCTCACCCACCGTCGCCTGCGTGACGGCGGCGCACTCAGCGACCCCGGGTCCTCCACGCCTGTACGCGGGAGGCGAACGCCTCGGTCCCGGTGAGGACCTCGTTCGCGTCGGCCTCGAGAGCGAGCTGCGCGGCGAGGTCGGTGGCGGGCGCCGCGTCGAGCGCCGCCTTCACGTGCGGCCACACCGCCGGCGTCGTCGCCGCGGCCCGACGGGCGAGCGCGATCGCCGTGTCGAGGAGCGCGTCGTCGTCGACGACCTCCCAGAGGAGACCCCACGAGCAGGCCGTCGTAGCGTCGAGCGCATCGCCGAGCAGCGACAGGCCACGGGCCCGGGCCCGACCGACGAGGTTGGGCAGCCACCAGGTGGACCCGGTGTCGGGCACGATCCCGAGTGCGGGGGTGAAGACCACGCGGAACGTCGCCGATCGCGCTGCGACCACGAGGTCGCCGGCGAGCGCGAGCCCGACCCCTCCCCCCGCAGCCACACCGTTCACCGCCGTCACCACGGGCTTCGGAAGACCGGAGAGCTCGAGCACGAGCGGGTTCAGTTCGTCGCGCATGAACGCCCCGACCCAGGCACCGAGCGCCTCGGCCGGGCCGTCGACGTCGATGTCGGCGAGGTCGAGACCGGCGCAGAACCCCCGCCCGGTCCCGGTGAGCACCACCGCCCGCACCTCGGCGTCGGTCGCGAGCTCTGCGACCACCGCCCGGAGACGGCGCACCGTCACCGGATCGAAGGCGTTCAACCGCTCCGGTCGCTGCAGGGTGACGACGGCGACGCCGTCGTCGAACCGGACGCCGACCGGCTCAGCCGGAAGCGCGCCGGCCACGGTCAGACCCGCACGAGGGACTGGTCGCCGACCATGGCGTCGACCTGCGCCTGCACCAGTCGGGCCATCTTCGGGTGCGTGAGCACCCAGAAGCGCTCCTGCAGGATCGCGTCGAGGACCATGGTGCCGACCTCGTCGGGATCCATGCCCTGGCTGAGCAGCGCCGAGAGGTTGCCCCAGAACTTGTCCCCCTGCGCGGTCTGCACGTGCCCGGCCGCGGAGTCCGCCGGACGGTTGCGCTCGCTCGAGGTGATCTTCGTGTTGATCGGCCCGGGGCAGAGCACCGACGCCCGGATCGGGGACCGGGAGACGCGGAGGTCGCGCTCGAGCGACGCCATGAGCGCGACCACCCCGTGCTTCGCGACGTTGTACGCGCCGAGGGTCGGACCGGCGAGCAGGCCCGCCATCGACGCCGTGGAGTTCAGGTGGCCCTCGCCCTGTGCCTCGATGAGCGGCAGGAACGTCTTCACGCCGTAGATCGGACCCCACAGGTCGATGGCGAGGGTCCACTCCCAGTCCTCGATCGAGGTCTGCCCGATCGGTGCGGCGACGCCCACCCCGGCGTTGTTGCACAGCACGTGCACGGCGCCGTAGGTGTCCATCGTCGCCGAGGCGAGCGCCTCGACCTCGCTCAGCCGGGACACGTCGGTGCGCACCCCGATCGCCTCGTGCCCCGCGACCCGGAGCTCGGCGACCGCCGCGTCGAGCGCCCCCGACTCGATGTCGGCCAGCACGAGCCGCATGCCCGCCCCCGCGAAGGCCCGGGCCATGCCCAGACCGATGCCACTTCCCGCGCCGGTGACGACGGCGACCTTGCCCTCGGTGATCTGCATCCGAACGGTCTAGCGCGGAACGGTCACAGTCGCTGTGGTGCGAGGTACCCGCCGTCGGGGTAGAGGATCTCGCCCGTGACGAAGGAGGCGTCGTCGGAGCACAGGAAGGCGCATGCGGCGGCGATGTCCTCGGGTCGACCGAGCCGTCCGAGCGGGGTCGCCCGCTCGATCTTCTCCACGAACCGACCTGCCCGCCGCAACTCGGCGGTCATCGGGGTCTCGATCACCCCGGGTCCGACGGCGTTGACGCGGATCCCGTGCCGGCCGACCTCGACCGCGAACCCCTTCGTCAGCATCCACACCCCCGTCTTCGCAACCGAGTACTCGACGGAGCCTGCGATCGCCACCTGGGCTGCGCCGGACGCGATGTTCACCACGGCACCACCCCGGCCGACCGCGACCATCCGGCGGATGACGGCACGGTCCGTGAGGAACACCCCGGTCAGGTCGACGTCGAGCACGCGCTGCCAGTCCTCGAGGGACTTGTCGAGAATCGGACCGACCCCACGTGGGCGACCGCGCTCGGTGCGGGCGTCGCCGTCCTCGGAGGACACGTAGCCGGCGTGGGAGATGCCGGCGGCTGCGACGCACAGGTCGATGCCGCCGAGTTCGTGCACGGTCGCGTCCGCCATCGCCTCGACGGCGGCCTCGTCCGCCACGTCGACGCCGACCGCCACGGCCCGACCGCCCGCGGCGACGATCCGCTCGGCGACCTCGGCCGCGCGAGCGGTGTCGAGATCCGCGACCGCGACCGCCGCCCCGTCCTCGGCGAAGCGCAGCGCGCACGCCCGACCGATCCCGCTCGCGCCACCGGTGATGAGCGCGACCTTGCCCCCGAGTCGTCCAGTCATGGGTGCAGAGCCTGCCAGATCCGGACCGCGCCGGCCGCAGCTAGCGTCCGGTCGTGCGCGATCTCCTGTCCCTCCTCGATGCCGTCCGCCGGGAAGGCGCCGACGCGGTGCTGGTGCGGGCGGTCGACGTCCACGGGTTCGGCGCCGGGCAGTACGACCAAGCGGCCCTGCTCACCGCCGACGGCCGACGGGCCGGGACGGTGCTGCGCGGCGCGGCCGACGGGCTCGTCGCCGACGCCGCTGCCACGACCCTCGCCGCGGGAGCCGGCACCGCAGTCGGGTTCCGCCTCGGCGATCCCGATGCCCCTGGCGCGGGGCTGTCGTGTGGGGGCCGCGCCCGGCTGGTCGTCGAGCCGGTCGCCTCGGTCGACCCCGGGGTGTGGGAGGCGGTGCGCGGCGGCCGGGCGGTGGTGGTCGGCGTCGTCGTCGACCACCCGAACCTGCCCCCGAGGACCGTCGTGGTCGAGGACGGCCGCCTCGCCGGCACTACCGGTGACCCGTCCCTCGACACCGACGTGGTGCGGGCCGCCGCCGACCTCGCCGCCGAGGCCCGGGCCACCCGACACCGTGTCGAGCTCGACCGGGGAACCCTGTTCCTCGACGTCGTCCACCCCCGTACCCGCGTGATGACCTTCGGTGGTGGCGAGGTCGTCGACGCGCTGCGTGACGCATGCGCGGCGCTGGGGTGGCTGTTCGAGACCGTTCCCGCCGACGGCGCCGAAGCCGGACCCGCCGCGGTCGCCGCCGTGCGTGCACTCGGCGAGCCCGACGCCGTCGTGGTCACCACGCACGACCCCGTCGTCGGCCCGGAGGTGCTCGCCGCCGCGCTCGCCGGAGCGCCGTTCTTCGTCGGGGCGCTCGGGTCGCGTCACACCCAACGACGTCGGGCGGAACGTCTCGCCGAGCTCGGCGTCGCCGAGGCGGCCGTCGCCCGGGTCCACGGTCCGGTCGGACTCGACCTCGGGGGTCGGACGCCCGCCGAGACGGCACTCGCGATCTGCGCCCAGATCCTCGCCGTCCGGTCCGGTCGCAGCGCGGGCGCCCTCGTCGACGGCGAGGGTCCGATCAACGGCTGAGGGTCAGCGACCGCCGCCGACGAGGTCGGCGAGGGCGTCCCGCAGTCGGGCGACCGCCGCCGGGGTCCTCGTCCCCCACCAGAACAGGTCCTGCCCGTCGACGAGGCGGACCGGGGCGATCTCGTGCCACTCGGCGAGATGCCGGTCGGTGAAGGGGTACGGCTCCGTCGGCAGCAGCACCACATCGGGGCGCAGCGCCGCCACCTCGTCGAGATCCGTCGTCGGGTAGCGGACCGTCGCGTCGGCGAAGAGCGTGTCGATCCCGAGGTGACGGAGCAGCGACGAGCCGTAGGTCCCCGGCGACAGCGTCATCCACGGCCGGCGCCAGATCGGCACGAACGCCCGCACCGACGGCGCAGCGGGCCCCGCCGGGGGGACGTCGACCGGTGCCACGTCGATGCCGAGCGCCAGGGCGATCCCGGCCAGCTGACCCGGTACGTCGGTCACGGCGTCGATCCGCACGGTGTGGCAACCCACACCCGCCGCGACGAGAGCGTCGTGGTGTTCGAGGAGGTTCTCCTCCTCGCAGAGCACCACGAGGTCCGGGGCGAGCTCGACGATCGCGTCGAGGTCGGGGTCCTTCGTCCCGCCGACGTGTCGCAGCGTCGGCTGCTCGCAGAACCGCGTGCACGCCACGGGGGTGACCCCCCAGGCGAGCAGTGACTCGGTCACCGAGGGGACGAGGGAGACAACCCGGGGCGTGCTCACGGACGCGCCGCGATCGCGTCGAGCACGGTGTCGGCGACCTCGACGGGTCGCCGGACGCGGTGCAGCACCAACGGTTCGACCTCCGGGCCCTGATCGACCACGAGGTCACCGGCCCCGACGAGCCGACCGAAGAGGCCCTGCCGCACGTCGACGGCGTCGATCCGTTCGAGCGGCACTGCGGTGTGGCGCCGCACGACCAGGCCGCGGCGGTGGACGAGGCGGTCACCCGTCAGCACGAGACGCCCCGCCACCCAGCGCACGTACCGCCACCCGGCGAAGGTGAGGGCGGCGAAGATGCCGACGACCGCCGCGATGCTGAACACCGGCTCGGCGAGCACGGCGGCGACCATCCCGGCGCCGACCGCGACGAGGAGCACCCCGACCGGGAGCACCATGCACCACCAGTGCTCGCGGACGTCGAGCAGAACGACGTCGGCGCGTTGCACGGAGGGCGTCGGAGGCACCCCGTCAGCCTAGGCAGGCCTCGCTCAGTCCCAGCCCAACTCGGCGAGACGGTCGTCGTCGATGCCGAAGTGGTGGGCGATCTCGTGCAGGACCGTGACCGCAACCTCGTCGACGAGCTCGTCCTCGTCCGCGCAGAACGCGCACAACGGCAGCCGGTAGATCGTGACCCGATCCGGGAGCGCGAGCCCGCCGTAGTCACCGCGTTCGACGAGGGGCACGCCCTCGTAGAGGCCGAGGAGCTCGTCGTCGTCCGGATGACGGTCCTCCACGACGACCGCGACGTTGTCGACGAGACGGGCCAGCTCGTCGGGCAGCAGGTCGAGCGCCCGGACGACGAGCTCCTCGAAACGCCGCGACGGGACCGGTTCCACGGCGGTGACGCTACCGCCACGACCGCTCCGTAGGATCCCCGCGGTGACGCCCGACCCGCTGCTCGTCGGCCTCGACGAGGCCCAACGACATGCCGTCACCACGCCCTCCCGGGCGGTCGTCGTGCGGGCCGCCGCCGGTGCGGGCAAGACCCGGGTGCTCACCCGGCGCATCGCCCACCGGGCCGGACGCGGCGACCTCGACCCCATGCACACCCTCTGCGTCACCTTCACCCGACCCGCCGCCGCCGAACTGCGCCGCCGCCTCACCCGGCTCGGGCTGCGGGACCTGCCCGCCGCCGGCACGTTCCACGCCGTCGCCTGGGCGATGCTGCGCACCCACTGGCACGACCGGCGCATCCCGGCGCCGACGCTGCTCACCGACCGCCGCACGCTGCTCGCCCGGCTCGTCGACCGGGACGACCGGCCGCGCCTCGGCCGCATCTCCGCCGAGATCGACTGGGCGCGCGCCAACGACCTCACCCCGGCCGCCTACGCGGCGGCGGCCTCGGCGGCGGGACGGCGGCCCGGCGTCGCCGCCCGGACGGTGCGGACGGCGTTCGAGGCGGTCGAGGCGGCGAAGCGGTCGGCGGGCCTCGTCGACTACGACGACCTGCTCGCCCGCTGCGCGACGGCGTTCGAGGACGACCCGACCTTCGCCGCGGCGCAGCGGTGGCGTCACCGGCACCTCCACGTCGACGAGTTCCAGGACGTGAACCCGTTGCAGTTCCGCCTGCTGCGCGCCTGGGTGGGCGACGGCGACGACCTCTTCGTCGTCGGCGATCCGAACCAGGCGATCTACGGATGGAACGGCGCCGACCCGCGCCTCATGGACCGTGTCGGCGAGCTCGTCGGTGCACTCGAGGTGGTCGAGCTGCCGACGAATCACCGCTCGTCGCCCGAGATCGTGCGCGTCTCCGCCGCCGCGCTCATCGGTGGTGACGCACCGCGTTCCCTCCCCCGCCCCGCGCCGGGCCGGGAGGCCGGGCCGGTGCCGACGGTAATCGCCTGCGACGACGCCGCCGACGAGGGGGCCGCGGTGCTCCGCACCCTGCGCCGCTGGCACGATGTCGGCACCCCCTGGACGTCGCTCGCCGTCCTCGCCCGCACGCGCGCCGCGGCCGCCGCGCTCGCGACGGCACTGCGGGCCGGCGGCGTCCCCGTCGCTGCGGCGGACGACGACCGGGACGATCCGACCGTCGGGCTCCCCACCGACGGCACCTGGGCCGACCTCGGCGACGCCGTGCGAGCCCTCGCGCCCGCCCGTCGCACGGTCGTGGAGACCGCGCTCGCCGAGTACGCGGCCCTCGAACAACGACCGAGCGCAGAAGGGTTCGCCGCCTGGTGGCGGGCGCTACCGCCCGCCGAGCGACCCGGTGTCGACCTCGGTGGCGCGACGACCACGCCGTGGCGCGGCGTCACCGTCGCCACGTTCCACGCCGCCAAGGGTCGGGAGTGGCACGGCGTCGTCGTCGCCGGTCTCGACGTGGCCGAACGGTCCCCGCTCCGGGTCGTCGGCGCCGACCGGGACGAGGAGCAACGGCTCTGCTACGTGGCGCTCAGTCGGGCGACCGATCTGCTCGCCTGCACCTGGGCGCTCGAGCGCGACCGGGGTGACGGCCCACAGGCCCGACGGCGGAGCCCCTACCTCGAGGCGGTCGTGGCGACCTGCCGGACCTTGCAGGCGACCGCCCGTCCGGCGCCGCCGCCGGCTGCGGTGCGCGCGGCGCTCCCGCCGCGCCGATCGGCGACGGGGAACGACCCGGAGCCCGGTACCGACACCGACGCCGAGGCGTCCCGTCGACGGGTCGCGCTCGTCGCCTGGCGCGACGGCCGCGCCCGTGCGGCGGCCGTGGAACCGGGCACCGTGCTCGACGACGCCGCCCTCGAGGCGCTCGCCGTCGATCCGCCGGTCGACCTCGACGACCTCGCCCGACGTGCAGAGGTCGGATCGTTGCGGGCGGCACGACTCGGGCCGTCGCTGCTCGAGGCCCTCGCCGCCGTACCGGGCACGCTCAGGCCGGTTCCACCTCGACCATGAGCACCGTGTGGTCGGACGGCTTGTCGCCCTTTCGGGCGTTGCGGTCGACGAACACGAACGACACGGTGTCCGCCGCAGCCCCGTCCACGAGCACGTGGTCGATCCGCATCCCCTGGCGCTTGTGGAACGCCCCGCCCCGGTAGTCCCAGTACGTGTACAGGCCGGCGTCGGGGTGCCGGGTGCGCAACACGTCCCGGAAGCCGAGGCCGACGAGCCGGTCGAACGCGGCGCGTTCGGGAGCGGAGACGTGCGTCGAGTCGACGAACGCCGCGAGGTCCCACACGTCGTCGTCGCCCGGGGCGATGTTGAAGTCGCCGCACAGCGCGTGCGAGCGCCCCGGCGTCCGGCCCTCGAGCAGCACCGCGAGGCGGTCGAGCCACCCGAGCTTGTACGTGTAGTGGTCGTCGGTGAGCTCCCGACCGTTCGGCACGTACATCGAGGCGACCCGCAGCCCGCCGCAGGTCGCCCAGACGAGCCTGGCGTCCCGGTCCGGCGGGCCGCCGTCGTCGAAGCCGGCGACGGGATCGTCGAGGCCGACCCGAGACAGGATGGCCACACCGTTCCACTGGCCCTGCCCGTGGTGGACCGTGTCGTAGCCGAGCGCCCGGAACTCGAGGTGCGGGAAGGCGTCGTCGGCGAGCTTGGTCTCCTGCAGGCAGAGGACGTCCGGCTCCATCTCCTCGATCCACTGCACCACCCGGGGCATGCGGGCGTTCAGCGAGTTCACGTTCCAGGTGGCGAGCTTCACAGCACCGTCCCCCGTCCCGCTGCGGTCACCGGAGCGCGAAGCCGACGACGGCCTCGAGGCGGTCGAGTGCGTCGTCGGGGTCGACGACCTTGATCGTCGTCATGCCCATCTGCGCGGCGGGCTTGAGGTTCACCCCGAGGTCGTCGAGGAACACCACCTCGACCGGTTCGACCTCCATGGTCTCGCACGCGAGCTCGTAGATCCGCCGGTCGGGCTTGCGCAACCCCACCTTCGAGCTCTCGATGATCGCGTGGAAGTGCGCCTGCACCGCCCGGACCTCCGAGACGCGCCCCTGGTCGGCCATGAGCCCGCCACCCGCGAAGTTGTTCGTGAGGCACACGCACCGCAGCCGCTCCGCGACCCGTCGCACCGCCTCGGCCATCTGCGGGCGCACCCGGCCGTGCAGCAGTCCGATGATCCGTGAGCCGTCGAGCGTGTGGCCGAGCGCCGCCGCCTCCTGCTCGAAGAGTCGGGCGAACGTGTCGAGGTCGACGGTGCTGCGTTCGAGCTGCGCCCAGGCGTTCGTGTCGGGGTTCGTGGCGTTGATCGTGCGGATGAGGTCCTTGGGGAGGCCGGCCTCGGCCTCGTACGCGTTGAACGCCTCGAAGGGCGAGGACGTCACGACACCACCGAAATCCCACAGCACGGCCTTGATCACGGGGTCGGACTCTACCGTGCCGGCCGAAGGGGTAGCCTCGCCCCTTCGTGAGCGCACAGTTCATCTTCACGATGCGGAAGGTCTCCCGCTTCCACCCGCCGGACCGGGAGGTCCTCAAGGACATCACCCTCGCCTTCTACCCGGGGGCGAAGATCGGTGTCCTCGGCCACAACGGCTCGGGGAAGTCGACCCTTCTGCGGATCATGGCCGGGATCGACGATGGGTACACCGGGGAGGCCCGACTCACCCCCGGGTTCACCGTCGGCTACCTCGCCCAGGAACCGGACCTCGACCCGGACAAGGACGTCGAGGGGAACGTGCTCGACGGCCTCGGGCCGATCCGCGACCTCCTCGCCCGGTACGACGCCGTGATGGCGAAGTGGTCCGACCCCGACGCCGACTACGAGAAGATCGGCGCCGAACAGGCCGACCTCGAGGCCCGCATCGCCGCCGTCGACGGCTGGGACCTGCAGCGCACCGTGGAGATTGCCATGGACGCGCTCCGGCTCCCGCCCGGCGACGCCCGCATCGAGCACCTCTCCGGTGGCGAGCGCCGACGGGTCGCTCTCTGCCGCCTCCTGCTCGCGAAGCCCGATCTGCTGCTCCTCGACGAGCCGACGAACCACCTCGACGCCGAATCGGTGGCGTGGCTCGAACGGACGCTGCAGGACTACCACGGAACCGTCGTCGCGGTGACCCACGACCGCTATTTCCTCGACAACGTCGCCCGCTGGATCCTTGAGCTCGACCGGGGTCGCGGCATGCCCTTCGAGGGCAACTACAGCTCGTGGCTCGAACAGAAGCAGGACCGTCTCCGACGGGAGGAGAAGGCCGACCAGAACCGTTGGCGGGCACTCGAGCGCGAGCTCGACTGGGTGCGCATGGCCCCCAAGGCCCGCCAGGCGAAGGGAAAGGCCCGCCTGCAGAACTACGACAAGCTGCTCGCCGAGGCACAGGCCGCCGACCGCGGCACCGAGCGCCTGCAGATCACCATCCCCTCCGGCGACCGTCTCGGCGACCAGGTGGTGGTCGCCGACCACCTCAGCAAGGCCTACGGGGACCGGCTGCTCGTCGACGACCTCTCGTTCTCCCTCCCGCCGGCGGGAATCGTCGGCGTGATCGGCGCGAACGGCGCCGGCAAGACGACCCTGTTCCGCATGATCACCGGCGGCGAGGCACCCGACGGGGGCACGCTGACCATCGGCAGCACGGTGAAACTCGCCTACGTCGACCAGTCGCGCGACGCGCTCGAGGCCGACCGCACGGTGTACCAGGAGATCACGGACGGGGCGGAGACGCTCGTCGTCGGCGGACGCGAGGTCAACGGCCGCGCCTACGTCGCGAGCTTCAACTTCAAGGGTTCCGACCAGCAGAAGCGGGTCGGCGACCTCTCCGGCGGCGAACGCAACCGGGTCCACCTCGCGAAGATGCTGCGCACCGGCGGCAACGTGCTGCTCCTCGACGAGCCGACCAACGACCTCGACGTCGACACGCTGCGGGCCCTCGAGGACGCCCTCGACG
>VGBO01000007.1 GCA_016870475.1 Actinomycetota bacterium | reverse complement strand
CACGACGACCGGACTTGCCGAGACCGATCTCGATGTCTGCCATGACTGCTCCTACCCCGGCCGATGCGGAGGGGGGTCCACGCATCGACGCCGACGACGCTCGATGTCCGAGATTAGCCCGCGCCGCAGTCCGCCCTCGGCGTGTTTCGGGCCGTTCTCAGCGACTTCGCACGAGAAGATCCCCACAGAACGCCACGACGCCGCTACAGAACGCGTGCGGTGCCTCCCATGGCACGAAGTGTCCGCAGTCCCGGAGCAGGAACGGCCCGACGTGATCCGGGAAGACCGTCGCCGCCATGCGGTCGAAGTCGGGGTAGAGCACGTGGTCGGACGGCCCGAACAGCAGCAGTGCCCGCACGTTCGGGTTGCGGCGCAGCACCGGCGCCGTGCTGCGCGCCGCCTCGCCGAAGGACGCCTCGTAGGCCCGGAACCCGGCGCGGAGCTGCGCCGACGCTGCGAAGGGCTCCGTGTGGAAGGCGACCGCAGCGTCGTCGAAGGACCCGGGATGCGCCCAGAAGCGGGAGGTGTAGAAGGTGGCGACGTAGCGGCGACGCTGCTCCGGCGTGGCCAGTTCGGCGGCCAACGCGTCGGCGTCGGTGCCCTGACGGCGGAAGTAGTCGGCTGCGTCGCGTGACGCGCGGGTCGCCATGGCGGCCATCGCCTCACGGTCGTAGGGCAATGGGCTGTTGAACAGCACGAGCCGATCGACGAACGCCGGGTGTCGCAGCGCGAGGTCCTGCACGATCGGACCGCCGAAGTCACCACCCGCGAGCACGACCCGGTCGTGACCCAGCACCTCGGTGCACAGTGCCAGGACGTCGGACGCGCACGCGGGGGCGTCCCCGAAGTCGCCGGGTGACGAGCCGCCGAAGCCGCGGAGATCGGGGGCGATCACCTCGAACCCGGCGTCGACGAGCGGTGCGACGACCCGCCACCAGATCCTCCGGGTCTCCGGCCACCCGTGGACGAGCACGATCGGCACCCCGCCGATCCCCTCCCGCAGGTAGGCGACCTCCACCCCCGTGGAGAGCGTCGCCGTGTGCGTGGCGAACCGGTTCGGATCGATGTCGGGGTCGGCCATGGGCGCGGACCCTAGCGGCGGCGATCAGGTGCCGGTGCCGAGACGGAGGAACTGCACGAGCATCCGTGCCGTCGCACCCCACACGGTGTCGCCGACGAGATCGAAGAAGTACATGTCACGCCACGACCCGAGTTCGGGCGGCATCGGCCAACGTTCCGTACGGAACGTCGCATCGTCGAGCAGTTCCCGCACGGCGACGTCGAGCACCGCAGCCACCTCGTTCGGGTCGGCCCGGAACCGCGGGCGGCGCGGGAGGACACCGACGAAGGGGTTGATCAGCGCGCCGCTCGTGAGGGTGGCGAGCGGATCGAGCGGCCCGAGGAGGCGCACGTCCTCCGGAGGGAGTCCGATCTCCTCCCAGGCTTCGCGCAGCGCCGTGTGCAAGGGCGACGCGTCGTCGGGGTCCTGCCCGCCGCCGGGGAACGCGACCTCACCCTTGTGGGTGCGGAGGTGCGCCGTGCGTCGGGTGAGGATGATCCGCAGCTCACCGTCGTCGTCCTCGTAGAGCGGGACGAGCACCCCCGAGGCGCGTCGGTGCGCGATCGGGACGATCTCCTCCGGCGGGCCGGGCACCCGACCGTCGAGCACGTCGGCCAGGGTCGGGAGCGTGACCATGCGATCGGTCGGGGCGACGTGCGCCCAGGGCGCCGGCGGCCCTGGGACGAGCGCACCGTCGGGCCGGGGGATCACCTGCGGGCCGCCTCGCATGAGGTCGAACCTAGCGAAACGGCCGGCCCCGAAGGGCCGGCCGTTCACGTTCTCCAGGCGTCGAATGCGCCGGGGATCACATCATCCCGGGCATGCCACCCATACCGCCCATGCCACCCATGCCGCCCATGTCGGGGGCGCCGGCAGGCTCGGGCTTGTCGGCGACGAGCGCCTCGGTGGTGAGCAGGAGCGCAGCGATCGACGCTGCGTTCTGCAGCGCAGCACGCGTCACCTTCGCCGGGTCGATCACGCCGGCAGCGACGAGATCGGTGAACTCACCCGTCGCCGCGTTGAAGCCGACGGAACCCTCGCGGGAGCCGACCTCGCCGACGATCACGCCGCCCTCGAAGCCGGCGTTCACGGCGATGTGCCGTGCCGGGGCGTCGAGCGAGCGCTCCACGATGGATGCACCGAGGGCCTCGTCACCGCTGAGGCTCGAGACCATCGCGGCGACTGCCGGACGAGCCCGCACGAGGGCCGTGCCTCCACCGGGGACGACACCTTCCTCGATCGCAGCCCGGGTCGCCGACAGCGCGTCCTCGATCCGGTGCTTCTTCTCCTTGAGCTCGACCTCGGTGGCCGCGCCGACCTTGATCACGGCGACACCGCCGGCGAGCTTCGCGAGGCGCTCCTGGAGCTTCTCGCGATCCCAGTCCGAGTCGGTGTCGTCGATCTCACGCCGGATCTGGGAGACCCGGGCGGCGACCTCGTCGCTCGTGCCGGCACCTTCGACGATCGTGGTCGTGTCCTTCGTGATCACGATCTTGCGGGCCCGTCCGAGCAGGTCGAGGGTGGTCGTCTCGAGCTTGAGGCCGACCTCCTCGGAGATCACGGTGCCGCCGGTCAGGATCGCCATGTCCTGCAGCATCGCCTTGCGTCGCTCACCGAAGCCGGGCGCCTTCACGGCAACGGAGTTGAACGTGCCGCGGATCTTGTTCACGACGAGCGTGGCGAGCGCCTCGCCCTCGACGTCCTCGGAGATGATCAGCAGGGGCTTGCCCGCCTGGATCACCCGCTCGAGCACGGGGAGTACGTCCTTGATCGAGGTGATCTTGGCGCTGTGCAGGAGGATGTAGGCGTCCTCGAGCACGGCTTCCTGCCGCTCGGCGTCGGTCATGAAGTACGGCGAGAGGTAGCCCTTGTCGAACTGCATGCCCTCGGTGAACTCGAGATCCATGCCGAACGTGTTGGACTCCTCGACGGTGACCACGCCGTCCTTGCCGACCCGGTCGATCGCGTCGGCGATGACCGCGCCGACCGTCGGGTCCGCCGCGGAGATCGATGCGACGTTGGCGATCTGCGCCTTGCCGTCGACTTCCTTCGCAAGGTCCTTGATCGACTGGACCGCAGCTGCGACCGCCTTCTCGATACCCTTCTTCAGGCCCATCGGGTTGGCACCCGCTGCGACGTTCCGGAGGCCTTCGCGCACGAGCGCCTGGGCGAGGACGGTCGCCGTCGTGGTGCCGTCGCCGGCGACGTCGTTCGTCTTCGTGGCGACTTCCTTGACGAGCTGGGCGCCCATGTTCTCGAAGGGATCCTCGAGCTCGATCTCACGGGCGATGGACACGCCGTCGTTCGTGATCGTGGGAGCGCCGAACTTCTTGTCGAGGACGACGTTGCGCCCGCGCGGGCCGAGCGTCACCTTGACCGTGTCGGCCAGCTTGTTGACGCCGGCCTCGAGGCGCCGACGGGCATCCTCGTCGAAGATGAGGAGCTTCGCCATCAGCCGACGATCGCCAGCACGTCGCGGCTGTTGAGGATGAGGAGGTCCTCACCCGCAACGGCGATCTCCGTGCCGCCGTACTTCGAGTAGACGACCTTGTCGCCCACCTTCACGTCGACGGGGATCAGCTCGCCACTCGTGTCGGAACGCTTGCCCGGGCCCACCGCGAGGACTTCGCCCTGCTGGGGCTTCTCCTTCGCGGTGTCCGGGATCACGAGCCCGCTAGCCGTACGCTCTTCCGCTTCGAGCGGACGCACGACGATTCGATCTTCGAGGGGACGAAGGTTCATGTTGAGCCTCCTGGCTGCGACCGGTGCTTCGTTAGCACTCTCGGATTGCGAGTGCTAACGATACGCAGCCGTCGTCGGCCTCGGCAAGCCGGGGAGGCGATCGATCGGATCGCCGCCGGCTTCAGCCGCCGACAACGACGAGCGGCAGGTTCGGATCAACCGCCGCGTCGAGGGGCGACGATCCGGTCCGGCCGAGGCGCCACGCCCCGGCGGCTGCGACCATCGCCGCGTTGTCCGTGCAGTACGCCCGGCTCGGCAGATGGGCGCGCAGCCCGTCCTCCTCGGCGAAGGCCACCCAACGGTCACGCAGGCGACTGTTCGCCGCCACGCCACCGGCGAGCGACACCCCCACGGCTCCGATCTCGGCCGCCGCTCGACGTGCCTTGTGCACGAGCACGTCGACCACCGCCTCCCGGAACGACGCCGCGACATCGGCGCTCGACACCGACGGGTTGCGGCGCACGTGGTTGACGACGGAGGTCTTCAGCCCCGAGAACGACAGATCGAACCCCTCGTGCAACATCGACCGCGGGAATGCGATCGCCTGCGCGTCGCCCTCCTCGGCGAGCCGATCGATCACCGGTCCACCCGGGTACCCGAGACCGAGGAACCGGGCGACCTTGTCGAATGCCTCCCCCGCGGCATCGTCGACCGTGCGACCGAGGAGCCGGTACTCGCCCGGGCCGTGCATCGCGAGGAACATCGAGTGGCCACCCGAGACGAGAAGCACGAGGAGCGGGTAGGCCACGTCGGGCTCTTCGAGCATCGGCGCGAAAAGGTGCGCCTCGAGGTGGTTCACCCCGACGAACGGCACGTCCCACGCGAGCGCCAGGGCCTTCGCTGCGCTGACTCCGACGAGGAGCGACCCGACGAGACCCGGGCCGATCGTCGCCGCGACGGCGTCGATGCCGTCGGGACGCTGCGGTGACATTCCTGCGTCGGCGAGTGCTTCCACCACCACGGGCGTGATCCGCTCGATGTGGGCACGCGACGCGATCTCTGGCACGACACCGCCGTAGCGGGCGTGCAGGTCGATCTGGCTCGACACCACCGACGACCGCACGACGAGGTCCGACCCGACGACCGCGGCGGCGGTCTCGTCGCACGACGTCTCGATCCCGAGCACGACGGCACTCACGCCTGCACCACCAGCGGCGAGGGCAGGCCCGCCTCGATCGTCGCCAGGCGACGGGCGTACTCCGGTCCATCGACGTCGTGGGCCCACATCACCAAGGCATCCTCCCCGGTCTCCGGGTAGTAGTTCTTCCGCACCCCCGCCGGCGCGAACCCGAACCGACGGTAGAGCTCCTGGGCGGCCCGGTTCGAGACCCGCACCTCGAGCGTGAGCGCCGTCGCCCCGCGGGCCACGGCCCGCTCGACGAGGACGAGGAGCAGACGGGTACCGATCTTGTGCCGGTGCAGCCCGGGCTCGACCGCGACCGTCGTGACGTGCCCCTCGTCGAGTGTGAGCATCACGCCCCCGTACCCCACGACCGTGCCCTCGATCCGGGCGACGACGTAGTGGCGCGTGGTCGGCAGGGCGAGCTCGCCCAGGTACAGCCCGAGCGTCCAGGGACGCGGGTACACCTGCTTCTCGATGCGGAGCACCCCCGGCAGGTGACGTCGTCGCATCGCGGTGATCACCACCGGGGACGTGTCCGGCTCGGCGGCCACGCTCACGCCGGGCCCCGTTCGACCCAGTTCGCCTCCGCATCCGGGCGCCGCAGGTAGCGCGGGACGACGGCGTCCTGCGCCACACCGCCCCCGAGGTCGAGGCGCTGCACGGCGATCTGCACGAGGGCCGACGCCGATGGGTACGCCGGCCAGTCCGCCGCGACGTCGCCGCCGACCGGCAGGAACGGCGCCGCGTGGCGGAGCGCGCCGTCACCGACGATCCGCACCGGACCCGCATCGGCGGCGATCGCCCCGAGGCGTTCGGCCGCGGCGTCGGGTCGGCCGACCGCCGGCTCGACGACGGTGCGCACCCCCCGCCGATCGGTCTCGTAGACGGCCCAGAACACCTCGCTGCGTCGCGCGTCCATGACGGCGGCCACCCGGCCGGCGCCATGCCGGGCGGCATGGGCGAGCAGGTCGAGGGAGCAGACCGGCACGACGGGGAGGTCGAGGGCGAGGGCGAGCGTCTTCGCCGTGGCGACACCGACCCGGAGCCCGGTGTAGAGCCCCGGGCCGTCACCGACGGCGACGGCGGCGAGGTCAGCGAGCCGGGTCGACGTCGACCGCAGCATCTGCTCGACGAGCGGCGCGAGCAGCTCGGCGTGGCGCTGGTCCCGACGGACACGGGCCGAAGCCGTCACGCCGTCCGGTCCACCGATCGCCACGCTCACCTGACTCGTCGACGTCTCGAGACCGAGGATCAGCACGGCGCCACCCCACCGGTCGTCCACGGACGCAGCGCGTCGACGACCTCGCCGAGCCGGTCGTGCCACCGGGATCCGTGCCCACGCACCGTGACGACCCGATCGTCGTCACCGGGCCCGAGCTCGAGGGTCACCTCGAGCTCGTCGACGCCGAACGCCTCGCGGATCGTCGCCCCCCACTCCACGACGGTGACCGCCCCGGAGTCGAGGAGTTCCTCGAGCGCGAGATCGGTCGCCTCGGCGATGTCGCCGATCCGGTACACGTCGAGGTGGTGCACATCGAGCCGCCCCCGGTAGAGGTTGTGCAGGGTGAAGGTCGGGCTCGTCACCGGTGCGTCGACACCGAGTGCCGCAGCGAACCCCTGCGTGAACGTCGTCTTGCCTGCGCCGAGATCGCCACCGAGCACGAGCAGGTCGCCGCCTCGCACGACACCGGCTAGTGCCGCGGCGAGGGCCCTCGTGCCCTCGGCGGACGCGGTGCGGGCGACGATCACCGACCGCCTCCCCGGTAGACGCGCTCGACCCGGCCACCGATGCCGGTCAGCACCTCGTAGGTCAACAGCCCCAATCGACCCGCCCAGTCCTCGACGGCGACGCGTTCGCCTCCCTGGGCGCCCACGAGCACCACGGCGTCGCCGACACCCACCTCGCCCGTCGGCCCGACGTCGACCACGAGCTGGTCCATCGTGACCGCGCCGACGATCGGCACCGCCCGACCGCCGACGAGGACGGTCGCCCCGACCATGCCGCTGCGCCGGGGGATGCCGTCGGCGTAGCCGATCGGGACGGTCGCGAGCACCGTGTCCCGAGCCAGCCGATGGTGCCAGCCGTAGGAGACCCCCTCACCGGCGAGCCCGCGCTGCACGTGCGTCACCTCCGATTCGAGGGAGAGCGCCGGGAGCAGGTGCAGGTGCCCGGCGAGCTCGTGCGCAGGTGCCACGCCGTAGACGGCGAGGCCCGGCCGGACCATGTCGAAGTGCGCGTCCGGACGGAGGATCGTCGCCCCGGAGTTCGAGGCGTGCACGAGCGGCGGTTCGATCCCGGCGGCGCCGAGCCCGGCGCGGACCTCGGCGAACCGCTCGAGCTGCACCGCCGTCGCCGAACTGCCCACGACCTCGCCGGACGCGAAGTGCGTCCAGAGACCCTCGAGCTCGAGTCCGGGAGTACGCGCCACACGCACGGCGAGGTCCGAGACGTCCTCCGGCCGCGCCCCGGCGCGGTTCATGCCCGTGTTGACCTTCAGGTGCACACGGATCGCTTGCGCCGAGCGTGCCGCCACCGCCGTCAGCCGATCGAGTCCCTCCACCGAGTACACGGCGACCCGGAGATCGTGCTCGACGACGGCATCGAGCTCGTGACTGAGCGGCTCGGTCAAGAGCAGCACGGGCGCGTCGATGCCGGCGGCCCGGAGTTCGGCGCCCTCGAACGCGTGGGCGACCGCGAGCCACCGTGCGCCGCCGTCGAGCGCGGCACGGGCCGACGCGACGGCGCCGTGCCCGTAGCCGTCCGCCTTCACCACGGCACACACCGCCGCAGAGCGCACAGCGTCGGCGAGTCCTCGGACGTGCGCGTCGATGACCCCCACGTTGTGGCGGATCGCCCCAACGTCGACGATCGCCCGGGCGCGGCTCACGTCGCGCTCCTCGTCGGGACCACCGTGGGCAACAGGTCGAGGAGATCGCTCGCGACGAGCCCGGCGGGCGGACCGGCTTCGGCCGCCGCCCCGTGCAACCACGCAGCGGCCGCCGCCGCACGGCACGCCTCGACACCGCGTGCGAGCAGGGCACCGCACACGCCGGCGAGCACGTCACCGGTCCCGGCGGTGGCGAGCCGCTCGTCCCCCCGCAACGACAGCGCGACGGAACCGTCCGGCGCCGCCACCACCGTCGTCGGCCCCTTCAACAGCACCACCGCGCCGGTCTCCGCAGCGAGCGACCGGGCGGCTTCGAGCCGGTCGGCGCCGGGCGGACCGCCGGTCAGCGCCGCGAACTCGCCGTCGTGGGGAGTGAGCACGGTCGGAGCGACCCGACGCCGCACCACCTCGGCGACGTCCGGCCCCAACGCCGCGAGCGCGTCACCGTCGACGACGGCAGGGACCGGGCACCCGGCGAGGAACGCCACGACGTCGGCTCGCGCCGTCGCAGCCCGGCCGAGACCGGGGCCGATCACGGCGGCGGCGAAGCGGTCGACGTCATGCAGCGCGTCCGCCGCCCACCGCTCGACCGGTCGGGACGTGACGACCGCCTCGAGCGGGAGCCCGTGCGACCCCGTGCCCTCCGGCGCGACGAGTCGGACGTAGCCGGCGCCCGCACGGAACGCCGCCGCGGTGCACAACGCCGCCGCCCCGACCATGCCGGGTGCCCCGGCGACGACGAGGCATGCCGTCCGCCACTTGTGGGCATCGACCGGCCGGGTCGGCAGCCATGCGGCGACGTCGTCGCCGGTGACGACGAACGCCCGGGCCGACGTGGTCGACAGACCGATGTCGGCGACCACGACCCGCCCTGCGAGCGAGCGACCCGGGTGCAACAGCAGCCCCGGCTTGAGCGCAGCGAAGGTGATCGTCTCAGTCGCTGCGAGCGTGCCCTCCGACGCTACGCCCGTGAGCC
Source organism: Actinomycetota bacterium (assembly GCA_016870475.1). Taxonomy (GTDB): domain Bacteria; phylum Actinomycetota; class Acidimicrobiia; order Acidimicrobiales; family CAIXPF01; genus VGBO01. The sequence goes on along the minus strand of VGBO01000007.1, from coordinate 53,894 downwards.
CGCAGACCCCGGAGGGGATGTCCACGGCGAGGACGGGCGCCCCACCGGTCGGGACGTCGACGAGCGGGCCACGGGCGACGTACCCGGTGCCGTAGGCCGCATCGACGACGAGGTCGATGTCGCCGCTCGGCAGCGGCTCCCCCGGCGCGACCACACGCACCTTCACACCGATCGCTGCGAGTCGTCGGGCCGCCACGCGTCCGTCGTCCCCGTTGTGACCACGCCCGGCGATCACGACCACGCGCCGCCCGTAGGTGCCGCCGAGCAACGCCCGGGCCCGACGGGCGACCGCCGCACCGGCACGTTCGACGAGCACCTCGAACGGTTCGGGCGCCACGGCGTCGATCGCCGCCATCTCCGCCGGGGTCACGACGGGGATCACGGTCGCGCCACCGCCCGCACCGCGACGGCGGTCGCCGTCGCGACGAGATCGCTGTGGCTGAGGCTCAGGTGCCAGCCCCCGACACCGTGGCGATCGGCGAGGCCCGCCGCCGAACGGCAGAGGGCGACCGACGGGCGACCGGCCTCGTCACGCACGACCTCGATGTCCCGCAGCGCGCAGGCCCCCAGGCCGACGCCCATCGACTTGAGCACCGCCTCCTTTGCGGCGAACCGCGCTGCGAGACGTCGGGTCGGGTCGGCCTGCCGCGCCGCGTACGCCCGCTCCGCGTCGGTGAACAGGCGATCTGCGAGCCGTGGTCGCCGACGGAGCACCCGACGGAACCGGTCGATGTCGACCACGTCGACGCCGACGCCGATCACCTCGGCGAGCGCGCCGACCGTGGCATCCGCCCCGCCCACGTCAGGGCCGCCAGCGGTCGGCGAGCGTCGCGACCGGCACGGTGAACAGCTCGTCCAGCGGAACCGTCGAGAGCAGGTCGTCGCGGAAGGTCGGCTCGGTCTCCGTCACCGCCGCCTCGATCGCTCGGAAACGGTTGCGGTACATCGTCAGCGCCGTGCGCAGCGTTGCGACGGGCAGGGCGTCGACGAAGCGGACGTGCAGCAGGGTGATCCCCACCGAATCACCGTCCTTCACCTCCGGGACGATGACGATGAGCCTGCCGTCCGCCCGGCCCCGCCCCACGAGCACCTTCTGCTCGGAGGCCACGAGCCGCTTCGTCCCCCGCAGTCGCGGGTCGCGTTCGGTCCGCAGCGGCAGGTCGAGCGCGATCCCGCCCCGGTCGACCACGGTGACCCGATGATCGTCGGACGACGGTCCCGGCTCGATCCGGTACCGGGTGAACCCGATGGTCTCCCCGACGAGCGGCGACAACGCGGCGAGCGTGCGCAGCGTCTCGTAGCTGAGCCGGTCGCGCCCCGCGCCGGCGTCGAGCGCCGCCCGGACGAGCCCGGTCTCGAGGAGGGTCTCGTCCGAGCGGGAGATCCCCACGGTGACCGTCTTCGCCTGGTGCTTGATCGCGTCGACCGGTCTCGTGAGCTCGTCGATCGCCTGCGTCAGCGCCTGGGTCAGGTCCTCCACGACGACCGCAGGCGTGCCCACCTTGCCCCACTCGAGCTGGTAGCTGTCGAGGGGGACGACCCCGGTCGCGTAGCGGAACAGCGAGGCGAGGCGAGCAGCAGTGGAGGCGTCGAGCTGTCCGTTGTGCTCCCCCGCACGGAGGTCGGCGAAGAACTGTGCGGCTGGCGCTTCGAAGCGCTCCCGGAGCGCGATCAGCGCATCGGCGTCGGCGCCGTCGGTGATCGCCGCCTCGATCACCGCACGAGCCGTCCGGAGGGGCACGGCGAGAGCGTCGATGGCGAGCGCCGCCTCGTAGCCGAAGAGGTGCCCGGCCATCGCGGACAGGACGAACGCGAGCAGCGGGTGCGTGTCGGGGACGCGGATCTCCGCCAGCGCCGCGGGGAACGGGACGGAGCTCTCCGACGTGACCACGATCGGTGCAGCCCGGTGCGCCCGGTAGATCCCGACCTCCTTGGCGACGTCGTCGGCGGTCGAGCCGACGAGCCCGGTCGCGCACACGAGGATCAGTGGCTCCGAGGACAGATCGATGTGCTTCTTGTCCTCGGTGACGTCCGCAGCGATGGACTTGTAACAGAGTTCGGACAGCTTGATCCGCACCTCCGCCGCAGCGATGCGATTCGGTCCGTTGCCGACGATGGCCCAGTGACGTCGCTGCGGCGCGAAGCGTCGAGCCGCAGCCGCGATCTCGGCGCGCCCTTCGAGAACCGCCTCCATGCAATCGGGCAGACGAGCCAGGCCGACGAGGAGTTCCTGGGTTGCAGGGTCCGATCCGTCACGAGCGGGATCGACCGCCTCGGCGATCGCCTGGGCGAGCAGGAACCCGGCGGCCACCTGGGCGTAGAACGCCTTCGTCGACGCGACCGACATCTCGACGTCGCGCCCGTCGGAGGTGTAGAGCACACCGTCTGCACGGTCGGTGAGGTCGGAGTTCCTCCGGTTCACGATCGCGAGCACACGTGCACCGCGCGCCCGAACCAGGTCGACGGTGCGGTTGGTGTCCGTCGTCGTGCCCGACTGACTGATCGCAACGACGAGCGTGTCCCCGAGGTCCGATCGGAGGTGGAAGGCCGAGAGCTCGGTGGCCGGCAGGCACTCGACCACGGGGCCGACGCCACCGAGTGCCCGACCGAGCGCAAGGGCGACCGCCTGGCCGGCGACCGCCGCCGTCCCCTGCCCGATCACACAGACGCGACGGATCTCGCCGCTGCGCAACGCGTCCCGCACCGTCCGGGGGAGTGCCTCGTGCCCGACCTCGACGTGCAGACGGTCGTCGCGTCCGAGGAGCTTCCCGCGCAACGTCTTGCGGAACGAGCTCGGGGACTCGGAGATCTCCTTCAGCAGGAAGTGCGGAAAGCTGCCGCGGTCGATGTCGCGCGTCGTGATCTGGGTCGCGGCGAGCTCGGTCGCTGCGACCGGCAGGACCGAGCCGTCGAAGGACCGACGCTCCACACCGTGGAGCGTCCCTGCGGCGCAGCCGTCGAGGACCACCACCTGCCCACGACTTCCCGTGGGATTCCCGGGATCCGACGGCGTCTCGCCGTCGAGGCGGAGGTACCGGTCGGCGAGTTCCACGAGCCCGTACGGCTCACTCGCCACGACGTAGAGGTCCTCGGCGAACCCGACGTAGAGCGCCTGCCCGCTCCCGCGCAGCGCCAGATGCAGTCGGTCCGGCACCCCGGCGATCTGGGCGGCGATCGCCACCGATCCCTCCATCTGCTCGACGGAACGGCGGAACGCCTCGACCACGTCGTTCCCACCCTCGATCGCTCGGGCGACGAGCGTCGGGATCACCTTGGCGTCGGTGGTGATCTCGGGGCGGATCCGCAGACCGTGGGTGGCCTTGAGGTCGGCGAAGTTGTCGACGTCCCCGTTGAGTGCCGCCGTCACGTGGACCCCGGTCGGCCGTCCGACCTCTTCGGCGTCGAGCGGGTGGGCGTTCGCGGCCGAGATGATGCCGACCGACGCCCACCGCGTGTGTCCGAGCACGGCGACCTCGGCATCGGGACCGGACACCGCCTGACGGAACAGATCGTCGGCGACGATCTCGGCCCGTATCGCCCGGACGTTGTCGCCGAGCTCGCCGATCTCGGCGGCGGCCTTGTAGACGAAGCCGATCACGTCCCCGAGGACGCGCACCGAACCCGAACCGAAGAGTGGGTCGGTGGACCGGGCAGCGACGGCCGCGGCGACCGTCGGCGACGACAGGTCGATGCCGGGACGGCGCACGTAGACGTGGACGCCCGCGGAGTCCCGGCCGCGCACCTCGAGCCGGTCGAGTCCGGAGAGCGCCTCCTGCACAGCCAGATACGCGGCGAGCGCCGACGACGTCGCCGTCGGGCCGGCCAGCGCAGCGACCTCCCGGGCGGTGCGCAGCCGGTCGTTGCGCAGCGCCCACAGGACGTCGCGCACCTCGACGGCGCGCGCGCTGCGCCGCTCGAGCTCCTCGGGTCCGAGCTGCTCGAGACCGTCGAGGTCGTCGTCGAGCTCGTCGAGCCGACCCAGGAGATCGTCGAGTCGGGAGGCCATCAGGTCGACGACCGTGCGATCGCGGGCGAGCAGCTCCGCCCCGGGGGCTCCTCGGAGCAGCTCGTCGGCGCGGCGCAGCGCAGCGGACGCCGCGGCGAGCGCAGCGACCCCGGCGACCTCTGCGGCGAGCTCCCGCCCAGCATCGGCTACCAGCTCGAGGATCTCCGTCGCCAACGGTGCCGGGCGCTCGGCGCGGCGGCGTAGCACTGCGATGATGCCGCACATCGGCGCGCCTCCTTCCGGCCCAGGGTGGGATGGAGCCTACCGGTCGTGTCCGGACGGCCCTTCGCTCATCCCACGACGCGTTCCACTGCGGCGACGAGCTCGGCCACCGCTGCGGTGGCGGTGTCGAGGTCCGCGGCCTCGGCCATCACCCGCACCACCGGCTCAGTCCCCGACGGCCGCACGAGCACGCGCCCCTGCGTCCCGAGCCGCGCCGCCACGACGTCGATCTCGGCGCGGAGCGCCGCGACGACCTCGGCCGCGTCCCGCTGCACGGTGACGTTCCGCAGGACCTGGGGAAGCCGATGCATGGCCGTGTCGGCGAGCTCGGCGATCGTCCGACCGCTCCGAGCGAGGAGATCGAGCACCTGCACTGCGCTCAACACCCCGTCGCCGGTCGTGGCGAGGTCCCGGAACACGAGGTGACCGGACTGCTCCCCCCCGAGCGTCCAACCACCGGCCTCGAGCGCCTCGAGGACGTGTCGGTCGCCGACGGGGGTCTCCCGCACCGTGATCCCACGGGCCGCCATCCCGATGCGAAGCCCGAGGTTCGCCATGACCGTTGCGACGACCGTCTCCCCGCGGAGCAGCCCGCGCTCCGAACGATCGATCGCACACATGGCGAGGAGTTGATCGCCGTCGATCTCCCGGCCGTCGGCGTCGACCGCGACGAGCCGGTCGGCATCGCCGTCGAAGGCGACCCCGGCATGGGCACCGGTGGCTACCACGACATCCCGCAACGCAGCGGTGTCGGTCGACCCGCGTCCCTCGTTGATGTTGCAGCCGTCGGGCTCAGCACCGAGCACCACGATCTCGGCGCCGAGGCGGCGCAGGATCTCCGGCGCGACGCGGTACGCCGCGCCGTGTCCGGCGTCGACGACCACGGTGAGGCCGTCGAGGCGGCGACCGTCGATCGACCCCGTGACCGAGTCGATCCACGCCTCGACGAGCTCGGGATCCGACGTGATCGTCCCGACGTGCCGACCACTTCGCGTCGACGTCGCCGGCACGCCGGCTGCGACCGCCGCCTCGATCGCCGTCTGTTCGGCATCGGTCAGCTTGCGGCCTCCGGAGGCGAAGACCTTCAAACCGTTGTCCTCGAAGGGGTTGTGCGACGCCGACACCACGACCCCGACGACTCGACTCGGTTCCGGGCCCGAACGTGCCGCACCCCATGCGACCGTCGGCGTCGGGCAGACGCCGAGCCGACGCACGTCGACACCCTCCGCAGCGAACCCCGCGGCGAGTGCGGCCTCGAGCATCGGGCCGCTGCGACGGGTGTCCCGACCGATGAGGGCGACGTCCGGCGCGAGCACTGCAGCGACGGCGCGTGCGAACAGGAGCGCGAACTCCGCAGTCACCTCGACATTGGCGACGCCACGGACCCCATCGGTCCCAAAGCGGGGCGCCTCCATACTGCTGGGCCTTCGTCGGCCGTCAGCGCTTGGAGTACTGCGGAGCCTTGCGGGCCTTCTTGAGGCCGTACTTCTTCGACTCCTTCTTCCGGTCGTCACGCGTGAGCATTCCGGCCTTCTTGAGGGTCGGGCGGAGCTCGGGGTCGAGCTCGATCAGCCCGCGTGCGATCCCGAGACGGAGCGCACCGGCCTGACCCGTGATCCCGCCGCCGTCGATCGTGCAGTCGACGTCGTACACCTCGTTCGTGTTGGTGAGGCGAAGCGGTTCGGCGATGACCATACGGTGGGTCAGCGAGGGGAAGTACGCCTCCGCGGGGCGACCGTTCACGGTGATGGTGCCGGAACCGGGCCGCAGACGCACGCGCGCCACGGCTTCCTTACGACGACCGGTCGACTGGACGAGGGGCTTGGGCATCGTGCGTTCCTTCTCAGCGAGCCTTGGCGTGGTCCAGCGCGAGCGGGCTCGGCTGCTGGGCGGCGTGGGGGTGGTCGGGGCCGGCGTAGACCTTCAGCTTGGTGGCCATCGAACGACCCAGCCGGTTCTTCGGCAGCATGCCACGGATCGTGCGGCGCACCGCTTCCTCGGGCTTGGTCTGCAGGAGGTCACCGTAGGTGGCCCGCTTGATCCCGCCCGGATAGCCGGAGTGGCGCCACACGTCCTTGCGGGCAGCCTTGCCCGACGTCAGCACCACCTTGTCGGCGTTGATGACGATGACGTGGTCGCCCGTATCGAGGTGCGGGGCGAACATCGGCTTGTGCTTGCCGCGCAGGATGCGCGCGACCTCGGTCGCCATCCGACCGAGGACCAGACCCTCGGCATCGACGACGTGCCAGCTCCGGGTGATCTCGCTGGCCTTGGGGCTGTACGTGCTCACGTTGCGTTCCTTCCGGCACGGGCGCGCGGCACCCGTGAAGCGGCTCTAGAGCTTAGGGGGGTCGGGCGGAGGAGACAAACCGAACGACGACGGATACCGAACCTCCCACAACACGAGGCCGTGCGGTGGCGCGATCTGCCCTGCTGCGGCGCGGTCGCGCGCCCCGAGGACGCCGAGCAGCTCGCCCGGCCGCGGTCGCCCACCGGTCCCCGTTCCGACGAGCGTTCCGGTGATCGACCGCACCATCTGGTGACAGAACGCGTTTGCCTCGATCCAGAAGTGGAGGATGCCCTCCCCCGCGTCCTCCCACGAGGCGTCGAGCACCCGTCGCACGAGGGACACCCGGTCGCCCGTACCTCTGGGGCGGCGGCAGAAGGAGCTGAAGTCGTGCTCCCCGATCAGCGGGTCGACGGCGAGCCGGAGCAGGTTCAGGTCGAGTGGCTCGGGGACCCACCATGCGCTGCGACGCAGCAAAGGGTCGGGGACGTCCCGGTTGCAGATGGTGTAGCGGTAGCGACGACTCGTCGCCGAGAACCGGGCGTCGAAGGACGCCGGCGCCTCCTCGATCGACACGACGGCGAGGTCCGCCGCCGTGAGGCGACCGACACGCCGCCGAAGCGCCGCGAGATCGGTGTCCTGCACGACGTCGAAGGACACCACCTGCGCCCGGGCGTGCACCCCGCGGTCGGTCCGCCCGGCACCGACCAACACCACCGGATGACCGACGACCCGCTCGATCGCCGCTCGAAGGGTGCCGGCGACGGTCCGCAGCCCCGGCTGCTCGGCGAACCCATGGAACTCCGTGCCGTCGTACGCGAGGGTCATCCGGACGCGCACGAGCGGCCCACCGGGGGCCGCTCGCCGTGGTTCGAGAACCGCTTCGGGGGTCACGCGACCCGCGTGGTCGGTCAGACCAGCTCGATGCGCGCCATCGGCGCGTTGTCACCGGGTCGCGGGCCGAGCTTGAGGATCCGCGTGTACCCGCCCGGGCGGTCGGCGTAGCGGGGCCCGATCTCGTTGAAGAGCTTCGACGCCATCTCCTTGTCCCGGATGAAGGACACGACGAGCCGCTGGTTGTGCACGCCGCCCTTCCGGGCCTTGGTGATGACCTTCTCGGCGATGGGGCGGAGCGCCTTCGCCTTCGCCTCGGTCGTGACGATCGCCTCGGCGGCGATCAGGGAAGCGACGAGGTTGGCCATCATCGCCTTCTGGTGGGCAGCGTCCCCGCCGAAGCGGCGGGCCTGCCTGGGGGTTCCACGCACGGCGGTCCTCCTCAGTCCTTGGAGCGGAGCCGCAGGCCCCGCGCATCGAGCTTCTCGAGCACCTCGTCCAGCGACTTCTGGCCGAAGTTGGTGATGTTCAGGAGGTCGTCCTCGGTCTTGTCGATGAGCTCACCGATCGTGTTGACCTGCGCCCGCTTGAGGCAGTTGCGCGGCCGTTCGGAGAGGTCGAGCTCCTCGATGGCGACGTCGAGGTCACGGGCCCGGGCGGGCTCCTCGGCGCCGGCGAGCTCGAGCCCGGCCGGTTCGTCGACGAGCTCGGACACGAGCCCGATGAGCGCTCCGAGCGTCGCGCCCGCCGAGGCGAGCGCTTCACGCGGGCTGATCGACCCGTCGGTCTCGATGTCGAGGATGAGCCGGTCGTACTCGGTCGACTGCTCGACCCGCGTCGGCTCGACCTCCACGGCGACCCGGCGAACCGGGCTGAAGATCGCGTCGACGGGGATGATCCCGATGGTGTTCGCCGAGTTCGAGCGATCGGCGGAGAGGTACCCACGACCCCGCTCGACGGTCATGTCGAACGCAAGACGACCCTTCGCCGACAGCGTGGCGAGGTGGAGATCCGGGTTGAGCACCTCGACGCCGGTCGGCACCGAGATGTCCGCCGCGGTCACCTCACGAGGGCCGCGGATGTCGACGTGGACCGTCACGGCGTCGTCGGTCACCGACGTGACCACGAGGTCCTTCAGGTTCAGGATGATGTCCGTCACGTCTTCGGCGACGCCATTGATCGTGTCGAACTCGTGCAGGGCGTCCTCGAACCGGACCTGGGTGATCGCGGCGCCGGGGATGGAGGAGAGCAGGGTCCGCCGCAGTGCCGCACCGAGCGTGTACCCGAAACCGGGCTCGAGCGGTGAGATCTGGAACTGCTGACGATTGCCGACCTGCTCCCCGGCGGGCTCGACGGTGGGACGCTGAATGACCAGCATAACGACCTCTTCGGTGGGGGCTGGGCGGGATTACTTGCTGTAGAGCTCAACGATGAGCTGTTCGCGCACGGGCACGTCGATGTGCTCGCGGAGCGGAAGCTCTCGGACCGTGATTCGCTGGCCCCCCTCGGTGGGCTCCAGCCACGGCGGCGGTGTGCGGTCGAGCACGTCGACGTTCTGGCGGATCACGATGAACTCACGGGCCTTGGTGCGCAGTTCGACGACGTCGCCCTTGCGTACCCGGTAGCTCGGGATCGTGACCCGACGACCGTTCACGTCCACGTGCCCGTGGGAGACGAACTGCCGCGCCTGGGGACGGGTCGCCGCCCATCCGGCCCGGTAGACGATGTTGTCGACCCGGAGCTCGAGGTAGCGCAGCATGATCTCGCCGGTCACGCCCTCCCTGCGGTTCGCCTCCTCGAAGAGGTTGCGGAACTGCTTCTCGGAGAGGCCGTAGGTGAACCGGGCCTTCTGCTTCTCCTGCAGCTGCAGGAGGTACTCGGAGGGGTTCGACCGGCGGCGGGTGCGCCCGTGCTCACCGGGCGGGTAGGGACGACGGTCGAGTGCGATGTTCTCGCCGCGCGTGCCCCAGATGTTGGCGCCGAGACGACGCGAGACACGGGCCTTGGGTCCGATATAGCGCGCCATCTCAGACCCTCCGCCGCTTCGGGGGACGGCACCCGTTGTGCGGCACCGGCGTCACGTCCTTGATCCCGGTCACTTCGATCCCCGTGTTCTGGATCGAACGGATCGCGGTCTCACGACCGGAGCCGGGCCCCTTGACGAGCACGTCGACACGACGGACGCCATGGTCCATCGCAGCGCGGGCCGCCTTCTCCGCTGCCATCTGCGCAGCGAAGGGGGTCGACTTCCTCGAGCCCTTGAATCCGACGTTTCCCGCCGACGCCCACGAGAGCACATTGCCCTCCTGGTCCGTGATGGTCACGATCGTGTTGTTGAAGCTCGACTTGATGTGCGCCACCCCGTAGGCGACGTTCTTGCGTTCCTTGCGCCTGGGCCGACGGCCGCCTGGCTTGGGCTTCGCCATGGATGCGTTGCTCTCCTACTACCTGGTCGTCCCGGTCCTACCGCTTGGCCTTCTTCTTACCGGCCACGGTCTTCTTCGGCCCCTTGCGGGTCCGCGCATTCGTGTGGGTCCGCTGTCCGCGGACCGGCAGGCCCTTGCGGTGACGGAGACCCTGGTAACACCCGATCTCCATCTTCCGCTTGATGTCCTGCGCGACCTCGCGTCGCAGGTCACCCTCGACCTTGTGGTTCTGCTCGATGAACGCCCGGATCCGGTTGACCTCTTCGTCGGTGAGGTCACGCACCCGGGTGTTCGGGTCGATCCCCGTCGCCACGCAGATCTGATGCGCTGCGGTGGGGCCGATGCCGTAGATGTAGCGAAGCGAGATCTCGACGCGCTTCTCGCGCGGGACGTCGACGCCGGCGATTCGTGCCATGGTCGGCCTTTCCTCAGCCCTGTCGCTGCTTGTGCCGCGGGTTCGCGCAGAGGACCCGCACCACACCGTGGCGGCGGATCACCTTGCACTTGTCGCACATGGCCTTGACGCTTGGACGGACTTTCATCAGGGATCTTTCGGGCTGGAGTGGATGCTTCTGCGGGATCGCGGCGCTCGTGCGGTCCCACCGAAGTGGGGATCGCAGCGCGCGCGGCCGGCGGAAAGCCGGAGCGCCACGCTACCGGCTTCGTGCCGTGTCACCAAATCGTCTTCTCCGACGCAGGTGACGGGAGGTCAGAGATGGGTGTCGATCACCGTCCGCACTCGGTCGAACACCTCGTCCTCGGCACCGACACCGTCGACCTCGACGAGCTTGCCGATGCCGGAGAACCACCGGACGGCCGGGACCGTCTTCGCCTCGTAGTCGGCGAGTCGTCGCTCGACGGCCTCCGGCGCGTCGTCACCCCGGTTCCGACCGGCGATGCGGTCCTTCACGACGTCGAGCGGTACCTCGATGTTGACGGCGAGGTCGAAGCCGTCCTCGCCGATCGTCGCGGCGAGGGCCTGCGCCTGCGGCTCGGTCCGCGGGAAGCCGTCGAGGAGGAAGCCCTTCGCCCGCACGTCCTCCTGCGCGAGCCGGTCGCGCACCACGCCGATGATCACCTCGTCGGGCACGAGCTGGCCAGCCGACATGAACTCGTTCGCCTTGCGGCCAAACTCGGTTCCCTCCTCGACCGCAGCGCGGAGCATGTCACCGGTGGAGATGTGCACGGCGCCGTAGTGCTCGACGAGCTTGACGCACTGCGTCCCCTTGCCCGCACCCTGGCGGCCGAAGATGACGAGTCGGACGGGCTTGGTCATCAGCGGCTGCTCCGATCGGGTCGCACGGTCACTTGAGGAACCCCTCGTAGTTGCGCATCATCAGCTGGCTGTCGATCTGCTTCATCGTCTCGAGGGCCACGCCGACGGCGATGAGGACGGACGTGCCACCGAACGCAAGCTGCTGGCCCGACAGGTCGACGCTGAGCACGTAGTTGATGAACAGCGGCGGGAGCAGCGCGATGCCGGCGATGAACAGCGCCCCGGGCAGGGTGATGCGCGAGACGATCCGCTGGAGGTGCCGCTCGGTCTGGGGTCCGGGTCGGATGCCCGGCACGAAACCACCCTGCTTCCGCAACTCGTCGGCCCGCTGCACCGGATCGAAGCTGATGGCCGTGTAGAAGTAGGCGAATCCGATGATCAGCAGCCCGTAGAACGCCAGGTAGAAGATGCTCGTGTGGTTCACGAGGTTGTCCTGCACGAGACGCCGCACCGTGTCACCCCAGCCGGTGGCCGGAACGAGGTTGGTGAGCAGCACCGGCAGGTAGAGCACGGAGCTCGCGAAGATCACCGGGATCACACCGGACTGGTTCACCTTCAGCGGGATGTACGTCGACTGTCCGCCGTACATGCGGCGGCCCACCACCCGCTTGGCGAACTGCACCGGGATGCGCCGCTGCCCCTGCTCGATCGCGACGATCGCCACGAGGAGCGCGATGAACATCACGATCACGACGAGCAGCGCCACCGTGCCGCCCTGCGCCCGGATCAGCGCGCCCTGCGACGGCAGGCTCGAGACGATCGAGGTGAAGATGATGAGCGACATGCCGTTGCCGACGCCGCGGTTGCTGATCAACTCCCCCATCCACATGATGAGCGCCGTTCCGGCGGTGATCGTGAGCACGATCAGCATCACCCGGAACGGGGTGAAGTTCGGAACGAGGTTGAGGTTGTTCGACGCCTCGCCCGTGAGGCTCCCGCCGCCGTTGTTGAACAGGAACACGAGTCCGGTCGATTGCAGGACCGCGATGGCGATCGTGAGGTATCTCGTGTACTGGTTGATCTTCCGCTGGCCGACGGCTCCCTGCTGCTGGAGGGCCTCGAGCTTGGGGATCACGACGCCGAGGATCTGCAGGATGATCGACGATGTGATGTACGGCATGATGCCGAGGGCGAACACCGCGAAGTTCGTGAGCGCTCCGCCGGAGAACAGCTGGAGCAACGCGAGAATCCCGCCCTGGTCCGCGTTGTCCTTCAGGATCTGCACGGCGTTGAGGTCGATCCCGGGGGCCGGGACGAACGCGCCGAAGCGGTAGAGCAGGATGATCACGAGGGTGAACAGGAGCTTCCGACGCAGGTCGCGCGCCTTGAAGATGTTCGCCATCCCACCGAGGCGGGGGCCGCCCGTGGAGGAGGATCGTCCGGTACCGGTCGCCACGTGGTCGGGGCTCCTTCGGTGTCGTCGTGCTCGTCGGGAGACGAGAGCGTCAGCGGTTCGTGTGCTGGTTGCCCTTGGCGGGCGGGCGGCCGTTGCCGAAGGGCAACGGCAGGATCTCGACGCGACCGCCGCGGGCCTCGATGGCCTCTCGCGCCGAGCGCGAGAACGCATGGGCGGAGACGTTGACCGAGCGGTTCAGCTCCCCACGACCGAGCACCTTGACGAGTGCACCCTTGCCGACGAGGCCCTTGGCGAGGAGCGCCTCGGGGGTCACGTCGGTGAGTTCGGCGTCGGAGAGGACGTCGAGATTGATCGCCTGATACTCGACCCGGAAGGGGTTCGTGAAGCCGCGCAGCTTCGGGATCCGCCGCTGCAACGGCATCTGGCCGCCTTCGAACCCGATCGGGATCTGACGGCGGGCCTTCTGGCCCTTGGTACCACGGCCGGCGGTCTTGCCGCCCTTGCCGGCGATACCGCGACCGACGCGCTTCCGACGACGGTTCGAGCCCTCGGGGGGCTGGAGATCGTGCAACTTCATGACTCAGGCCTCCTCGACCGCGACCAGGTGCGGGACCCGGGCGATCATGCCCCGGATCTCCGGCCGGTCGGGCAGGGTGTTGGACTTGCCGATACGGCCCAGGCCGAGCGCCCGCAGCGTCCCACGCTGCTTCGGCTTCGCCCCGATCGCCGACCGGACCTGGGTGACCTTGAGGTCCGCCATACCGATCCTCACTCCCCAGCGGACGCCGCGCGAGCGTGGCGTCCCTCGTTGTAGGCCTTGAGCAGTCCCGCCGGGACGAAGGTGTCGGCCGGCAGGCCGCGCAGGCGGGCGATCTCGTCGGGGCGCTTCAGCGCCCGGAGCGCAGCGATCGTCGCGCGGGCGACGTTGATGTGGTTCGAGGAACCGAGCGACTTGCAGAGCACGTCGTGGATCCCGGCCTCCTCGAGAATGATCCGGGCAGCGCCGCCGGCGATGACACCGGTACCGGGCGACGCCGGCTTGAGCAGCACCCGTCCGGCGCCGGTCTCCCCGATGACGGGGTGGATGACGGTCGAACCGGCGAGGGGGACCTCGAAGAGGTTCTTCCGCGCTTCCTCGGTGCCCTTCTGGATGGCAAGGGGGACTTCCTTCGCCTTCCCGTAGCCGAGACCGACGCGACCGTTCCCGTCACCGACGACGACGAGGGCGGTGAAGCTGAACCGCCGACCACCCTTGACGACCTTGGCGACCCGGTTGATGTTGATGACCCGGCTGTCCCGGAGCTGCATGTCTGCTGCGGCCATCGGATTCAGAACTCCAGTCCGCCCGCACGGGCGGCATCGGCGAGGGCAGCGGTCCGCCCGTGGTAGGAGAAACCGCCCCGGTCGAACACGACCGAGGTCACCCCGGCGGCACGCGCCCGCTCGGCGAGAAGGCTGCCGACCTTGGAGGCGGCGTCGACGTTGCCCGTCGAGCCGGCGCGGAGGCCGGTGTCGAGTGTCGACGCCGCTGCGACCGTCCGCCCTGCGACGTCGTCGATCAGCTGTGCATGGATGTGCTTGTTCGACCGGTACACGGCGAGGCGCGGGCGCGCCGCCGTTCCGGTGACCTTCTTGCGGATCCGGCGGTGCCGGCGCAGGCGCCCTTCGCGCTTCTTCTTCGCTGCGTCGCTCATCGTGGCTGCCCTTACTTCCCGGTCTTCCCGGCCTTGCGGATGACACGCTCGTCGACGTACCGGATGCCCTTGCCCTTGTACGGCTCGGGCTTGCGGATCGCCCGGATATCGGCGGCGACCTGACCGACCTTCTGCTTGTCGATTCCGACGATGCCGATGCGCGTCGCGCTCGGCACCTCGAAGGTGATGCCCGCCGGAGCATCGACGTTCACGGGGTGGGAGAACCCGAGGGCGAGCTCGAGCTCCCCCGGACCCTTCGCCGTGGCGCGATAGCCGACGCCGATGATCTCGAGTTCCTTGCGGAACCCCTCCGACACGCCGACGACCATGTTGCCGACGAGGGTCCGGGTGAGTCCGTGCAGTGAGCGCGAGCGGCGTTCGTCGTCGACGCGCTCGACGAGCAACTGGTCGCCGTCCTGACGGACGGAGATCTTCTCGGGGAGCTCGTGGGAGAGCTCGCCCTTCGGACCCTTGACGGTGACCGTGCCTCCGTCGACCGCGACCTGCACGTTCGACGGCACGGGGATCGGTGCCTTACCGATGCGGGACATCGTCGCTCCTACCAGACGTAGCAGAGGATCTCGCCGCCCACGCGACGCTTGCGCGCCTCGCGGTCGGTCATGAGCCCCTGGTTGGTGGACAGGACGGCGACACCGAGGCCACCGAGTACACGGGGCACGTCCTCTGCCTTGGAGTAGACGCGCAGCCCGGGCTTGGAGACCCGGCGGATGCCGGAGATCGTGCGAGCACGCTCCGGCGAGTACTTGAGCCGAACGGTCAGGACGGTGCCCGGACCCTTCGACGCAGGGGCCACGGTGTGGCCGGCGATGTAGCCCTCGCGCTCGAGCAGCGCTGCGAGCGACTCCTTCAGCTTCGACGACGGCATGGCTACCTCGTCGTGCATCGCCACGTTGGCGTTGCGCAGCCGGGTGAGCATGTCGGCGATGGGGTCGGTCATCATCTCGAACGAACCTCCTTCACCAACTGGCCTTGGTCACGCCGGGGATCTCGCCGGCATGGGCGAGCTCCCGCAGGCAGACACGGCAGAGCATGAAACGCCGGAACACCGCCCGGGGACGACCGCAGCGCTTGCAACGGGTGTACCCACGGACCTTGAACTTGGGCGTCCGCTGCTGCTTCTCGATGAGCGCCTTCTTGGCCACGCTCAGTCCCTCCTGAAGGGGAAGTTGAACGCATCGAGCAGGGCCTTGCCCTCGGCATCGGTGCGAGCGGTCGTCACGATGGTGATGTTCATGCCCCGGGGAACGTCGACCTTGTCGTAGTCGATCTCCGGGAAGATCAGCTGTTCGGTGACCCCGAACGTGTAGTTCCCGGTGCCGTCGAAGGCACGGGGGTTGAGGCCGCGGAAGTCACGGATTCGGGGGATCGACAGGCTGATGAGCCGGTCGAGGAACTCCCACATCCGGTCACCCCGCAGCGTGACGCGAGCGCCGATGGCGTTGCCCTGACGCAGCTTGAAGCCGGCGATCGACTTCTTGGCCTTCGCGATGACCGGCTTCTGGCCGGTGATGGCCGTCAGATCGGCGACCGCGCCGTCGAGCAGCTTGGGCTGTGCGAGCGCCGCGCCGACACCGACGTTCACGACGATCTTCTCGAGACGAGGGACCATCATGATGTTCGGCAGGCCGAGCTCGGTCTGGAGCTTCGCCCGGATCTCGTCGTTGAACTGGCGCTTGAGCCGCGGTGCACTCTCGATCGTCGACATCAGAGGTCGTCCCCCGTGCGCTTGCAGATGCGGACCTTGGTGCCGTCGGGCCCGACCCGGAAACCGACGCGGGTCGGCTTGCCGTCCTTCGGGCTGATCACGGCGACGTTCGAGACGTCCATCGGCATGTCCTTGTCGATGACCCCGCCCGGCTCGTTCTTCGAGGGGTTGGCGGCCACGTGCTTCCGTGCGACGTTGATCCCGTCGACGATGACCTTGCCCTCACGGGGCAGCACTCTCGACACGACGCCCTCACGGCCCCGGTCCTTGCCGGTCAGCACGCGGACCCGGTCACCCTTGCGGATGCGGAGACCAGCCATCACAGCACCTCCGGAGCGAGCGAGACGATGCGCATGAACTTCTTGTCGCGCAGTTCGCGACCGACCGGACCGAAGATGCGGGTGCCTCGCGGCTGCATCTGGTCGTTGATCAACACGGCGGCGTTCTCGTCGAAGCGGATGTAGCTGCCATCGGCGCGACGCCGTTCCTTCTTGGTACGGACGACGACACACTTCACGACGTCGCCCCGCTTGACCGCGGCGCCCGGGATCGCATCCTTGACGGTCGCGACGAACACGTCGCCGATCGACGCATAGCGACGCTTCGTACCGCCGAGGACGCGGATGCAGAGCACCTCACGGGCGCCGCTGTTGTCGGCGACCTTGAGACGGGATTCCTGCTGGATCATCGGGCACGCTCCAGGACCTCGACGACCCGCCAGCGCTTCAGCTTCGACAGCGGACGGGTCTCCTGGACCCGCACCCGGTCACCGATGTTCAGGTCGTTCGACGGATCGTCGACGAAGAGCTTCGCGGTGCGCTGGACGGTCTTGTTGTATCGGGGGTGTCGCACGCGGCTGACCACGGCGACGACAGCGGTCTGGTCCATCTTGTTGGACACGACGATCCCGTCCCGGATCTTCCGGTTGTTCGGCCGGGTCTCGGCCGTTGCGATTGTCTCGGCCATCACTTGCCTCCGGCGGCGAGGGCCTCGGCGGCCTTGATCTCGAGGGCACGGTGTGCGGTCAACAGCCGCGCCACCTCCTTGCGCAGCCGACGGATGCGCTTGTAGTCCGTCAGCTGCCCGGTGGCGTGCTGGAAGCGGAGGTTGAACAGCTCCGCCTTGGTGTCGGCGAGCCGGCTGACGATCGTTCGGTCGTCGAGCTCGGCGAGGTTCTCCTTGCGAGCCATCAGAACTGCTCCTCCCGGGCGACGAACCGCGCCTTGATCGGCAGCTTCTGGATCGCCCGCTCCATCGCCTCGCGGGCGATCTTGGCGTCGGGGTAGCGGAGCTCGAACAGGATCCGTCCGGGCTTCACCACGGCCACCCACTTCTCCGGGTTGCCCTTGCCGGAACCCATGCGGGTCTCAGCGGGCTTCGCGGTGATCGGCTTGTCCGGGAACACGTTGATCCAGACCTTGCCGCCACGACGGATGTGTCGGGTCATCGCGATACGGGCGGCCTCGATCTGGCGGGCCGTCAGCCAACCCGGCTCGAGCGCCTGGATCCCGTAGTCACCGAAGGTCACCTCGGTGCCGCCCTTGGCGTCACCCTTGAGACGTCCCCGCTGGTGCTTGCGGTGCGCAACCTTCCTCGGCATCAACATGATCAGTCATCCCCCATTCGGAAGTGGGGCGTCTCGCTCGACGAACGCGTCGAGCGCTCGATCTCCTCCTCCTCGGCGAGGAGGCGTTCGAACTCGGGGTCCGCTTCCTTCACGAGCGGTGCCGCAGCGGTGGCGAGCTCCTCGTCGACCTGCTCCGGTGCGACCGGCGCAGCCTCGGGACGCTCGGGTCGGCGGCTGCGGCCGGCGCCCGAGGACACCACGCTCCGGGGACGCCCGGCACCGGAGGTCTCGCCTGCGGCCATCGCCGCCTCGCGGCGGATCTTGTCCTCGACCGTCGTGCGGTAGGGGACGACGTCGCCCTTGTAGAGCCACACCTTCACGCCGATCCGCCCGGCGGTCGTCTTGGCCTCACGGAACCCGTAGTCGATGTCGGCTCGCAGCGTGTGCAGCGGGACCCGACCTTCGCGGTACCACTCGGTCCGGCTCATCTCGGCGCCGCCGAGGCGACCCGAGCACTGGACCCGGATGCCGAGTGCGCCGGCCTTCTGTGCGTTCTGCACGGCCCGCTTCATCGCACGACGGAAGGCGACGCGGCCGGCGAGCTGATCGGCGACGCCCTGGGCGATCAGCGCCGCGTCGAGCTCGGGCTGCTTGATCTCCTGGATGTTGAGCTGGACCTTGAGGTTGCCGGTGATCTTCGCGAGGCCGCCCCGGAGGCGATCGGCCTCGGCACCACGACGTCCGATGACGATCCCGGGACGTGCCGTGTGCACGTCGACGCGGAGCTTGTCGCGCGTCCGCTCGACCTCGACCCGGGAGATGGCCGCGTGCGGCATCTGGGTCATGAGGTAGTTGCGGATCTTCCAGTCCTCGATGAGGTAGTCGCTGTACTGCTTGCGATCGGCGAACCACCGGGACTTCCAGTCGGTGGTGATGCCGAGGCGGAAGCCGTACGGGTTGACCTTCTGGCCCATTACTTCGCCTCTTCCTCGGTCTCGGCGGCGTCGGTCTCGGTCTCCTCGACGGTGGTCTCCTCGACCGCCGCCTCCTCGATCACCGTCTCCTCGATGACCTCCGCCTCGACGACGGGGGCCTCGCTCCGGCTCGCCTCGACGCGGCGGCGACGGGCCTCTGCCGCGGAACGGACCGGGCGGGCGGCGCCACGCGCTGCTGCGGACGCTCGGCGACGCGCCAGCTCCGCATCGTCGTACCGGCTCACGATCAGGGTGATGTGGCAGGTGCGCTTGCGGATACGGGTCGCACGACCACGCGCACGAGGCCGCCAGCGCTTCATCGTCGGGCCCTCGTCGGCGAAGCACGCCGACACGTAGAGCTCGTCGGCCTGCTGGCCGTCGTTCACGACCGCGTTCGCTACCGCCGAGGTCAGCGCCTTCGCCACGACGTCGGCGGCGCCACGTTCGGTGAAGGCGAGGATCTCCGCCGCCTCACGGACCGGCTTGTTGCGGACCAGGTCCAACACGACCCGGGCCTTCCACGCCGACATGCGCACGTTGCGCACGACACAGCGCGTTCCCGGACGCTCGTTGGTCTTGACTCCGAAGGCCATCAGCGTCGACCTGCCTTCTTCTCCTGGCCGGCGTGGAAACGGAAGGTCCGGGTCGGCGCGAACTCGCCGACCTTGTGACCGACCATGGCCTCGGTGACGTAGACCGGCACGTGCTTGCGGCCGTCGTGGACGGCAAGCGTGTGGCCGATCATCTCCGGGATGATCGTCGAGCGACGTGACCAGGTCTTGATCACTCGCTTCTCGTTGCGGGAGTTCAGGTCGTCCACCTTGCGGAGCAGGTGGTCGTCGATGAACGGACCCTTCTTCAGACTGCGCGGCATGACTCGCTACCTCTCACCGACGCCCGCCGCGTCCGCGGCGTCGACGGATGATCAGCTTCTGGCTGGGCTTGTTCGAATTACGGGTACGGGTTTCCGGCTTGCCCCAGGGGGACACCGGGTGGCGACCACCCGAGGTCTTGCCCTCTCCACCACCGAGCGGGTGGTCGACGGGGTTCATGGCGACACCACGGGTCTGGGGGCGGACGCCCTTCCACCGGTTGCGGCCCGCCTTGCCGATCTTGACCAGGTCGGCCTCGGCGTTGCCGACCTCACCGACGGTCGCCTTGCACTCGATGGAGACGCGGCGCATCTCGGAAGAGGGCAGGCGTAGCGCCGCGTAATCGCCTTCCTTGGCGATGAGCTGCACGCTCGTCCCGGCACCGCGGGCGAGCTTGCCACCCGCCCCGGGCCGGAACTCGACGTTGTGCACGACCGTACCGACGGGGATGTTCCGCAGCGGCAGGGCGTTGCCGGGACGGATCTCCGCCGCCGGCCCCGACGACACCAGGTCGCCGACGCGCAGACCGTTCGCCGCGAGGATGTACCGCTTCTCGCCGTCGAGGTAGTGCAGCAGGGCGATCCGGCAGTTGCGGTTCGGGTCGTACTCGATCGCTGCGACCTTCGCGGGAACGCCGTCCTTGTTCCGTCGGAAGTCGACGATGCGGTACCGACGCTTGTGACCGCCGCCACGGTGCCGGGCGGTCTTGCGGCCGTAGTTGTTCCGACCACCGGAGCCGGACTGCTTGGCGATGAGGGTCCGCTCGGGGCGGTCCTTCGTGATCTCGGAGAAGTCCGAGGACGTCTGGAACCGACGTCCGGGGCTCGTGGGCTTGCGCTTGCGGATGGCCATGATCGACCTACACCTCGAGGAATTCGATCGTCTGGCCCTCGGCCAGGCTGACGATGGCGCGCTTGGTGTCGGCGCGCTTGCCGAACACGCCGGTCCGGCGGTTCCGCTTGCGCTTGCCCGAACGGTTCAGCGTGTTCACCTTCCGGACCTTGACGTCGAAGATCGCCTCGATCGCGTCACGGATCTCCGGCTTCGACGCGTCGGGGTGAACGACGAACGTGTAGACGCCGGCATCGAAGAGGCCGTAGCTCTTCTCCGACACCACCGGCTTGATGATGATGTCCCGGGGGTCCTTCACGACTGGGCCTCCTGGTTCGTCGGCAGCGTCGCGGACGTGAACACGATCCAGTCGTTGACGAGCACGTCGTAGGTGTTCAGCTCACGGACGTCGATGACCTGCACGTCGCCGAGGTTGCGGAAGCTCTTCCAGATCGCCTCGTCCTCGCGCCGCAGCACGACGAGCGCACGTCCGTCGATCCCGAGCGAACCGAGCGCCGCACGTGCGGCCTTGGTCGACGGACCGTCCCAGCCCCACTGGTCCACGACCACGACCCGACCCTCGGTGGCCCGGTCGGAGAGCGCCGAACGGAGGGCGAGCCGGATCATCTTCTTCGGGGTCCGCTGCTCGTAGGAACGCGGCTTCGGGCCGAGCGCGACGCCGCCGCCACGCCAGTGCGGCGCACGGATCGAGCCCGCACGGGCACGGCCGGTGCCCTTCTGCTTCCACGGCTTCGCGCCGCCACCGGAGACCTCGCTCCGGGTCTTGGTCGACTGCGTGCCGGCTCGGCGTGCCGCGAGCTGCGCGGTCACCACCTGGTGCATCACCGGCACGTGGGGCTCGATCCCGAAGATCGTCGGGTCGAGCACGGTGTTCGCCTTGGTCGGTGCCATGTTCCCTACTTCGCCTTGACCGCGTTGCGTACGAGGACGAGACCGCCGTTCGGCCCGGGCACTGCGCCCTTCACGAGGAGGATTCCCTGCTTGGCATCGGCCCGGACCACCCGGAGGTTCAGGGTGGTGACCGTCGTGGCGCCCATGTGACCGGCCATCCGTGTCCCGCGGAACACCCGAGCCGGCGTGGCGCAGGCGCCGACCGAACCCGGGGCACGGTGCGAGCGGTGGTTACCGTGTGCAGCGCCCTGGCCCTTGAAGTTGTGCCGCTTCATGCCGCCCTGGAAGCCCTTGCCCTTCGACACGGCGGTCACGTCGACGGTCGCGATCTCGGCGAAGCTCTCGGCGTTCAGCTCGTCGCCGACGCTGTAGCCGTCGATGTCGTCGAGGCGGAGCTCGACGAGGCGGACGCCCGGCTCGACCCCGGCGTGCTCGAAGTGACCGGCCTCGGGCCGCGTGAGCTTCGAAGCGGCCCGGCGACCGAAGGTCACCTGCAGCGCCGAATAGCCGTCGCGCTCGGGCGTCTTGATCTGGACGATGCGGCACGGGTCGACCCGCACGACGGTCACCGGGACGACGCGGTTCTCCTCGTCCCAGATCTGGGTCATGCCGACCTTCTGGCCGACGATTGCCTTGCTTGCCATGACGGTGGTTGTCCGTTTCTCCCCAGAGGGACCCGAACCGGGTCCGTGGGCTCGTTTCGATGCGGTTCCCGTCCCGGAGGACGGGTCTCATGCGAACGCTCCGCCCGACATCGGGGGCGGAGCGCCTGCTCGGTTGTGCCGTACGGTTCCCGGAAGGGCCTGTTCGGACGTCAGTTGGACGATTTCGCAGCATCCACCCGTGAGGGCGGAGCGCAGCCCGGAAAGACTAGCGACCGGGAGCGGTGGTCACCAATCCGCGGGCTCGGGTATCACTGGATCTTGATCTCGATGTCGACGCCCGCCGGCAGCTCGAGCCGCTGGAGTGCGTCGACGGTCTTCGCCGAGGGATCGACGATGTCGAGGAGGCGCTTGTGGATGCGCATCTCGAAGTGCTCGCGAGAGTCCTTGTACTTGTGCGGCGACCGGATCACCGTGAACCGGTGCTTCTCGGTCGGCAGCGGCACGGGTCCCCGTACCGTCGCCTGGGTCCGCACGACCGTCTCGACGATCTTCCTTGTCGACTGGTCGATGATCTCGTGGTCGTAGGCCTTCAGCCTGATACGGATCTTCTGTCCGTCAGCCATGACTCGTCGCTCCCTTGTCAAAGAACCGGAGAGGTACCCTACGGGGGGCCTCGGGTGGTGGGCAAGCCCGGACGCGAGACCGGGCCGCCCCGGAGGGGCCGGCCCGGTCGACGCGACGCAGGTGTTACTTCATGATCTTCGTGACGCGCCCGGCACCGACGGTGCGGCCACCCTCACGGATGGCGAAGCGCAGGCCCTCGTCCATGGCGATGGGCTGGATGAGCCGAACGGTCATCTCGGTGTTGTCACCGGGCATGCACATCTCGGTGCCGGCGGGCAGCTCGATCGTTCCGGTCACGTCGGTGGTCCGGAAGTAGAACTGCGGGCGGTAGTTCGAGAAGAACGGCTTGTGGCGCCCGCCCTCACCGGTGGTGAGCACGTAGACCTGGGCCTCGAAGTCGGTGTGCGGGGTGATCGAACCCGGCTTGGCGAGCACCTGGCCGCGCTCCACCTCTTCCTTCTTCGTGCCACGGAGCAGTGCGCCGATGTTGTCGCCGGCCTGACCCTGGTCGAGCAGCTTGCGGAACATCTCGACACCGGTGCACACCGTCTTCTGGGTGTTGCGGATGCCGATGATCTCGACCTCGTCGCCGGTGTTGATGATGCCCTGCTCGACCTTGCCGGTCACCACGGTGCCGCGGCCGGTGATCGAGAACACGTCCTCGATCGGCATGAGGAACGGCTTGTCGAGGTCACGGGTGGGCTCGGGGACGTAGGAGTCGACCTGCGACATGAGCTCGAGGATCTTCGGGGTCCACTCCGGATCGCCCTCAAGCGCCTTCAGCGCCGAGACACGGACGACGGGGACGTCGTCACCGGGGAACTCGTAGCTCGACAGGAGCTCACGCACCTCGAGCTCCACGAGGTCGAGGAGTTCCTCGTCGTCGACCATGTCGACCTTGTTGAGCGCGACCACAATCGAGGGCACGCCCACCTGGCGGGCGAGCAGCACGTGCTCACGCGTCTGGGGCATGGGACCGTCGGTCGCGGCGACCACGAGGATCGCGCCGTCGACCTGGGCGGCACCCGTGATCATGTTCTTGATGTAGTCGGCGTGACCCGGCATGTCGACGTGCGCGTAGTGCCGGTTGCCCGTCTCGTACTCGACGTGCGCGATGTTGATGGTGATACCGCGCTGGCGCTCTTCCGGCGCCTTGTCGATGTCCTCGAACTTGGTGAACGCGGTCTTTCCATCGCCGGCCTCGGCGAGCACCTTGGTGATCGCGGCGGTCAGCGTCGTCTTCCCATGGTCGATGTGGCCCATCGTGCCGACGTTGAGGTGCGGCTTCGAACGCTCGAACTTCGCCTTCGCCATTGCTGTTTCCTTTTCTGCTTTCCCGGGTAGGAGGATTCGTGGTTCAGGCGCCTCGGACGCGGCGGACGATCTCGTCCTGCCGGTCACCTGGCATCTGCTGATAGGAGTCGAACTGCATCGTGTAGGTCGCCCGTCCCTGGGTCCGGGAGCGGAGGTCGGTGGCGTATCCGAACATCTCCGAGAGCGGCACGTGGGCACGGATGACCTGCGCGTTACCGCGCTGCTCCATACCGCCCACGCGACCGCGCCGGGAGTTGAGGTCGCCCATCACATCACCCATGTAGTCGTCGGGCGTGACCACCTCGACGCTCATGATGGGCTCGAGGAGCACGGGCTTGCCCTGCTCCGCAGCCTTCTTGAACGCCAGCGAACCGGCGATCTTGAAGGCCATCTCCGAGGAGTCGACGTCGTGGTACTGACCGTCCGTGAGCGTCACCCGGACGTCGACGGTCGGGTAGCCGGCGAGCACACCCGAGGTGAGCGTGTCCTGGATACCCGCGTCGATGGAGGGGATGTACTCCTTCGGGATGCGACCGCCGCTGATCTTGTCGACGAACTCGTAGCCCCCACCGGGACCGGAGGGCTCGACATCGATCACGACGACGGCGAACTGGCCGGAACCACCCGTCTGCTTGATGTGGCGGTACTCGACCTTGGTCGCCGGCTTCGTGATCGTCTCGCGGTAGGCGACCTGCGGCTTGCCGACGGTTGCGTCGACCTTGAACTCCCGGAGCATCCGGTCGACGAGCACCTCGAGGTGCAGCTCGCCCATGCCGGAGATCACGGTCTGGGCCGTCTCGTGGTCGGTCCGGACCTGGAAGGTCGGGTCCTCCTCGGAGAGGGCGTAGAGCGCCTTGGACATCTTGTCCTGGTCGACCTTCGTCTTCGGCTCGACCGCGACGTGGATGACCGGCTCGGGGAACTCGAGCTGCTCGAGCACGATCGGACTCGACGGGTCGCAGATCGTGTCACCCGTCCGGACGTTCTTCAGGCCGATCGCAGCGACGATGTCACCGGAACGGGCGACCTCGATGTCCTCCTGGTTGTTCGCGTGCATCTCGAGGAGGCGGCCGATGCGCTCCTTCGACTCCGTCCGCGTGTTGAGGATCGTGCCGCCCTTCTCGATGGTTCCCGAGTAGACGCGGAAGTAGGTGAGCTTGCCGACGTGCGGGGCCGTCATGATCTTGAAGGCCAGTGCGGCGAAGGGCTCGGAGTCGGACGACTTCCGCTCGAGCTCCTCGGTGCCCTTGAGGTTCATACCCGTCGTCGGCGGGATGTCGAGCGGCGAGGGCAGGTAGTAGGTGACCGCGTCGAGCAGCGGCTGGACGCCCTTGTTCTTGAAGGCCGACCCGTTCAGGACGGGGATGAGCTCACCGGCGATGGTCCCCTTGCGGATCGCCGCACGGAGCTCGCCCTCGGCGATCTCCTCCTCCATGAGGAACTTGTCGGCGATCACGTCGTCGACGAGGGAGACGGCGTCGATCAGCTTGCTCCGCCACTCCTCCGCCTGGGCCTGCAGCTCTGCGGGGATCTCGACGATGTCGAACGTCGCGCCGAGATCCTCGCCCTTGTCCCAGACGATGGCGTTCATCGCGACGAGGTCGACGACGCCCCGGTAGCCCGACTCCGCGCCGATGGGGAGCTGCAGGACGGCGGTGGTCGCCTCGAGGCGGTCGTGGATCGAGTCGAGCGCACGGAAGAAGTCGGCGCCGAGTCGGTCCATCTTGTTCACGAAGCAGATGCGGGGCACGCCGTACTTGTTCGCCTGGCGCCACACGGTCTCGGTCTGGGGCTCGACGCCCGCCACACCGTCGAACACGGCGACCGCGCCGTCGAGCACGCGCAGCGAGCGCTCCACCTCGACGGTGAAGTCGACGTGGCCGGGCGTGTCGATGATGTTGATCCGGTAGTCGTTCCACGACGCCGTCGTGGCGGCGGAGGTGATGGTGATCCCCCGCTCCTGCTCCTGGACCATCCAGTCCATCGTGGCGGCGCCCTCGTGGACCTCACCGATCTTGTAGTTCCGGCCGGTGTAGAAGAGGATCCGCTCGGTCGTGGTCGTCTTGCCCGCGTCGATGTGGGCCATGATCCCGATGTTCCGGGTCTTCTCGAGCGGGTGACGTTGCGGGGCCATCGTTCTTCTACGTTCTCTCGTGTCGGTCAGCGGGGCGCCACGGGCGAGGGCATCGTGCCGGGCGGATCCGGAAGGTCGGCACGTCTGCGGGGGGTGCGGACGCGCTCGGGAAGTGTACCGGCCAGGACCGGGGAATCCGTCGGCCGGGGCCGACGGACGGTCACCAGCGGTAGTGGGCGAACGCCTTGTTCGACTCGGCCATCTTGTGCAGATCTTCGCGTCGCTTCACCGACGCACCGATGCCGTTGGCGGCATCGAGGATCTCGTTGGCCAACCGGAGCGCCATCGAGCGCTCACGCCGCGCCCGGGAGAACCCCACGAGCCAGCGGATGGCCAGGGTGTTCGCCCGACGGGGGCGCACCTCGACGGGGACCTGGTAGGTGGCGCCACCGACCCGGCGGCTGCGGACCTCGAGCTGGGGCTTGACGTTGTCGACCGCCCGCTTGAGGGTTGCGACCGGCTCGGAGCCCGTCTTCTGTTCGACCACGGCGAGCGCCTCGTACACGATGCGCTCCGCCACGGAGCGCTTGCCCCGGAGCAGGATCTTGTTGACGACCTGGGTCACGAGCACCGACCGGTAGATCGGGTCGGGCATGAGCTCGCGACGGGGTGCGGGACCCTTGCGGGGCACGTCTACTTCTCCTTCTTCGCGCCGTAACGGCTGCGGGCCTGCTTGCGGTTCTTCACACCGGAGGTGTCGAGCGTGCCGCGGATGATCTTGTAGCGGACACCGGGGAGGTCCTTCACACGGCCACCGCGGACGAGCACGATCGAGTGCTCCTGGAGGTTGTGGCCCTCACCGGGGATGTAGGCCGTCACCTCCATGCCGCTCGAGAGCCGCACACGGGCGACCTTGCGAAGCGCGGAGTTCGGCTTCTTCGGCGTCGTCGTGTACACGCGGGTGCACACGCCGCGCCGTTGCGGCGCGCCCTTGAGCGCCGGCGTCTTGCCCTTGGCGGGCTTCGACTCTCGGCCCTTGCGGACCAGCTGCTGGATGGTGGGCACGGATACCTCGGGAATTCGGTTCGACGACGTGGACGCGTCCGTCAGGCGCGCGTGCAGTCGCCAGCGAAGCGGCTGCTCACTCTACGACGGGCGGTGCGGGGGAGCAAAAGGGGCGGGTCAGCCGACGTTCTGATCGGGGACGAGGTCGACGACGTTGCCGGCGTCGACCTCCTCTCCTGCCTCGTACGTCGACGCCAGGAATTCGGAAGGGTCCTCGGAGGAGTAGTACTCGAGGTGCTGGTAGTCGGGCGCCGTGATGGCGACGTCCCGGTAGACCTCGAGTCCCGTCCCGGCGGGGATGAGCTTGCCGATGATGATGTTCTCCTTGAGGCCGAGCAGCGAGTCGGACCGCGACTCGATCGCCGCCTCGGTCAGCACGCGGGTCGTCTCCTGGAACGATGCCGCCGACAGCCAGCTGTCGGTGGCGAGGGACGCCTTGGTGATGCCCATGAGCTCGGGCCGACCCTCGGCGGGCCGCTTGCCCTCCTCGACCAACCGTCGGTTGGCCTCGGTGAACACCCGGGTGTCGACCCGCTCACCGGGCAGGAAGTCGGAGTCCCCCGGTTCCTGCACGGCGACGCGACGCGTCATCTGCCGGACGATGAGCTCGATGTGCTTGTCGTGGATCGACACACCCTGGTCGCGGTAGACGCGCTGCACCTCGTCGACGAGGTACTGCTGGGTGTCACGCACGCCCTTGATCTCGAGGAGTTCCTTCGGATCGCGGGGTCCGCCGACGAGCGCATCGCCGGCCGTCACCTGCTGGCCGTCCCGCACCTCGACGCGGGCGCCGGGCGTGATGATGTACGCGTCCTCCTCGCCGTCGTCGCCGACGACGCGGATCACGCGTCCCTTCGGATCCTCCTCGTCGATCCGCACCACACCGGTGCGGCGGGCGAGGATCGCCTTGTTCTTCGGCGTGCGAGCCTCGAAGAGCTCGACCACACGAGGCAGACCGCCGGCGATGTCGCCCTGCGCACCGGCGACGCCACCGGTGTGGAAGGTCCGCATGGTGAGCTGGGTTCCCGGCTCGCCGATCGACTGGGCGGCGATCACGCCGACCGCCTCGCCGATCTCGATCTCCCGGCCGCTCGCGAGCGACAGGCCGTACGCCGCCGCCGAGACCCCGAGGCGGGAGTCGTCGGTGAGCGGCGACAGCACCCGCACCCGCGTGACGGTCTCGTCGTCGCGCAGGCGCTCCATCAGCTCCTGGTCGACCTGGGTCCCCCGTTCGATCACCGTGCCGTCACCGAGGGTGACGTCGTCGGCGAGCGTGCGGGAGAACAGCCGGGTCTCGAGATAGGTCCGCTTGCCGGCGGTGTCCGGGCCGATGTCCTCGAGCCAGATGCCGCGCACCGGACCGGGCCGGGTGAAGGGATCCTCGTCGTTGACGATGAGCTCCTGCGCCACGTCGACGAGTCGACGCGTCAGGTACCCGGAGTCGGCGGTCCGCAGCGCCGTGTCCACGAGCCCCTTGCGGGCGCCCGGCGTCGAGATGAAGTACTCGAGCATCGTCAGGCCCTCGCGGAACGAGGACTTGATGGGACGCGGGATCATGTCGCCACGGGGGTTGGCCATGAGGCCACGCATGCCGGCGATCTGGCGGATCTGAAGGCGGTTCCCTCGGGCACCCGAGCCGATCATCATCTCGACGGGGTTGAAGGCCTCCGCCCGCATGACCTTCTCCATCGCCTCCGTGATCTCCTCGGTGGCGTAGGTCCAGATCTCCACTTCCTTCTGGCGCCGCTCACCGTCGGTGATGATGCCCCGGCGGAACTGGGTCTCGACCTTCTCGGCCTCGGCCTCGAACTTGTCGAGGATCGCGTTCTTGTCCGGCGGCGTCTTGATGTCGTCGACGGAGATCGTGAGGCCCGAACGCGCCGCGAACCGGAAGCACAGGTCCTTCAGGGCGTCGAGGCTGCGAGCCACCTCGGCGTTGCCGTAGTGGCTGGCCAGCTCGTCGACAACCGTGGTCATCTCCGCCTTGCGGATCGACCGGTTGCGGAACCCGAAGCCGTGCGGGAGCGTCTCGTTGAACAGCACCCGACCAGCCGTGGTCCGCTCGTAGGTCGGACGGCCACCGTCCTCGGTCGACACCGCGAGCTCCGGCGTCCGGAACTCGATCGGCGCATGGATGTCGAGCTCGCCGGCGTCGAGTGCCCGTTCGATCTCATCGATCCGACGGAACACCCGACCCTCGCCGGCGGCGCCGGGGCGCTCCTCGGTGAGGTAGTAGGCGCCGATGATCATGTCCTGGGTCGGCGTGACGAGCGGTCGGCCGTGGGCGGGCGACAGCAGGTTGTTCGACGACAGCATCAGGATCCGCGCCTCGGCCTGCGCCTCGGCCGACAGCGGCAGGTGAACGGCCATCTGGTCGCCGTCGAAGTCGGCGTTGAAGGCGGTGCAGACCAGCGGGTGGATCTGGATCGCCTTGCCCTCCACGAGGATGGGCTCGAACGCCTGGATCCCGAGGCGGTGCAGCGTCGGGGCCCGGTTCAGCATGACCGGGTGCTCCTTGATGACGTCCTCGAGGACGTCCCACACCTGCGGGCGACGACGCTCCACCATCCGCTTGGCGGACTTGATGTTCTGCGCGAGCTCCTCGTCGACGAGTCGCTTCATCACGAAGGGCTTGAAGAGCTCGAGCGCCATCAGTTTCGGCAGACCGCACTGGTGGAGCTTCAGGTACGGGCCGACGACGATGACCGAACGGCCCGAGTAGTCGACACGCTTGCCGAGCAGGTTCTGACGGAACCGGCCCTGCTTGCCCTTCAGCATGTCCGAGAGCGACTTGAGCGGGCGGTTGCCCGGCCCCGTCACCGGACGGCCGCGGCGGCCGTTGTCGAACAGCGCGTCGACGGCCTCCTGCAGCATCCGCTTCTCGTTGTTGACGATGATCTCCGGTGCGCCGAGCTCGAGCAGACGCCTGAGGCGGTTGTTCCGGTTGATCACCCGGCGGTAGAGATCGTTCAGGTCGGAGGTGGCGAAGCGGCCACCGTCGAGCTGCACCATCGGCCGGAGCTCCGGCGGGATCACTGGGACCGCGTCGAGGATCATCGCCCGCGGGTCGTTGATCCGGCGGCCGTGCTCGTCGCGGCGGTTGAACGCCGCCACGATCTTCAGCCGCTTGATCGCCTTCTGCCGCTTCTGGACGGAGACGCCCTCACGGTCGATGAGCTCGCGGAGCTTGACCTCTTCCTCGTCGAGGTCGAGCCGGGTGATGAGCCGCGCGATCGCGTCGGCGCCCATGCCGCCCTCGAAGTAGTCGCCGTAGCGGAACTGCAGTTCACGCCAGAGCTGCTCGTCGTCGAGGATCTTGCGGGAGTGGAGCTTCGCGAACTCCTCCCACGTGCGGTTCAGCGATTCGATGTCGGCGTCGTGCTCGTCGCGGATCGCGGCGATGTCCTTGTCGACGGCCTTCTGCCGGGCCCGGATGTCGGCGTCCTTCGCCCCCTCGGCCTCGAGCTGGGCGATCTGCTTCTCGAGCTCCTCGTACCGACGTGCGAGCGCCTTCTCGCGCTCACCCTCGAGCTCACGGCGCTCCTCGAGGAAGTCCTTCTCGAGCTCGGCGTGGTCCTTGTCGATCCGCTCCCGGTCGACCCACGTCACGAGGTTCGCCGCGAAGTAGATGACCTTCTCGAGCTGCTTCGCCTTTAGTTCCTCGTTGGTCTCGGTGCCAGACAGCAGGTAGGCGAGCCACGACCGGGTGCCACGGAGGTACCAGATGTGCACCGCCGGCGCGGCGAGTTCGATGTGGCCCATGCGCTCGCGGCGGACCTTCGACCGGGTCACCTCGACGCCGCAGCGCTCGCAGATGATGCCCTTGAAGCGCACACGCTTGTACTTGCCGCAGTAGCACTCCCAGTCCTTCGTCGGACCGAAGATCTTCTCGCAGAAGAGCCCGTCCTTCTCCGGCTTGAGCGTGCGGTAGTTGATCGTCTCGGGCTTCTTGACCTCGCCGTTCGACCACGTCCGGATCTGGTCCGCTGTTGCGAGGCCGATACGCAGCTGGTCGAAATCGTTCACGTCGAGCACTGGGTGCCTACTTCGCCTTCGTTCGCGGGAGCCTGGTGGTGGTCGGGTCAGCGGCCGAAACGCCGCATGTCCTCGTCGTCGGAGCCACGCTCCGGGCGGGACAGGTCGATGCCGAGTTCCTCGGCGGTACGGAAGATGTCCTCGTCGAGTTCACGCATCTCGATCTCGGCACCGTCGGCCGCACGGACCTCGACGTTGAGGCACAGGGCCTGCATCTCCTTGATGAGCACCTTGAAGGACTCGGGAATCCCGGGCTCGGGGATGTTCTCGCCCTTGACGATCGCCTCGTAGACCTTCACACGGCCGAGCACGTCGTCGGACTTGATGGTGAGGAGCTCCTGCAGGCAGTAGGCGGCGCCGTACGCCTCGAGCGCCCACACCTCCATCTCACCGAAGCGCTGGCCGCCGAACTGCGCCTTCCCACCGAGCGGCTGCTGGGTGATCATCGAGTACGGACCGGTGCTGCGGGCGTGGATCTTGTCGTCCACGAGGTGCGCGAGCTTCAGGATGTAGACGTAGCCGACCATCACCGGGTTGTCGTACGGCTCTCCGGTGCGGCCGTTGTAGAGCTGCGCCTTGCCGTCGGGCCCGATGAGGCGCCGACCGTCGACCGCCTCCGGGTAGAGGTTCTCGAGGAGACGCTTGATCGTCGGGTGCTTCCCGGCGAGCTCGACCTCGTCCCACTTCGCCCCGTCGAACACCGGCGTCGAGATGAACGTCGCCGGCGTCGTGTTCGGGCGGGTCTTGGTCTCGGTCCCACGGATCGGGGTCGACCCGACGTCGACCTTGCCGTCGCCGGCGAGGTCCCAGCCCCAGCGGGCGGCGTAACCGAGGTGCGACTCGAGCACCTGACCCACGTTCATCCGGGACGGCACGCCGAGGGGGTTGAGGATGATGTCGACGGGCGTGCCGTCGGCCATGTGCGGCATGTCCTCGAGGGGCAGGATCTTGGAGATCACGCCCTTGTTGCCGTGACGACCGGCGAGCTTGTCGCCGACGGAGATCTTGCGCTTCTGCCCGACGTACACCCGGACGATCTGGTTGACGCCCGGCGGGAGCTCGTGGCCGTCCTCACGGGTGAAGACCCGGACGTCGATGACCTTGCCGCTCTCGCCGTGGGGGACCTTCAGCGACGTGTCCCGCACCTCGCGGGCCTTCTCGCCGAAGATCGCCCGGAGCAGACGCTCCTCGGGAGTGAGCTCGGTCTCGCCCTTCGGGGTGACCTTGCCGACGAGCACGTCGCCCGGACCGACCTCGGCGCCGATGCGGATGATCCCGCGCTCGTCGAGGTCGGCGAGGATCTCCTCGGAGAGGTTCGGGATGTCCCGGGTGATCTCCTCGGGGCCGAGCTTGGTGTCACGGGCATCGATCTCGTGCTCGTGGATGTGGATCGAGGTGAGCACGTCGTCACGGACGATGCGCTCGGAGAGGATGATCGCGTCCTCGAAGTTGTAGCCCTCCCACGGCATGAACGCGACGAGCATGTTCTTGCCGAGCGCGAGCTCGCCGAGATCGGTCGAGGGACCGTCGGCGATGATGTCGCCCTTCCGGAGCTTCTGACCCTCGACCACCCGCGGCTTCTGGTTGATGCAGGTGTCCTGGTTCGAGCGCTCGAACTTGAGGAGCCGGTGCGGTTGGCGCCCGAGACGGGCGTAGTCGACCGTCACGACCCGGCCCGTCACCTCGGCGACCACGCCGTCGTCGAGCGCGAGCACCATGTCGGCGGCGTCACGGGCCGCCCGCGCCTCGACCCCGGTGCCGATGTAGGGCGCTTCCGCCCGGACCAGCGGCACGGCCTGGCGCTGCATGTTCGCGCCCATGAGCGCACGGTTCGCGTCGTCGTGCTCGAGGAAGGGGATCAGCGCCGTGGCGATCGAGATGATCTGCTTCGGCGACACGTCCATCATCTGGACCTCGGCCGGGGTGACCGAGGAGATCTCGGTCGTCGCACCGAAGAACACGTCACGCTCGAGCTGGAGCTTCAGGTCCGACAGCGACGCCGCCTGCGGGGAGCGACGGGCAAGCACCCGGTCGTCGAGGAAGGTCCCGTCCGGGCCGAGGGGCACGTTCGCCTGGGCGACGACGTAGTCCTCCTCCTCGTCCGCTGCGAGGTAGACGATGTCAGAGGTGACCCGACCCTCGACGACCCGGCGGTAGGGCGACTCGATGAACCCGAAGTCGTTCACCCGGCCGAAGCTCGCCAAGCCGCCGATCAGGCCGATGTTCGGACCTTCCGGGGTCTCGATCGGGCACATCCGGCCGTAGTGGCTGAAGTGGACGTCACGGACCTCGAAGCCGGCACGCTCGCGGCTGAGGCCACCGGGGCCGAGCGCCGAGAGGCGACGGCGGTGGGTCAGACCCGACAGCGGGTTGACCTGGTCCATGAACTGGGAGAGCTGCGAGGTTCCGAAGAACTCCTTGATCGCCGCCACCACCGGGCGGATGTTGATCAGGGTCGTCGGGGTGATCGCCTCTTCGTCCTGGGTGGTCATGCGCTCGCGCACCACCCGCTCCATGCGGGAGAGCCCGATGCGGACCTGGTTCTGGATCAGCTCGCCGACCGACCGGATGCGGCGGTTCGCGAAGTGGTCCTGGTCGTCGAGGCGGTAGCCGGGCTCCGGCTTCACGAGGTGCAGCAGGTAGCTGATCGCCGCGAGCACCTCACAGCGGGACAGCACCGGCTGATCGGCCTCGGGACGGTCGAGCTCGAGACCGAAGACGCTCTCGAGCTTGACGAGCTCGGCGCCGAGCTTCCGGTTGAGCTTGTAGCGACCGACCCGCGAGAGGTCGTAACGCCGCGACTCGAAGAAGGCGTTGCGGAAGTACGCCCGGGCGGACTCCACGGTCGGCGGTTCGCCCGGCCGTGCCCGCTTGTAGATCTCGACCAGCGACTCGTCCTGGGTCGGGGCGACGTCGCGGTCCTTCTCCCACTGGCCCTCGAGGAAGTCGAAGTACCGGACGAAGGCCTCGAGGAAACCCGGGGCGTTCTCCTCGTCGTAGCCGAGGGCGCGCAGCACGGTGAAGATCGAGAGCCGCCGCTTGCGGGCGACCCGGCAACCGGCCGTGACGTCCTTGCCGGGCTTCTGCTCGACGTCGAACTCGATCCACTCGCCGCGGTAGGGGTGGACCGTGCCCGTCACGAGCTGGTGCTTCTGCAGGTTCCGCAGGCGGAACCGCTCACCGGGCTGGAAGATCACGCCCGGGCTCCGCACGAGCTGGGACACGACGACCCGCTCAGTGCCGTTGATGATGAAGGTTCCCTTGTCCGTCATCATGGGGAAGTCCCCCATGAACACGGTCTGCTCCTTGATCTCGCCGGTCTTGGCGTTCATGAAGCGGGCCCGCACGAAGATCGGCGCGGAGAAGGTCATGTCCTTCTCCTTGCACTCCTCGACGGTGAACTTCGGCGGCGGCCTCAGGTCCTCGTCGTCGGGATCGAACTCCAGCTCGAGCTGCAGGTTCTCGGTGAAGTCCTTGATGGGGCTGATGTCGGCGAACGCCTCAGCGAGGCCGTGCCGGAGGAACCAGTCGAAACTTTCCCGTTGGATCGCGATGAGGTCCGGAAGATCGAGGACCTCGTCGAGATTGGCGAAGGAATACCGTTCCCGTTCGACGGAGCGAGAGGACAAGTGAGAGCTCCCCGGGTGCGCGTTGACCCACGATGAGGATGGCGACGATGACGGGCCGTCATCTGCACGCCGTTCCGAACCACGGGGACGCGCGACGACACGAGGAAGACGCAGCGGCAACGGGGCGCGGGGACGGCAACGGACCAGACTAGCCACGGTCTGCTCCCCCCGCAACCGGCCCTCCAGACCAGCGCTTCGACCGCACGAACGGTACGAGCGACCACCCCGTCGGTCAAGCGTCTCCGCTGGTGAGCGGGACGACACCCTGTCCTAGACTGTCGCGCCTTGATGGACGACCACGGGACGGCCGGTCCCCCGCCGAAGAGCCTCGATGACGAGCTCCGCGTCGAACAACAGGCCGTCGACCGCGCCTACGAGCGACTCGCCGCGATGCGCGAATCCGCGCTCGACGTCGTCCGTCACCACCGCGAGCTCAATTCGACCGCCACCGGACAGGCCCGGGTCGAGTGGGAGAGCCTGCTGGCGCTGACCGATCAGCGGCTGCACCACCTCGAACTCGGCGGGGCCGCGCTCTGCTTCGGTCGCATCGACACCACCGACGCCGAGAGCTACCAGATCGGTCGTCTCTCGATCCTCGACGAGACGGGCGACCCGCTCGTGATCGACTGGCGAGCACCGGCGGCCGAGCCCTTCTACCGGGCGACCGGTCGGGACCCGATGGGTCTGGTCCGCCGTCGACACCTCCTCAGCCGTGGCCGACGCGTCGTCGACATCGACGACGAGATCTTCGACCTCGACCGCGCCGACGACGCCCGACTCGGCGTCGTCGGGGAAGGCGCGCTGCTCGCTGCGCTCGGCCGGTCACGGACGGGCCGAATGGGCGACATCGTCGCCACGATCCAGGCCGAGCAGGACCTGGTGATCCGGGCGCCGTTCCCGGGGATCCTCGTGGTGCAGGGCGGGCCGGGTACCGGCAAGACCGCCGTCGCCCTCCACCGGGCCGCCTACCTCCTCTACGCGAACCGGCAGCGGCTCGAGGACGCCGGCGTGCTCGTCGTCGGCCCCAACCGGACCTTCCTCCGCTACATCGAGCACGTGCTGCCGTCCCTCGGCGAGAACGGCGTCGAGCTCATGACGGTCGACGGGCTCTACGGGCGCGCGCTGGTCGCCGGGACCGATACCCCCGACGCCGAGCGGGTCAAGGGCGATGTGCGCATGGTCGAGGTGATCCGCAACGCCGTGCGCGACCGGGAACGGGTGCCGCCCGACGATCTCCGCGTCCCCTACGGCACGCGGATCATCCGGGTGCGGCGGAACGAGCTGCAACGGATCGTCGACCAGGTCCGGCAACGGCCCGGCACCCACAACGAACGGCGTGCCGTGTTCGCCCGACGCCTGCACCGGGCCCTGTGGCGGAACCACCGCCCCCATGTCCGGTCGGGACTCGACCGCCTCCCCGTCGAACTCCCCCTCGACACCGACGACGATCTCGACCCCCTCGACGTCGTCCGCGCCTCGGCGCTCGCCCTCGAACGGGAGGAGGAGAACTTCCTCGCGGCGATCGGCCGGGCTCCCGAGGTTCGCGTCGTGCTCGAACGCATGTGGCCGCTCCTCACCCCCGAGGACCTCCTCAACGACCTCTTCGGATCCCCCGGCCTGCTGCGGCTCGCAACCGCCGGGGTTCTGCGCGACGACGAGCGCGACGCGTTGCGCCGCGCCCGGGTGACGGACAGCGGCCTCGTGGCGTGGACCACCGCCGATGTCGCCCTGCTCGACGAGGCGGCGACGCTCCTCGGACCGCTTCCGAGCCGCGTGCAGCGTCGACGGCGGGCCCAGCTGCGGGAGAACGCGCTCTGGCGCATCGAGGAGACCGTCGCCGACGTCACGTTGCAGACGGGTGAGCTCGACGCGACCATGCGTCGGCAGCTCGTCGAACGGCTCACCGACCGGGAGCAGGCAGCGCTCGCCGAGGACGAGGACGAGGCGTTCCCCCCGGTGTTCGGCCACGTGATCGTGGACGAGGCGCAGGACCTCTCGGCGATGCAGTGGCGCGCCGTCGCACGACGGTGCCCGAACGGTTCCATGACCATCGTTGGCGACCTCGGGCAGGCGAGTCGACCGGCCGCGCTCGCCACCTGGGACGACGCGCTCGCCCACCTGCCCGCCCGCCGTGAACCACGTCGGGCGGAGCTGACCGTCAACTACCGGACCCCGACGGAGATCATGGAGGTCGCCGCAGCGATCCTCGCCCATACCGACCCGGGTCTCACCCCGCCATCATCGGTGCGCAGCGCCGGTGTCAGCCCCCGGACCACCTGGGCACCCGCGGAGGATCTGCCCGGCGCAGTCGTCACCGCGGCGACGCGGGCCCTCGCCGAGGTCGGCGACGGGCGTCTGGCCGTCATCGTGCCGGACACCCTCCGGACGGCCGTCCGTGACGCACTCACCGCTGCCGGGCTCGCAGTCGCCGCCGGCGGCGACACCCTCGAGACGCCGGTCGCGGTCTACTCGGCAACGGAGACGAAGGGCCTCGAGTTCGACGGCGTCGTCGTGGTCGAACCGGCCGCAGTCGCCGGTGACACGATCGCCGGCCTGCGATCGCTCTACGTGGCCCTCACCCGCGCGACCCGCGTGCTCGAGATCGTCCACCACGCTGCGCTCCCCGAGCCGATGCGATGACCGCTGCGCCGCCGGTCATCCTCACCATCGGGGGCTCCGACTCCGGCGGCGCGCACGGCGTGCAGGCCGATCTGCGCGCCATCGCCGCGCTCGGGGCCTTCGGCACCTGTGCGATCACCGTCGTGACCGCACAGGACAGCGTCGCGATCCGTGGCGCGACGGTCGTACCCACGGAGGCCGTCGTCGCGCAGGTCACGGCCGTGGTGGACGATCTGCCGGTCGCCGCGGTGAAGACCGGGATGCTCGGTCGGGTCGATCTCGTCGAGGCGGTCGCCGCGCTCGCTGCCGCCGGACGACTCCCGAACCTCGTCGTCGATCCCGTCCTCGTGGACCGGCACGGTCGACCCCCGTTCCCGTCGGCGGTGACCGACGCCTACCGGGAACGCCTGCTGCCGGTCGCGACCGTCGTCACGCCCAACCGCGACGAGATCGCCCTGCTCGCCGGCGTCCGGGCGGACGACATCGACGACCTCGAGGCGGCAGCCCGACGACTCGACGCCCGGGCCGTGTTCGCGAGTGGCGGGCGCCTCGTCGGCGACGAGGTGGTGGACGTGTTCGTCCGTTCCGGGGAGGCACGACGAATCGTCGGCGTCCGCACCCCGACGCCGAACAACGCCGGCACCGGCGACACCCTCAGCGCAGCGATCACCGTGGGCCTCGCACGAGGCCTCGACCTCGACGACGCCGTCGATCTCGCAGTCGACACGGTCCGCTCGGCGGTCGCCCGGTCGGCGACGTGGCGTCTCGGCGCCGGCCCCGGTCCGATCGACCCGACACCCCGAGTCTGACCCCGGACGCGCCGGAGCCGGGCCCGAAGGCCCGGCTCCGCACGACGGATCGTCAGATCACTTGACTTCGACGCTGGCGCCGGCGCCCTCGAGGGCTTCCTTCGCCTTCTGGGCGTCTTCCTTCGACACCTTCTCGAGCACCGGCTTGGGCGCACCGTCGACGAGGTCCTTGGCCTCCTTGAGGCCGAGGTTCGTGAGGGTCCGCACCTCCTTGATGACCTGGATCTTCTGGGCACCGGCGTCGGTCAGGATGACGTCGAACTCGGTCTGCTCGTCGCCTCCGGCGGCGTCGCCGCCGGCGGCGGCAGCACCCGGAGCGGCCACGGCGACCGCCATCGGGGCGGCAGCGGTGACGTCGAAGCGCTCTTCGAACGCCTTCTTCAGCTCGACCAGCTCGAGGACGGTCATGCCGCCGATCGCGTCGAGGATCTCATCGATGGAAACAGCCATGGTTCTTGCCTTCTTTCGGATTCGTGTCGGTTCGTACGTTCGTGCGGATTCGTCGCGTGCTCACGCCGCCTCGGCGGACCGCTTGTCCGCCAGGGCCTGCACGGCATAGGTGAACGACCGGGGGACGGCGTCGAGCAGCGCGGCGAACTGGGAAGCAGGCGCCTCCAGCAGACCGGCGATCTGGGCCAGCACCTGGTCGCGCGACGGCATGTCGGCGAGTGCCTTGGCATCCTCTGCGTCGATCACCGACGTGCCGAGCACGCCGCCCTTGACGACCAGCGTGGGCACGTCTCGGGAGAACGATCGCAGCACCTTCGCCACCCCGGCGATGTCACCAGCGGTGCCATCGGGCCGGTTCGCGACGATTGCGAGTGCAGTGGGGCCGTGCAACAGCTCGTCGATGTCGACGCCCAGGTTCCGGGCGGCGAATCGCACGAGCGTGTTCTTGTAGATCCGGTATTCGCCACCGACGTCACGCAGCTGCCTGCGCAACGACGAGATGTTGGCGACGGACATGCCGCGGTACTCGGTCAGGATGACCGCCTCTGCGGAGGACATCCGTTCCTGGACATCCGCCACGACGGCGACCTTCTCGGGTCTCGGGTTCTCCACCTGCACCTCCTTTCGGTTCTTGTTCGGTTCGGACATGGCTCCGGAACGCAACAGGACGTGGAGCCCGCAGGAGCGGACATCCACGTCCTGGATCCGACACGGTGGAGCCGTGTGACGATCCGGCCGAGGAGGGTCCGCCTGCTCCGGCGGGCCGAGGCCCATTGAGCGGTTGCACCGGAGGTCTTCGGCGAGCGGCGCCGGTTGTGTCTCGGGTTCGCCGACCGGTTGCCCGGCCGACACCTTGGCCCGCGCTGCGCAGGCACGAATCAGCGTTCTGCGGCCACCTTGGCGGGGTCGACCTTGACGCCCGGACCGTGGGTGGTGGACATGACGACCTTGCGGATGTAGCGACCCTTCGACGACGACGGCTTCGCCCGGTTCAGCTCGTCGACGACAGCCGTGAAGTTGGCGAGCAGGGCGTCGGCCTCGAAGCTCGCCTTGCCGATCGGCACGTGCACGTTCCCGTACCGGTCGGTCCGGTACTCGACGCGACCACCCTTGAACTCACCGACCGCCTTCGCAGGGTCGGGGGTGACCGTTCCGGTCTTCGGGTTCGGCATGAGCCCTCGGGGGCCGAGCACCCGACCGAGCTTGCCGACCATCGGCATGAGGTCGGGCGTCGCGATCGCAAGGTCGAAGTCGGTCATGCCGGCCTCGATCTGGGCGACGAGGTCGTCCGCACCGACGTGGTCGGCGCCCGCTTCACGGGCTGCGGCGGCGGCCTCACCGGCAGCGAACACGGCGATCCGGACGTCGCGACCGGTGCCGGAGGGCAACGCAACGGTGCCGCGCACCATCTGGTCGGCCTTGCGGGGGTCGACGCCGAGTCGGACGGCGAGCTCGACGGTCTCGTCGAAGTTCGCCTTCGCCAGGGTCTTCACGACGTCGACGCACTCGCCGGGGCTGTGCAGGTGATCGCGGTCGAACCGCTTCACCGAGTCGTCGTATCGCTTTCCTTGCGCCATGGTGGGCTCCCTCGTGGTGTCGGCGCCGGAAGCGAGGTCCTCCCCCGGTCGCTGTCGGATGTTCGGTCGTTCAGGACTCGACGCGCAGGCCCATGGACCGGGCCGTGCCGGCGACCTGCGCCTTGGCGGCGTCGAGGTCGTAGGCGTTCAGATCGTTCAGCTTCGTGCGGGCGATCTCGGTGATCTGCGCGTCGGTGACGACGCCCGCGCTCTCCTTGCCCGGCTTCGTCGAGCCCTTCTCGAGGCCCGCGGCCTGCCGCAGCAGCACCGGGGTCGGCGGGGTCTTCGTCACGAAGCTGAAGGTCCGGTCGGCGTAGACCGTCACCTCGGCCGGGATGATCGTGCCCGCCTGGGACTCCGTCGCAGCGTTGTACTGCTTGCAGAAATCCATGATCGCGATGCCGTGCGGACCCAGCGCGGTACCGACCGGGGGGGCGGGGTTCGCCTTCCCAGCGGGGATCTGGATCTTCACGACGGCCACTACCTGCTTCTTGGCCACAGCACCTCAACCTCACTCGGCGGCCTACCAGCGTCGCGCACTCGCGACCCGGTGACCAAACGGAACTTCGTGGAACGACGACGTGCGTCGGGTCAGAGGCGGGCGATCTGCCCGAACTCCAGCTCGACCGGGGTCTCCCGGCCGAAGATGTTGACGAGGACCTTCACCTTGAGCTGGTCCTCGTTGATCTCGACGATCTCGCCCGAGAAGTCCGAGAACGGCCCTTCCTTCACGCGGACGGTGTCACCGAGCTCGTACTCGAGACGGGGCTTGCCCTTCTTGGTCGGCGCCTCGCCGGCCGGCTTGGTGTGCAGGAACTGCTCCACCTCGTGACGGCGCAGCGGCGACGGCTTGTTGCCGGCACCGACGAATCCCGTGACCCCGGGCGTGTTCCGGATCACGTACCAGGCCGGCTCGTCGAGCGTGCACCGGACGAGCAGGTACCCCGGGAAGACCTTGCGCTGGACGACGACCTTGCGGCCGCCCTTGAACTCGACGACGTCCTCGGTGGGGATCGCCACCTCGTGGATGCGCTCCTCCATGTTCATGGAGACGACGCGTGCCTCGAGGTTCTGCTTGACCTTGTTCTCGTACCCCGACTGCGAATGCACGACGTACCACTTGCCGGGCCGGTCGAAGGGGCTCTGCTCCTCGGCCGCAGCCTCCTCGACGAGGAGGTCCTCGGCGGCGATCACCTCGGTCGCGCCGAGCGCGACGTCGTCGTCGGCGTCGGTCTGCTCGCCGAGATCGGCGGCGAGGTCGTCGAGTTCCTGATCCACGTTGTCCACGTCCCTGTCGATGCGTTCAGTCGATGGCGAACAGCCAGAACACGGCCCGGGCGAAGCCCCAGTCCACGACGCCGATCACCGCGGTCACCACCACGAGGAAGACCAGCGTGATGATCGAGTAGTTCACGACCTCCGAGCGGGTCGGCCACGCCACCTTGCGGAGCTCGGCGACCATCTCCCGCACGAACCGGCGAGGTGAGGTGCGCTCGCGCTTCGGAGCGGTCTGCGCCGGGGTCGCCCGAGTGCGTTGGACCTCGCCGTCCTCGCCGAGGTACCCGGCGCGCTGGAGCATGCGCTTCTGCTCCCGGTTCATGTTGCTCGCCATGAGATCCTCGTCGGTCGGGTTCGGGGGTCGGGGTGTTGGGTTCGGAACGGGACGGTCCCGCGCCTACGGGTCGGGTCCCCGAGGAGGCCCGACCCTTCGCCACGACTTGCAGGGCAGGAGGGACTCGAACCCCCAACCTACGGTTTTGGAGACCGTTGCGCTGCCAGTTGCGCCACTGCCCTAGGGGACCGCCAGCGTAGCCGACCGGCCCCGACCTGCCCAAGGGGGCGGTTCAGACCCGGGGTGACCGGCGACGGGCGAGCACCACGACGACCACCAGCAGGGACGCCACGACCGAGAAGGTCGCGGCGGCACCACCGGCGTAGACGGCACGGCGACCCGAGACCAGCCGGCGCAGCACGTGCCGCTCACCTGCCACGGACAACCCGGCGAGCACGTCGCTGACGAGACTGGGGCTGGGCTCGAGTACCTCGGTCCGCAGCAAGCGCAGTGCCCGGAGGAGCTTGCGGTACTGGGCGAGTTCCGCCTGGCAGCGGAGACACTCCGCCACGTGCGACCGCTCGTCCTCGTCGAGCGTCACCGTGCCGTCGGCCACCCCTGCGAGCCGACGGCGCAGGGTCTCACACCGCACGCCGACGACGCTCTTCGGTACCGAGCGGGTAGAGCTGCTCGCGCAGCTTTCGGCGGGCGCGGTGGAGGCGCACCTTCGCCGCCGACTCCGAGATGCCGAGCTGCGCGGCGATCGCCTCGTGCGGCAGGTCGTAGACATCACGGAGCACGACCACGGCGCGGAGCCGGTGCGGAAGGGCCGCCAACGCAGCCGTCAACTCGTCACGGTCGGCGCCACGGTCGACCTGCGCCTCGGGATCGCCGTCGGGCGAGGACTCGATCAGGTCGCCGTCCTCGTCGAGCTCCTCGTGACGGTGGCGGGCCCGCTTCCCGAGCGCGGTGGCGGCGCAGTTCGCCGTGATGCGGTAGAGCCAGGTCGTGAACTGCGCATCCCCTCGGAACCGACGCAGGCCCCGGTACGCACGCAGATAGGCCTCTTGGACGACATCCCGAGCGTCCTCCTCGTCGCCGGTGATCCGGTGGGCGAGGGTGAACGCGTCGACGTGGGTCGCCCGGACGAGCTCCTCGAACGCCGCGTCGTCGCCCGCTCGGGCGCGATCGACGAGTGCGTCGAGCGGCCCCGGGACGACCGGGAGTTCGGTGGTGGTCGCAGGCTCGGCCATGGGAACCCGGTCATTCTGCCCCATCGGCGCCGTCCCGTCCTGCACCGGCACCGCAACGGACCGTCACCTCGTGCAGGTGACGGTCCTCCGCGTGGCGGCGGTCAGAATCGAACTGACGACCCCTCGATTATGAGCCGAGTGCTCTCACCAACTGAGCTACGCCGCCGAGTGGATCCTGCTCTACTCCGAGCACGGCATCGATCCGGCGAGCCCCCTGTCAGAATCGAACTGACGACCTTTTCCTTACCATGGAAACGCTCTGCCGACTGAGCTAAGGGGGCAGGCGGACCGGCACCGGGCAGGTCCGTCGGAGCGCTGACGTTACACCCCTACCGACGGGAGTGCGAACGAGGCGGGCGGTGTCGGGGCCCGCCGCCGGTATCGTCAGGACGATGTTGGTGCGGCCTGCCGTCCTCGAGGACGCCGACGCGATCCGGACGATCTACAACCACGAGGTGGAGACGTCCACGGCGACGCTCGACCTGGTGCCGCGCACGCTCGAGGTGCAGCGCGACTACCTGCGCTCGCGCATGGGCACCTACGTGGTGCTCGTCGCGGTCGACCACGACGAGATCGTCGGGTTCGGTTCCCTCTCGCCGTACCGCGAGCGGGCCGGGTACAACGCCACGGCGGAGGACTCCGTCTACGTCCGGCGCGACCGACACGGTCATGGCGTGGGCCGGGCGTTGCTCACCGGGCTCCTCGACATCGCCACCGCGCACGGGTTCCACTCGGTGATGGCGAAGATCATCTCCGGCAACGACGCCTCACGCGCCCTGCACGAGGCGCTCGGCTTCACCCACATCGGCACCGAACGCGAGGTCGGACGGAAGTTCGGCAGGTGGATCGACATGGAGCTCTTCCAGCGGATGCTGTGAGCGGCCCTCAGGCGACGGCGGCCTCGACCCGGGCCGCTGCCGTGAGCAGGACGTCCTCCGCACCGTCGTCGGCGAGGAACTGCAGCGATGCCGGGAACCCACCGCCACGGCGCGGGACCGGGAGCGAGATCGCCGGGGTGCCGGAAGCGTTCGCCGCGCGCGTCCAGCCGGTCAGCACCGGGGCCGCGACCTCCTCGTCGATGGGGGGCGGGACGACGGCGAGGGTCGGCATGGCCAGCAGGGGTGTGGTGCGGAACACGGCTCGGAGCTCGGCCCGCCATGCCACGAGGACCGCCCTCGCCCGCTCCACCTCGTCGGCGTCGATCGCGGCGCCGGCGGCGAGCCGGCCCCGGACGTCGGCGCCGATGAGGTCGCCGTGCGAATCGAGCAGCCAGGACCAGTGCCGGTACGCGGTCGCGGCGGAGACCACCGTCGCGGCGCGGTCCGCTGCATCCCACCCGGGGAGGTCGACGGGCACCGTCCGCCACCCCGCGGCACGGATCGCGTCCTCTACGGCGGCCGTGATGCCCGGATCGGTGTCGGGCCCCTGCCGGGGGATGCCCACGACATCGGGCAACGCTGCTGCCGAGGACGGGACGAACCCGGGTTCGAGCAGTGCCATGCCGAGCGCGACCGCCGCGACGTCCCGACCGAGCGGGCCGACCGTGTCGAACACGGGGGCGAGCGGACGACACCCCTCGAGGGGGATGCGTCCGTGTGTCGTCTTGAGGCCCACCACGCCGCAGCACGCCGCCGGGATCCGCACCGATCCGCCGGTGTCGGATCCGAAGGCGACGTCGGCGTCGCCGTC
Organism: Actinomycetota bacterium; assembly: GCA_016870475.1. Classification (GTDB taxonomy): domain Bacteria; phylum Actinomycetota; class Acidimicrobiia; order Acidimicrobiales; family CAIXPF01; genus VGBO01. Next base: position 9,615 of record VGBO01000007.1, on the reverse strand, counting down.
GGCGACCGCGACCGCGGAACCGCTCGACGATCCCCCGGGGATCCGGGTCGGGTCGATCGGGTTCCGCGGCGTCCCGAAGTGCGGGTTCACCCCACGGCCACCGAAGGCGAGCTCGTGCAGATTCGTCTTGCCGACGAGTCGGGCGCCGGCGGCACGCGCCCCGGCGAGACACGCTGCATCGACGTCTACGACGGTCGCACCCGGCCCCGCCGCGACGAGCGCTCGGGACCCGTACGTCGTCGGCGTCCCGGCGACGTCGATGAGGTCCTTCACCGCGAGTCGGGGGCCGACTGCCGTCGGGTTCGGGTCGAGGCGCAGCAGGAACGTCGTCATCCCGGAAGGAAAGCACAACGGCCGCCCGTCTGGGCGGCCGTGCACACCTGATGTGGGCCGGGAAGGATTCGAACCTCCGTAGGCGTAAGCCGGCGGGTTTACAGCCCGCTCCCTTTGGCCACTCGGGCACCGACCCCGATCGGAAGCCCAGACTCTAGCGCCCGGCCCAGCCCGGCCGAAACCGCGACCGAGCGCCACCGGATGCAGCGGTAGCGTTGCGGCATGCCCACGTTCGATGTCGTCTCCCAGGTCGATCTGCAGGAAGTCCGCAACGCCGTCGATCAGGCCCGGCGGGAAATCGCGACTCGCTACGACTTCAAGGGCACCGATTCCGGCATCGACCTCGACGACACCGGGTTCACCCTGAACTCGGCGAGCGAGGACCGGCTCGCGGCACTCCGCCTCCTGCTCGAGGAGAAGCTCGTGAAGCGCAAGGTGTCCCTCAAGTCCCTCGATCCGGGCAAGATCGAGGAGGCCTCGGGTGGACGTGCCCGCCAACGGATCGCCCTCGTCGCCGGGATCTCCTCCGACAAGGCCAAGGCGATCAACACCCACATCAAGGGACTGAACCTCAAGGGTGTGCAGAGCCAGACCCAGGGCGAACAGCTCCGCGTCACAGGGAAGAAGCGCGACGACCTCCAGGCGGTGATCGCCGCGCTGCGCGAGCACGACTTCGGGATCCCGCTCCAGTTCGAGAACTTCCGCGACTGACCGCCCGTCGTCGGCGCGTCAGCGCCAGGCGAACGTCGGCTGCTCGAAGTGGTCGACCCGCTCGTCTCGACCTTCGAGGGCGACGAGCCGGAACTGGTACAGCACCGCAGCCGTGGGGGCGTGCACGAGATCGCCGCCGAGTGGGAGCTGCAGCACCGGGCGGTCGCTCTCGGGGATCGTGACGAGACGGGGCGAATCCGGTCGGCAGAGCTCGCGCACCGACACCCGGTGCACGGAAGCGACCTCGCGGGGATCGGGTCGGAGCTCAGGGTCGGCCCCACCCCAGAACACGAAGGGGCGCATGAGGTAGCCCGATCTCGTCGGGTAGTCGTCGAGTCGGCCGAGCAGCCGGTCGAGCCCGAGATCGAGGCCGAGCTCCTCTCGGCACTCTCGACGGGCGGCATCGAGGGGCGACTCCCCCGCATCGACCCTCCCGCCGGGGAGCGCCCACTGCCCTCCGTGGTCCCGGAGCTTCGGTGCCCGCCGCGTCAGCAGGACCGCCGGGCCGCCGGCGACACCGTCGAGCCGGCCCGAGAGCGTCGCCGGGTCGACACCGGGGATGTCGACGAGTCGGGAGACGTCGACGGTTCCCGGGTCGGTGCCGTGCAGGTCCGGGTCACTGTCGACCACGACCACGGCCACGGCGGCGAGTCGCAGTCCGTCAGCCGCTCCGTCGAGCGCCTCCCGGCGACCGAGGTTCTCGAGCAGGCGTCGACGCAGCGCGTCGTTGTAGGTGAGGTGCACGGACGGCATCGTAGGGAGCGCCGTCGAAGGGACGGTGAAAAGAGCACCGGCCGGCTGCGACCCGGGGGGAGTGGTTGCAGCCGGCCGGTAAGTTCCGCTACGTCGGGTGAGGGGGGATCGACCCTCGAGCGGTTACGAGAGGTGTAACCGAGGCTCTCCCGAGATCATTCCCGACCCGGAGAGATTTTTCGCGGGACGGTCAGTCCTCCTGGGAGGCATCCGCGGCACGGGTGCGGATCGCCTCCACGACGTTGGCGTCGGCGAGGGTGGTGGTGTCTCCGAGGGTCCGTCCCTCGACCACATCCCGGAGCAGGCGGCGCATGATCTTCCCCGACCTGGTCTTGGGGAGGTCGGGGACGATGATGACCGCCTTGGGACGGGCGATCGCCCCGAGCTTCTTCGCCACGTGCTGACGGATCTCCTCCCGCAGCCCGTCCGACGCCTCGTTCCCGCCACGGAGGATCACGTAGCCGTAGATCGCCTGACCGGTGACGTCGTCGTTCGCACCCACGACCGCTGCCTCGGCGACGGTCGGGTGATCGACGAGGGCCGACTCCACCTCGGTGGTGGAGATCCGGTGCCCCGAGACGTTCATGACGTCGTCGACGCGACCGAGCAGCCAGAGGTACCCGTCGTCGTCGAGCTTCGCACCGTCACCGGCGAAGTACCGGCCGGGGAAGCGGCTCCAGTAGGTCTCCGCATACCGCTCCGGCGCACCCCAGATACCCCGCAGCATGCCCGGCCAGGGACGGGTGATCGTGAGGTAGCCGCCGCCGCGCTCCACCTGGGCACCGTCGTCGTCGACGAGCTCGATGAACACCCCGGGGATCGCATGGGTCGCCGAGCCCGGCTTGGTGGTGGTGACCCCCGGCCACGGGGTGATCATGTGCCCGCCGGTCTCGGTCTGCCACCACGTGTCCACGATCGGGCAGGAACTGCCGCCGATGTGTTCGTGGTACCACATCCAGGCCTCGGGGTTGATCGGCTCGCCGACCGTCCCGAGCACGCGCAGCGTGGACATGTCGTGTGCCGCCGGCCAGGTCGCGCCCCACTTCATGAAGGTGCGGATCGCCGTCGGTGCGGTGTAGAGCTGCGTGACCCCGTAGCGCTCGACGATGTCCCAGAGCCGATCCTTGCGCCACGCGCCGGGGTCGGCGCCCTCCCGGAGCTCGGGTCGCGGCGTGTCCGGTGTGCCTTCGTAGAGCACCGACGTCGCACCGTTCGCGAGCGGGCCGTAGACGATGTAGCTGTGCCCGGTCACCCAGCCGATGTCGGCGGCACACCAGTACACGTCGGTCTCGGGGTGCAGGTCGAAGGTGTACCGGTGGGTGAACGCGACCTGGGTGAGGTAGCCCCCGGTCGTGTGCATGATGCCCTTCGGCTTGGCCGTGGTCCCCGAGGTGTAGAGCAGGTACATGAGGTGCTCGCTGTCGAGCGGCTCGGGGGGGCACGAGGGTGCCGCAGCGGCCATCACGTCGTCCCACCACACGTCCCGGCCCTCGACCATGTCGACGGCGACCCCGCAGCGGTTCACGACGACGACCTTCTCGACGCTCGTGCACGACGGCAACGCGAGGTCGACGTTCGCCTTGAGCGCAGAGGGAGCGCCGCGGCGGTACCCGGCGTCGGCGGTGATGATGAGCCGGGCCGCTGCGTCGTTGCAGCGGTCGACGATCGCGTCGGGGCTGAACCCCCCGAAGATCACCGAGTGCGCCACACCGATGCGCGTGCAGGCCAGCATCGCCACGGGGAGCTCGGGCACCATCGGCATGTAGATGGCGACCCGGTCGCCGGACCGAAGCCCGAGGTCCCGAAGTGCGTTCGCGAACCGCTCGACGTCGGCGAGGAGCTCGGCGTAGGTGATCGTCCGGGTGTCACCCGGTTCGCCCTCCCAGTGGAACGCGACCTTGCTGCCCTTGCCGGCCTCGACGTGCCGGTCGAGGCAGTTGTAGCTGACGTTCAGCTTCCCGCCGATGAACCACTTGGCGAAGGGGACCTCCCACTCGAGCGTCGTGTGGAAGTCCTCGAACCAGCTCACGTGCTCACGCGCCTGGCGCGCCCAGAACGCCTCGTAGTCCCGCTCGGCCTCCTCCCACATCGACCGGTCGGTCAGAAGAGCGCCGGAGCGGAATGCATCGGAGGGCGGGAAGGTCCGGTCCTCGCTGTAGTAGTTCTCGATCGTGGGCTCGGCCACCGTGCTCTCCCCCGTGCGCAGGTCGATCGTCGACGTGAACGGCAGGGCGAGCTTACGCGGCGCCCACGGCGCATCGCCCCTCACAAATCCGGACGCTGCCACTCCGCAACGACGAAGCCGCCCAGACCCGCCGGGTCGACCAACGCCTCCGCCTCACGGACTCGGCTGCGCGCCCGCAGCGCCCCGAGGTCGGCCACTGCGGCCCGTTCCGCCCAGATCCGCCGGCCCTCATCGACGAGAGCGTCGATCCCGTGGCGACGGAGCCAGCCGGCCTGCGTCGTCCTCGTGCCACCGGGGAGCTGGTCGAAGGGGACGTCGTAGGTGATGTCCTGGGAACCGGGATCCTCCTCCGGCGGACCACCGCGCCCGTGGGAGCGATAGGTGCGCAGCCACCCGGCGGCGGGCCGTCGGGCGAGCTCGGCGGTGTCCGCGCCGTAGTCGATGACGACGAGGCGACCGCTGTCGATCCGATCGAGCGTGGTCCGGACCCACCCGACCGCCGCTTCGGCGATCGGGATGCGGGCGCCGACGGGCACCTCGTCGGGCCCCACCAGCTCGGTGGGTCGTACCACCGCCCTCCCCTCCACGACGTGGAGCTCCCGCCATCCCTCCGACGTGCGCTCGAGGACGCGCACCGGGAGGTTGTCGAGCAGTTCGTTGGCGATCACGACACCGACCTCAACCCGCGGCACCTCGTCGCTGCTGCGGACCTGCGGGGGGAGACCGGGATGCTGGGTCCGTGCGATCTCGACGGCGACGAGGTCGAGCGCACCGGCGCACCGGGGTTCGGCGGCGAGGATGCTGCGCAGCAGCGTACCGACGCCGGCGCCCGCATCGACGACGGTGAACGTCGCCGGCCGGTCGTGACGGTCCCACTCGGTGTCGAGCATGCGGGCCATCACGGCGCCGAACAGCGGACCCACCTCCACCGAGGTCAGGAAATCGCCGCGCCGACCGGCCGAGCCGCGCCCCGACGTGAAGAACCCCGTCTCCGGCGCATAGAGCGCCCGCTCCATGAACCGGTCGAACCGCTCACCCTCGGTGGTCACCGCGGGCGGACTCGGGTCAGCCGCCGGGGAGAACGGCGATGATCCCCTCGAGGCTGCCGGTGAAGTGACCGAGCAGCCCGGGGAAGACCCCGAACAGGATCGTCGCCCCAGCCGTCAGGCCGGTCGCCGAGATGAGCGACACGGGGACCCGTACCGGTGATGTGTCGCCGTAGGGCGCCTCGTCGAACCACATGGCCTTGAGGACGAGCGCGTAGTAGTAGAACGCGACGACGGAGTTCACGGCCATCACCACGGCGAGCGAGTAGCCCCAGGGCGTGCCGGCCGTGGCGAGCGCCTTGAACACGACGAACTTCGCGAACCAACCACCGAGCGGTGGGATGCCGGCGAGCGAGGCGAGGAAGACAGTCATGGCCACCGTGAGCCCGGGGGCGTAGCCGAACAGCCCTCCGAACGACGAGATCTCACCGGACTGCGTCTTGCGGGCGACGGCGATGACGATGACGAACGCCCCGAGGTTCATCGCCGCGTAGATCACGAGGTAGGTCACCACCGCCGTGAGGGACTCGGTGGCGCTATCGCTCATGACAGCGAAGGGAGCGAGGATGAAGCCCGCCTGCGCGATACCGGAGTAGGCCAGCATCCGGACGATGTTCGTCTGGCGGAGGGCGATCAGGTTGCCCACCGTCATCGACGCTGCGGCGAGCACCCACATCAGCGGTTCGACGACGTCCGTTCGACCGGCGAACCCGACGAACGCGAGCTGGAGCAGCGCCACGAACCCGGCCGCCTTCGACGCGACCGCGAGGAAGGCCGTGACCGGGGTCGGTGCGCCCTCGTAGGTGTCCGGCGCCCACGAGTGGAACGGGACGGCGGAGACCTTGAACGCGAACCCGACGATCACGAGAACGATCGCAAGGGACACGATCGGCGTGGAGCTGTTGCCCTCGGCGATCCGTGCGCCGATGTCGGTGAGCAGCGTCGAACCGGAGATCCCGAACAACAGCGACATCCCGTACAGCATCAGCGCCGACGCGAACACGCCCATCAGGTAGTACTTCAGGCCCGCTTCGTTCGAACGCAGGCTCCGCTTCTCCCAGGTCGCCATGAGGTAGGCAGGGATCGACAGCAGCTCGAGCGCCACGAAGATCGTCACCAGGTCCCGTGCCGACGACATGACGACCATGCCGAGCAGAGACGACGTGAGCATCAGGTAGTACTCGCTCTCCCAGAAGTCACCTTCGGCAAGGTGGTTCGTGGAGAGGAGCACCACCACGTAGCCGGACAGGAAGAACATCGCCTTGAGCAGCAGCGCCACGTTGTCGACCACGAACGCCCCACCGAACAGCGTTCGGTCCGCACCATCGAGCGCGAGGGTCATGATCGGGATGAGCGGTGCGAGCAGGGCGAGACCGGAGAGACCCGGCATCAGACGCCGCCCGTCCTCGAGCTTGATCATGTCGACGAGGTACAGCAACGCGACGCACGCGGCGAACGTGATCTCCGGCGCGAGCGCGTGGAAGTCGAGCGTCGGCGGCTCGAACGTCGACGAGACCTGGGCGAGGAGGGTGGCGATCACGGATCAGCCTCCGAACGCCGTGCGGACCATGTTGGTCACGGCACCGTCCATCATCCCGAACAGCAGACCCGGCATGAGACCGAGGACCACGAACGCGATGACCATCGGGATCCACGCGATCCACTCGGTCACGTGCATGTCGTGGACGTGCTCGTGTGCGAACTCCTCCTTCGGCTCACCGAACGCCGTGCGCTGATAGAGCCACAGGAGGTAGGCCGCGGCGAGGACCGTTCCGAGCGCAGCGATGACCATGTACGCACGGAACAGCGTGACGTTGAGACCCTCGGCGGGGTTGTACGCGGCTAGGATCGCCGGGAACTCACCCCAGAACCCGGCGAGGCCGGGGAGGCCGAGCGAGGCCATCGTCGTGAGACCGAGGATCCAGCCCATGCGCGGGGCCTGCTTCAGCAGTCCGCCGAGACGCTTGATCTCGAGGGTGTGGAACCGCTCCTTGATCGAGCCGGCGATGAAGAACAGCATGCCGGTGATGAGACCGTGGGCGACCATGCCGAAGATGGCGGCGTTGATGCCGAAGTCGGTGAGCGTGGCGATCCCGAGCATGACGTAGCCCATGTGCGCAACCGACGAGAACGCGATCAGTCGCTTCATGTCGGTCTGGGCGAGACAGCCGAGTGCGCCATAGATGATGCCGATCACGGCGAGCAGGCCGATCCACGGTGCCCACTCGATCGCCGCGTCGGGGAGGATGGGCAGTGCGATGCGCACGAAGCCGTAGGTGCCGAGCTTGAGCAGCACCGCCGCAAGGATCACCGATCCCTGGGTCGGGGCCTGCGTGTGCGCGTCGGGCAGCCAGGTGTGGAACGGGAACATCGGCACCTTGATGCCGAAGCCCATGAACATGCCGCCGAAGATGAGCACCTGGGTCGAGAGCGCGATCTCACGGGCGGCGACCTGCTCGGCGAGCTGGACCATGTTGAAGGTCTCGGCCCCGGTGAGCACGAACAACGCCAGGAAGCTCACGATCATGAGCGCCGAACCGAACAGCGTGTAGAGGAAGAACTTGATCGATGCGTACTGTCGCTGCTCGCCGCCCCAGACGCCGATCATGAAGTACATCGGCAGGAGCACGACCTCGAAGAACACGAAGAACAGGATCAGGTCCTGGGCGACGAAGGATCCGAGCATGCCCGTGTGCAGGATCATGATCAGGATCAGGAACGCCTTGGGGTTGTGCGGCTCGGGGAAGTGGTTCCAGCTGTAGATGATCACCAGCGGAACCACGAACATCGTGAGCAGGATCAGCGGCAGGGCGATGCCGTCGACGCCGATCGTGAACCGGGACCGGATGATGTCGATCCAGCCGATGTCGACCGCGAACTGCAGGTCCTTCGTGCGGTCGAAATCGAAGTTCAGGAGCAGCAGCACGCCGAAGACGGCGACGACCAGCGATGTGGCCAGCGCGACGACCTTGTGCGTCTCCTCTTCGGCTTTGGGGATGAGCATCATTACGACGGCCGCCACGAGTGGCAGCAACGTCGGGATCGTGAGTCCCCAGTCGTTCAGGAAGTCCGTCATCTCGGTTGCTCTCGCCTCTCCTCTCGAACCTCGGGGCGGACCCTGCTGGTGCCGTCCTCCGGTGTCGAGTTCCTGCAGTTGCGCCCCGAAGGGCCTGTCGGTGTGTTCGTTCGCGTGGTCGTTGGAAGGTCAGATCACCAGGACGAAGATCCCGGCGAGGACGGCGGCTGCGGCGAACATGAGTCCGGCATACGCCTGGATGCGTCCGGTCTGCAGCTTGCGCAGCACACCGCCCGCCTCCGACGCTCCCGCACCCGATGCGTTCACCACGCCGTCGACGACCTGTTGGTCGACGTAGGTGTACAGACCGCCCGCAGCGACTCGCGACACGCTCGCTGCGCCGTTGACCACACCATCGAGCACCTGCTGGTTGAACCGGTCCGTGGCACGGGCGAGTGGGCCCTTCGTCGCCCCGGCGATGATCCCGGTGTAGAGGTGGTCGAGGTAGAACTTGTTCTCGAGAACCCGGTACGCCGCACGGGCGAGCGGGATCCGGGTGGTCGGACCGTCGGCGAGCTCGGTGGCGAGCGGGTCGATCGACTGGACCTTGCGGTAGTAGGCGATGGCCGCGCCCGCGCAGACCGCAGCGATCACCATCGACAGCACCGCGAGCGCCGGGCTGAACTCGGCGTGGCTGATCTTCGGGAAGTAGTCCGCCCGCGGCTCGACGTAGTGCTCGAAGCGCAGGGTCCAGCTCTCGGGGATACCGAGGTAGGAGGAGAACTTGCCGGGGATGTTGGTGAAGGTGGCGAGGAACGCCATGACGGCGAGGATCAGCAGCGGGGTCGTGATGCGCGTGCCCGACTCGTGCGGCAGCCCGCCGTGTGCGTCGTTGGCGTCGTGCGCGTCGTGACCGTGGGAATCATGGCCGTGGTCGTCATGACCGTGCGCCGCGTGCGCGTCATGACCGTGGTCGTCATGACCTCCGTGACCGCCGTGGCCGTGATGGGCGTTCGGTGAGTTCGCACCGCGCCACTCACCCATGAAGGTCAGCCAGTAGCAGCGGGTCATGTACGCCGCCGTCATGCCACCGGTCGCGAGGCCCATGATCAGCATGAGGTGGTAGGTCCCGTTGGCGCCGGTCGAGAGTCCGAGACCACCGGTTCCGGCGAGGATCTCGTCCTTCGACCAGAACCCGGACAGCAACGGCAGACCGGCGAGTGCCAGCGTCCCGACGAGGAACGTCGCATGCGTCTTCGGCATGTACTTGCGGAGCCCGCCCATGTCGTACTTCATGTCGAAGCTGTGGTTGCAGGCGTGGCTGACCGATCCCGAACCGAGGAACAGGCAGGCCTTGAAGAACGCGTGCGTGAAGAGGTGGAACATCGCAGCGGTCCAGGCACCGACGCCGAGCGCCATGACCATGTACCCGAGCTGTGAGACCGTCGAGTACGCGAGCACTTTCTTGATGTCCCGCTGCACGAAGGCGAGTGACCCGCCCACGAGCGTCGTGAGGCCACCGACCAGGGCCAGCACGTTGAACGAGCTGCCGGCGACGTCGAGCCCCTGGA
>VGBO01000006.1 GCA_016870475.1 Actinomycetota bacterium | reverse complement strand
CGGCGTAACACATGGCGACCACGGACCGCAGGTTCAGGTCGAGCGCGCCCGCGAAGGCGTCCTCGGGTGTGGTCGCGAACGTCCCGGGCGGCGGGCCACCGCCGTTGGCGACGAGGATGTCGACCGAACCGAGCGCGGCGACGGACGCCTCGATGAACGCGCGGGCGCCGTCGGGAGTCGACACGTCGGCGACGATGGGCACGACGTCGCCCTCGATCGTCGCGGCGGCAGCCTCGATGCGCTCCGCTGTGCGGCTGCACATGGCGACCCGACAACCCGCCGCGGCGAGCGCTCGTGCGGTGGCGAGGCCGAGGCCCGAGGAGGCGGCGGCGACGGCGGCGGTGCGTCCGGAGATCCCGAGGTCCATCGCCGGAGCGTACCCGCCCCGCCGCGCGGCCTCAGCGGTAGAAGGGGTTCTCGCCGGCCGTGTGGTCGGTGGCGTCGATGACCTCGTTCACCTGCGGCAGCGCTTCCTTGATCGCCGCCTGGATCCCGTTGGTGAGGGTGGCCCGACTCATCGAGCAGCCCTGGCAACCGCCGCCCATCGTCACGTATACGTTGCCCGACTCCTCGTCGACGCCGACGAGGGTGGCGAACCCGCCGTGGCTCGCCAGCGACGGGTTGACCGACTTCTCGAGCAGCGTGCTGACGTTCTCGGCGAGGGTGCCGTCGAGTGCGAGGTCGAGACCGGCGAGCGGGTTCGGCCGGTTCGGGTTACGGATCACGAGGCCGCTCTGACCCTGACTCGTCGGGAGGTCGAGGGTCGCGCCGGAGAGGGCGAGGATGCTGCCCGCCGGCACGATCACCGGGAGGCCGCCCTGGTCGACGACGGAGTCACCCGCCGGTACGGCGTGGAGGGCCTCGAAGCTCAGGTCGTACTGGTACTCGACACCGACGTGGCCGGTGACCTCCACCCGCAGACCGAGGGTCTCGGGCGCCTCCTCGGCGGAGCGGATCTCGAGGACCTTCTCCACGGCGCGGTCCGTCACGGCGAGCACCACGTCGGAGACGAGCTGTTCCGGTTCGGCGACGTCGTTGGTGGTCATGTCCGGTCCTCCTCCCGCCGTCGAATTAGCACGACGCGGATACGCGAAACCTACTGACCGGTGTCGCCCTTTGCCACGGCGCGCCACTCCTGACCGCCGCCGTGCACGTTGATCTTCTCGCCGGTCAGGTAGGACGCCGCCGGCGAGCAGAAGAACCGCACGACGTCGGCGACGTCCTCGGGGCGGCACACCCGACCGAACGGCATGCCGGCGTCGAGGTCGTGGATGTCGGCGACTCCGGTGACCGCCTTCGCCAGACGCTGGCCCATGTCGGTGTCGACGAGTCCGGGGGCGACCACGTTCACGTGGATCCCGTGATCCCGCTCCTCCTTCGCGAGCGTGTACGCCAGCGCCTCGAGCGCCGCCTTGCCCATGTTGTACGGGGCCCCGTTCGCCCCCATCGACAGCGTGGCGACCGAGGAGATGACGACGATGTCGCCGCGGGGTCGCGTGCGCAGGTGCGGCACGACTTCGTGGCAGAGGTACCAGGCCCCGAACGCGTGCGTGCGCACGACCCGCTCGAACTCCTCGGGATCGCTGTCAGCCACCGACTGCCCGCGGCTCGCGATCGCACCGTTGGAGACGAGGATGTCGACGTGCCCGAAGTGGTCGACGGTCTCGGCGACGAGCCGGCGGCAGTCCTCGAGGGAGTCGACCGACGCACCGACGGCGAGGGCCTCCCGGCCGAGCGCCCGGATGTCGGCGACGGTCCGCTCGGCGGCATCGCGGTCCCGCCGGTAGTTCACGACCACGTCCGCGCCGTCGGCTGCGAGCCCGAGCGAGATGCCCCGCCCGATGCCCCGCCCGCCACCGGTCACGATCGCCACCCGCCCGTCGAGACCACCCATGTCGTCCGTTCCTCCCTGACGGCCGCCGCCCGGCGCACCGCCCGCACAGCATGCCCGCCCGTCAGCCGGTCCGCAGGTCGGCGACGACCGCCCAGTGGTCGGACGCGACGACGCCGTCGACCGCTTCGACCCCGGCGAGTCGGGCAGCGACGGGGGACCCGACCGGTTTCGGTCGCGGCCACGACACGAGCACGTAGTCGATGCGACGGTTCGGCCACGTCGCCTCGGCGAGGTAGGGGTTCGCGCCGTCCCACGTGTCGCCCCGGCCCGATCCGACCGCGTCCCACACGTCGGTGAACACGAGTCCCGGGTGCGCCGGCCCGGTCGCCCCGGTGAGGAGCCGAACCTCGTCGCTGTGGGGCACGGCGTTCAGGTCGCCGAGCAGCACGGCCGGGAACCCCGATGCGGGATCGGGCCGCTCGGCGGCGACGAGTCCGGCGACCGCCCGGACCTGCGCGACCCGGTCGGCGGTGCGGTCGAACTGCCAGTCGAGGTGCGTCGAGACCACGCACAGCGCGCCGAACGGGCTGTCGATCCGGACGGCGAGAGCGTTCCGGTGGGAGGTCGTGCCATCGGCGCGGGGCAACGGGAGGGACGTCGCCGCCGCGATCGGCCAGCGACTCAGCACGGCGTTCGTGAACGCGAGCCCGGCCCCCTCCGCCGTGTCGTGGAACCGCACGGGCGCCGTCGCGACGTGGAAGCCGAGTGCCCCGGCGAGGACCGCCGCCTGGTCGACGCCGTCCCGCTCGACGAACACCTCCTGCAGACCGATCACGTCGGCCCCCTCGGCACGGAGGACCTCGGCGATCGCCGCCTGGCGGCGCTCCCACGGTCCGAACCGCCACCACAGGTTCCACGTCATCACCCGCAGCACGGGCGGACGCTACCCCGTGCCGACGCTCAGACCCCGAGCGACCGGCCGACGATCTCCTTCATGATCTCGTTGGTCCCGCCGTAGATCGGCTGCACCCGCGCGTCGTCCACGAACCGGGCGACGTCGGTGGCGGCGGGGTCGCCGAGGAGCTGGAAGCACGTCTCGGTCACCTGGCAGCCGATATCGGTCGCCCACCACTTCGCCGCCGCGGCGTCGGCGCCGTCGAACGTGCCGGCGTCGACCGCGGCGACGCACCGCTCGAGGTAGGTCCAGCCGACCTGCAGGGCGGTGGCGGCCTCGACGAGACGGAACCGGGCGTGCTGTCCGACCGGACGGGGGATCCGCTCGAGCGTGCGGTCGAGGCACGCCTGCGCGAGCGACAGGCCGGCGACGGCCATGACGAGACGTTCACGGGGGAGGTTCCGCATGAGCAGGTAGAACCCCTCGCCCTCCGCCCCGAGGAGGTTCGCCGCGGGGACCTCCGCCCCGTCGAAGAACAGCTCCGCCGTGTCCTGGGTGCGTAGGCCGACCTTGTGCAGGGCACGGCCGACGCCGAAGCCGGGGGTGTCCCGCTCGACGACGAGCAGGCTCACCCCGCGGTGTCGTTCGGTCGGGTCGGTCCGCACGGCCACGATCACGAGGTCGGCGGACACCCCGTTCGAGATGAAGGTCTTCGTCCCCCGCACCACGTACCGGTCGCCGCGACGTTCGGCCGTCGTCGTGATCGACGCGAGATCCGACCCGGTCCCCGGCTCGCTCATCGCGATCGCGAGCACCGACCTCCCGGTGCACACATCCGCCAGCCAGCGGTCCTGCTGCTCGGCGGTGCCGAGCGACCAGAGGTACGGCGCGCAGATCTCCGCATGGGTCACGAGCGCCCACGCGGCGCCGGCGTCACCCGCCCGGTGCAGCTCGTCGCAGAGCACGGCGTTCCGCCGGAAGCCCACTCCCCCACCGCCGCCGCCGAAGGACTCGGGGCCGTCGAGGCAGAGCAGGCCGGCCGCGGCCGCGTCGAGGAACATCGACCTCGTGAACCCGCCACGCGCCGTCCAGGCGTCGAGGTTCGGCACCACCTGCTCCTCGACGAAGGTGCGCGCCCGGCTGCGGAACGCGGCCTCGGCGGCGGTGCGGTCGACCCGGAGCGATCGGAGCATCACCCCGAGCATCGCACGGGACGGCGGTCAGGTCACCAGCGACTGGCGCAGAACCCGTCGAAGTCGGCCTCGGTCTCCGGGTCGGTGCGGGCGATCGCCTCGACGAGCGGCATCCCGCCCGTGCGGAGCTCGGCGACACGCTCGAGCATCGACCCCGCCTGTACGGGCCCGTACTCGTTGATCCACGCCCAGCGCGTCTGCTCGAGCCGTCGTTCGTCGGTGATCGTCATGCGGCCACGATGTCGGCCGAGGAGTCGACTGAGCAGGGTCGGAGGTCCCGCCGAAGGTCCGTCAGGGGAGCACGCCGGCGTGCGCCAGCGCCATCCGGATGAGCCGGTCGTGTCCGCTCGACATCTCCCGGCGGATGTCCCCGCGGGTCGCCTCGACCGGAGTGAGCCAGGTGAGCTCGAGGGAGTCTTGCGCCGGCCGGCAGTCGCCGTCGACCGGCACGACGAACGCGAGGCTCACGGCGTGCTGGCGCGGGTCGTGGAACCCGGTGATGCCCTCGTCGGGGAAGTACTCCACCACCGTGAACGGCGACACCTCGACGGGGAGCCGCGGCAGCGCGACCGGGCCGAGGTCCTTCTCGAGGTTGCGGAGCAGCGCGTCGCGGATGCGTTCCCCTTGCAGCACCCGGCCCGACACGACCGCACGGCTGATCGTCCCGTCGGCCATCGCCCGCAGCAACAGCCCGACGTGGGTGAGCTGGCCGAGCGCGTCGACCCGCACCGGCACCGCGTCGACGTAGATGAGGGGGACCTGCCCGCGGACGGTCTCGATCTCATCGGGTGCGAGCCACCCGGTGCGTGTCTGCGTTCGGTCGTTCACGTTCCGGTCCGATCGACGTGGTCCGCGACATCGTACGGGTGTGCGCGGCGCGTTCCGACGCGCTCGACCTCCTCGACCTCGGCGATGAGACCGCCCGCGGGGTGACGCCGCCACCGCAGCACCGACGCGTGCCGGTCGTCCGCCGCCACCACGAGATCCCCGTCGACCACCGCGATGCCTCGGCCCCACACGTCCACGAGCCACGACACGTCGACGACGAGGTGCGCGCCGCTCGTCCGACCGTCGAGACGACCGCGGACGACGGGCGGACCCCCGGCGGTTGGACGGACACCGCAGCGCAGCGGCACCAGCGCCGCAGGTCGCACCACCTCGGCCCAACGGCGAAGGCTCGCCACGAATGCGGAGCGGAGGCGGACCCGCACGGCGTCGACGACGGCGTCGAGCCCCGGCGGCGGCGGACCGACGGCGACCCGACGCTCGAGGACCCGGGCCGCCGCCGCGACCGCCGCGCGGTCGAGGAGCGGGGCGGGAAGATCGACGAGCACCTCCCCCATGCGCTCGGCGCGCCCCGGCGGCAAGGCGGGGAGCAGGTCCTGGACGCCCTCGGCGCGCAGCCGCCGCAACGCGCCCGCCAGCCAGTCGCGTCGCACCGGGTCCGGCTCGGGGCGCCGGGCCCACTCCTCGAGGAACCCCCCGTCGGCGACCGCGTCACGCCACAGTCGGTGGAGCCGGACGCACGGCAGGACGTCGCCGCCGAAGGCGACGAGCGCCTCCTCGGCGTCGAGGTCGTGATCGCAGGTCTCGACACGGCCACCCGACCAGCGGAGGCGGTGGATCGACGGGCCGCAGGCGACGGACACCTCGACCGGTGCTGCGTCGTCCGCCCATCCCATGGCCCACAGGATCGTGCGCGCCGACTAGTCATGTCACATGGCCACGGCGCCGCCCTTCCGCCCCATCGTCGGGACCCTCGTGTACCTCTGGGACCGCGTGGACGACCTCGTGCTGCTCGTGCGCCGCGACGCCCGTCCCGACGACGACCACCTCGGCAAGGTGAACGGCCTCGGCGGCAGGCTCGAGTCGGGCGAGGACGTCGTCGCCTGCCTGCGCCGCGAGGTCGACGAGGAGGCCGGTCTCACCCTCGACGAACTGCGGCTCCGCGGCACGATCAGCTGGCCCGGGTTCGGGCCCGACGGCGCCGACTGGCTCGGCTTCGTCTTCGTCGCCGAGGCATGGACCGGGACCCCGCCCGCCCACAACGCGGAGGGAACGCTCTTCTGGGCGCCGCGCCGACGACTCCTCGCTGCCTGCGAGGGCGACGACTCCGCCGCGGCGGAGCTCCCCATGTGGGAGGGCGACCGCCACTTCGTCCCCCTCGTCTTCGACGACGACCCCCGACCGTTCTGGGGGGTCATGCCGTACACGGACGGTCGGCCGACCGACTGGCGGTACGAACGCCTGTGAGCGGCGAGGCGGGCGAGGTCCTCGTCCCGGCCGACGGACCCGACGACACCGACCGCCTGTTCGCGCGCATCCGCGCCCTGCTCGCCAAGGCCGAGGCGACCGGGTTCGCGGCGGAGGCCGAGGCGTTCGAGGCGAAGGCCCAGGAGCTGATGACGCGCCACGGGATCGACCAGGCGGTCCTCGCCGCCGCCGGCCGACGCGGTGCCGAGGCGATCGAGGCGCGCCCCCTGCTCGTCGGCCGGCCGCACACGGTGCTGCGCACCGCCCTCGTCGCCGTCGTCGCCGAGGCGAACACCTGCGAGGCGATCCGTCTCGGGCGCGGCCCGGGCGGCCTCGAACGCATGGAGATCGTCGGGTACCGGTCCGACGCGATGTGGGTCGCCGACCTGCTCGCACCCCGACTGCTCGCCGACCTCGACACGAACCTGCGTGCCCGACGACCGGCCGGGCTCTCGGCAGGAGACTCGGCCGCGTGGGCCCGCTCGTTCGTGCTCGGTTACCTCGACGAGGTTCGCCGTCGCCTCGCCGACGCCGCCGCTCGTGCCCGGGTGGACCACGAAGAGGCGGCGAGCGCAGCACAGGGCGCCACGACGTCGGTCGCGGTCGCGCTTCGGTCCCGGGCCGAAGCGGTCGACACGGCGTTCCGACGGCGCCATCCGCGCACGACCCGCTCGACGAGCCGGACCACGCGGTTCTCCTCGGGCGCCGCCGATGCCGGGCGCGCCGCGGGCAGCGCGGCGCCGCTGGCCCGCCACGAGGTCGCACGGCACCGAGCCCTCGGCCCGGGCGCATGACCCCGGACCCGCAGCAGGCCCGCGTCTACGCGGCGGAGGAGGCGCTCGCACCCCTCGCCCGGCGGTTCGCCGACGTGGCGGAGGTCCGGACCTTCCTGCAGGAGGTCGTCGCCGACGAGGCGGTCGGTGAGCGCTGGCCGCACGCGGAGGTCCCCGAGGTGCGTCTCGGCCCGGCGAACCTGTCGTGCTCCTACGCGACCGACGACGGACTCGTCGTCCTGCGCCGCGACCACCTCGACGCCGTGAGCGTGCTGCACGAGCTCGCACACGTGCTCGAGGTCGCTGACGGGCACGGGAACCGGTTCGCCACCGCGTTCGCGTTCCTCGTGCGCCGCCACATCGGCGTCGACGCATGGGCGGCGCTCGCGGCCCGCTACGAGGAGCTCGTCGTGTCGTGGACCCCGCTCGACTACGAGGGCGGCCGCACCCGACGCCCGATCAGCGACGCGCAGGGCGGGGCAGGTACCGGTCCGAGATGATCCGCTGCTGGATCTCCGAGGTCCCCTCGAAGATCTTCGTCAGACGGGCGTCACGCCAGTAGCGCTCGAGCGCGAAGTCGGTCGTGTACCCCGCACCACCGTGGATCTGCAGACCCTGCGACGTGACGCGCTCGGACATCTCCGAGGCCCACAGCTTCAGCATCGACGCCTGCGCGTCGACCTCTCGCCCGGCGTCCGCGTCGGCGGCGATCTGGTAGAGCATCGCGCGGGCCATCTCCACCTCGGTGACCATGTCGGCGACCTTGAACCGGATCGCCTGGAAGTCGCCGATGGGCTGTTCGAACTGCCGGCGCTGCTGCACATAGGCGATCGAGTCCTCGAGCGCGCCACGGGCGAGTCCGATCGACCGGGCCGCCGTGTGGAGGCGGGCGACCGAGAGCCACGACGCCGCCTGCTTGAACCCGCTGCTCTCGTCCCCGTCGAAGCGCGAACCCAACAGGTGCTCGGCCGGGAGCCGGAAGTCGTCGAAGGAGAGTTCCCACGTCTTCCAGCCGAAATAGCCGATCTTGCGGATCGGCGTCCCCGTGATCCCCTCGGGGAAGCTCCCCCGTTCCTTCGGGATGAAGAACTGCCGGATCCCCTCGTGGCGGCGCTGCGGGTCGTAGGGCGAGGTCCGCGCGACCAACACGATGAAGTCCGCTCCATCCGCGAAGGTGCACCACATCTTCTGCCCGTTGATCACGTAGTGGTCGCCGTCGAGGATCGCCCGGGTGCGCACTCCCGCGGCATCGGAACCGACGTCGGGCTCGGAGAGTGCGTACGCGCCGAGGCACTCACCGCGCGCCATGCGCGGCATGATCGCCGCCTGCTGCTCAGGGCTGAACCCACCGCCGAGACCGTTGCCGCGGGCGATGATCGACGCGACGCTCATCCACGCCCGGGCGAGTTCCTCGGTGACGAGGCAGTACTCGAACAGGCCGAGACCGAGACCGCCGTACTCCTCGGGGATGATGATCCCGAAGAAGCCCATCTCCGCCATCTGCTTGCGCAACGTGTCGGGGATCTCGCCCTGCACCGGGTCGAGCTCGTTCGCGACAGGCAGCACCTCCTTCGTGGCGAACTCCCGGGCGAGGTGCATGATCGCGAGCCGGTCCTCGGTCTCGTACGCGGCAGGGATCGACATCGGTGCAGCGGGCAGGAGGGCCATGCGCGCACGCTAACCCACGTACGCGGCGTCCGGTCGGGGCGACCTACAGTCGCCCCATGACGACCTTCGGTGTGCACGCCGGACTGCAGAACGTGGACATGGCGGAGCTCCGCTCGCTCTGGCGCCACGTCGAGGATCTCGGCTTCGGGTGGATCTCGATCTGGGACCACTTCTACGCGGCGACGTTCGACCCGAACGACCCGCACTGCCACGAGGCCGTCGCCACCCACGCGGCGCTCGCGTGCGACACGCAGCGCGTCCGCTGCGGGTCCCTCGTCTACTGCGCCGGCTACCGCCACCCGGCGGTGCTCGCCAAGGCGATCTCGACGATCGACCAACTCTCCGGCGGGCGCACCGACGTGGGCATCGGGGCCGGCTGGGCACAGGTCGAGTACGACGCGTACGGGATCCCGTTCGGATCGGTCGGCGAGCGCATGGACCTGCTCGAGGAGTCCATCCAGGTGCTGCGACTGCTGTTGCGCGAAGGCGTGTCGGACTTCGAGGGGCGCTTTTTCACCCTCAACGACGCGAAGCTCGAACCGAAGCCGGTGCAGTCGGAGCTCCCGATCTGGGTCGGTGGCGGCGGTGAGAAGCGGACCCTGCGCATCGCCGCCCGCTACGCAGACGCCTGGAACATCCCCTTCGTGGCGCCGGAGACCTTCGCCCGCAAGCGCGCCGTGCTCCACGAACACTGTGCCGACGTCGGCCGCGACCCCGCATCGATCCGCACCACCGTCAACGTCGGCCTCGCCTGGAGCGAGGAGGGGCTGCGCGCCCAGTTCGGCGCCATGGCCGACCAGGTTCGGCCCGGTGTGCTGCGCGGCAGCGAGGGCGAGGTCCTCGAACGGATCCAGCAGTACGTCGACGCCGGCGCCGACCAGATCAACCTCGCGATCCGGGCACCGTTCACGACCACGTTCGACGACGTCGAACGGTTCGCCTCGGCGCTCGGCCTGCACTGAGCAGGCCGACCGTCAGGCCGTCGGCACCGCCTGCGCGCCGCGGACGAGCCGGCCGGGCAGCTCGCCCGTGTGCTCGCCGTCGACGAAGGTGACTGTGCCCGAGCACATCGTCATGCGGTAGCCGTCGACGTCCTGCAGCAGACGACGCCCGCCCGCGGGCAGGTCGAAGGTGAAGCGCGGCGGGTGGAGCCGCATGCCGTCGAGGTCGATGACGTTCACGTCGGCCTTGTAGCCGGGCGCGAGCACGCCGCGGTCGTTCCAGCCGACGTGGCGAGCGGTGTCGTGCGTCTGCCCCTTCACGACCGTCTCGACGGGGATCTTCTCGCCGCGGGTGCGGTCGCGCACCCAGTGCACCAGGTTGTAGGTGGGGAACGAGCCGTCGCAGATCACGCCGACGTGGGCACCGCCGTCGGACAGCCCGTAGAGCGTGCGCGGGTGCAGCACCATCTCCCGGGCGTCGTCGAGGTTGAAGCGCGAGTAGTTGCCGGCGGGGAAGTACAGCATCTCCTCGCCGCCCCGCTCGAGCAGGATGTCGTAGACGAGCTCCTTCGGGTCGACTCCCATGCGGGCCGCCGTCGCGCCGATCGACTGCTCCTCGGGCTGCTCGTAGTCCGGCGGGTCGCCGAGACGGAACAGCTTGTTGAACTCGCGCGCTGCGGCCTTCACGAGCGCGGACCCCTTGTCGTGTCCGTGCTCGGCCAGGATCCGGGCCCGGACCTCCGGGTCGTGCATGCGCGCCACCCGGTCGGCGAGCGGCAGGTGCTCGATCTCCCGGTAGGAGGGGCACAGCATGAAGGGGTTCATCGAACCCTGCAGCGTCATGAGCAGCCCGACCGGTCGGGCACAGACCTGCGCCTTCATGTCGGCGCCCGTCGCCGAGGCACGCGCCAGGTGGTCGAGCACGGTCCGCCACTTGTCGGGCTGCGGGTCGGCCTGGATGAGCGACACCGACAGCGGGCGGCCGCATTCGCGGGCGATCCGCTCCATGAGACCGAGCTCGTACTCGACGTCCCGGAGGTCGGAGACGAACTGGAACACACCCCGGCCGGCGCGGCGCAGCGCCTCACCGATGCCGAGCAGTTCCTCGGTCGACGCGGTGAGCGAGCCGATCTTCTGGCCGGTGCGGCTGCGGTGGTTGATCGTCCGCGACGTCGCGAACCCGATCGCCCCGGCGAGGAGCGCCTCCTCGGTGAGCCGGCTCATCTCGGCGATCTCGGCGGGCGTGGGGTCGATCTCGTGGTCGGCGCCGCGCGCGCCCATCACGTAGGCCCGCAGCGCGGCGTGCGGCATCTGTGCCCCGATGTCGACCGCGTGCGGTCGTCGGTCGACGGCGTCGAGGTACTCGGGGAAGGACTCCCAGTCCCACGGCAGGCCCTCGTGCAACGCCGAGCCGGGGATGTCCTCGACCCCCTCCATGAGCGAGATCAGGAAGTCGTGGTCGGCGGCCCCGCGACGGGCCGGCGCGAACCCGACACCGCAGTTGCCCATGACGATGGAGGTGACGCCGTGCTGGGACGACGGCTGGATCAGCCCGTCCCAGGTGACCTGGCCGTCGTAGTGGGTGTGGATGTCGACCCAGCCCGGGGTGACGAGCGCACCGTCCGCGTCGATCTCCCGACGACCGGTGCCGTCGACCGCGCCGACGGCGACGATCCGCCCGCCCTGCACGGCGACGTCGCCGGTGGACGCGGCCCGGCCGGTGCCGTCGACGATGGTCCCGCCTCGGATGACGATGTCGTACACGTTGCCCCCTCGTGCACGGCCGGGCCCCCGACCCGGTGCCGTATGCGCCAGATGGTACCCCAGTCGGTCAGCCGCGCAGCGGGCCGAGCACCGCCTCGGTGTGCTCCCCGAGCAGCGGCGCCCGCGAGAACGACCACCAGTCGGCCGACACCCGGAACGGTGCCCCCGGGCCGACGACGCCGTCGGTGCCGTGGACCTCGTGCGTGCGCCAGAAGCCGGCGGCCTGCAGGTGCGGGTCGCTCCGCAGGTCGGCGACGGTGTTCACCGGGGTGATGGGGATGTTGCGCCGCTGGCCCTCGATGAACAGGTCGAGCTTGCTCATCGACATCGTCACCGCCTCGGTCATCGCGTCGACGAACTCGGCGGCCTCCCACCGCACGGCGATGTCGAAGAACGCCTCCTCGAGGAGGGAGTCCTCGCCGGTGACGTCGCGGATCCATTCGGCCATCGCCCGCCAGTGCGCGGGTTGCAGGACGACGACGGACACGAACCCGTCCGCGCACGGGTACAGACCGAACGGTCGGCTCACCGCCCGACGGTTCCCGGGGCGCGAACGCGGCACGAGGTCGTCGAGGAACAGCGGCGCACCGGTCTCCGGGCCGACGAACAGCAGGGATTCCTGCAGCGACAGGTCGACACGTTGCCCACGACCGGTGCGGCGGCGCACCCGCAGCGCGAGCTGCGCCGACAACGCGACGTCGAGGGCGATCACGTGTTGGCCGAACTGGATTGGCGTCGCCGGCATCACCGGCGGCCGGTCCGGGAACCCGAAGGTGTGCAGCAGTCCGGACGACGCCCAGCCCACGAGTTCCGAACCCCTCCAGTGGGCTCGGGGCCCGGTTCGTCCGAACGGGGTGACCGAGATCCAGATGACCTCGGGGCCCATCGACGCCGCGACCTCGTCGAGCACACCGACCCCGGCATCCTCGACGACGACGTCGCAGGTCGCCGCAAGCGCCCGCAGCGCGTCGAGGTCGGCGACGACGACCGACTTCTTCCCCTGCGCGAAGTACGCCCACCACAGCGAACCCTCGGGCGCAGCGGATCCGGGGACGAACGGACCCCACGACCGCATCGTGTGCCCGCTCGGCGGTTCGGCGACGATCACCTCGGCGCCGAGCGCGCCGAGGAGCCGGGTGCCGTTCGCACCGCTGATCCCGGCGAGGTCGAGGATGCGCACACCCTCCATCGGTCGCTTCGTCGTGGTCATGCCCGTCCTCCCCGGTCGACCCGGGTGATCACGTCGATGTAGCGGTGATAGGGGCGCTGCAGCACCCGATCCGGCGCGGTCGCAGCGAACGCCGCTCCCGACTCGATCATCACGTCGATCTCGGCGTCGTCGAGCCCGGCGAGCCGGGTGAGGACGTCGCGGGTGTCCTGCCCCATCGACGGGCCCGCCCGGTGCACGTCGCCCGGGGTCTCGGTGAGCCGCAGCGGTTCCCGCCCGAACAGGTCGAGTTCGAACCGACCGCCGCCGCGCACGGCGTACCAGGCGCGGGCACGGATCTGGTCGTCGCCGAGCAGGCCGGCGTGGTCGAGCACGGCGTGGGCGGCGACACCGGCCGCCTGCAGCCACGCGGCGACCTCTGCGGCGTCGTGACCGGCCGTCCACGCGCCGAGCAGGCCGTCGATCTCGTCGTGGTGGGCGATCCGGCCGTCGAGCGTCCCGAACCGAGGGTCGGTGACCCACGGTTCGTCGCACACCTCACCGAGGGCCGCCCATGCGTCGTCGTCGCCGACGGTGACGGCCACCCAGCGGTCGTCGCCGGCGCAGGGGTAACACCCTTGCGGTGCCTGTCGGGGATCACGGTTCCCCCTGCGGCCGACCACGTTGCCGGCGAGCTCGAAGTCGAAGATGTGCGGGCCGAGCAGCGACACCGTGGTCTCGAACTGCGAGAGGTCGACGAAAACGCCGTCGCCGGTCGCCTCACGATGGTCGAGCGCGGCGAGCACGCCGAGCATGCCGTGCTTGCCGGCGAGGTAGTCCGGCGGGGCGATCGACGCGACACCGGCCGGCTCCTGGTCGGCGTAGCCGGTGAGCTCGTCCATCCCGACGAGCGGCGCCTGGTTCGGTCCCCAGGCGAGGAAGGGGTAGTAGGGCAGCGACTCGTCGGAACCGAAGCCCGGCATGGCGACGTACACGATGTCGGGCTTGATCGCCCGCATCTCGTCGTAGCCGAGGCCGAGGCCTCGCACCGCGGGCGTCGAGTAGTTCGTGATGAACACGTCGGCGGTCGCGATGATGCGGTGCAGCGCGGCGAGCGCCTCGGGGTGCTTGAGCTCGAGACCGACCGAGAGTTTCCCGGCGCTCATCTCCGGCACGTAGGGGCTCGTGTCGGTGAACACCTCGAGGAACTCGGGGACCCTCGCCCACGCCGACCCGAACAGGCGGGCGACGTCGGGGTTGGAGCGGGCCTCGATCTTCAGGACCTCCGCACCGTGGAAGGCGAGCGTGCGCGCCACGCTCGGTGCGGCGATGGCGATGGAGAGCTCGACGACGCGGACCCCGTCGAGCGCCCGCATGCCGTTGAGATCGGTGTGACTCATGTCGCATTTGCTAGCAGACATGGGGACGCGCAGGTTTCCCGTCGGTACGCTGCCGCCGTGACCGGCCCGGATTCCCCGCTCCCTGCCGAGGACGACGCGGCCTACCGGCGGCGCCTCCTCTTCGCCGTGATGCTGTCGGTCATGGGCTTCGGGTCCCTCACGACCATCGTGACCGTCGCCCTCGGCACGCTCGCCACCGAACTCGGCTCCACCCGGACGACGCTCGGCTGGGCGGTGACGGGTGTGCTGCTCACGATGGCCGTCGCCACCCCGCTCGGCGGCAAGCTCGGCGACATCCGCGGCCACCGCAAGATGTTCATCGTCGGCTCGATCGCCTCGGTCGTGACGACGGCAGCGTGCGCGTTCGCCTGGGACGCCACCTCGCTCCTCGTGTTCCGCGTGTTGTTCGGCCTCAGCGGTGCGCTCGTCCAGCCGGCGGGCATGGCGCTGCTGATGCGCGCCTACGGCCCGCAACGCCGTGCGACTGCGATGGGGTGGTTCCAGTTCGCGTCGACCGGCGCGCCCGCCATCGGCCTCGTCATCGGCGGACCGCTCATCGACGTGCTCGGGTGGCGCACCCTGTTCTTCGTCTTCGCTGCGACATCGCTCGCGGCCCTCGTGGTCGCGGTCGCCGTCGTCCGGGAGTCGCCCCCCGGCGAACGACTCCCCCTCGACGTCCTCGGTTCGGTCTCGCTCGGGCTCGGCATCCTGTTCGTGCTGCTCGGTGTCGGCACCGCTGCCCGCAACGGCATCACCGACCCGCTCGGCCCGATCCAGTTCGCCGCCGCAGCCGCGGCGATCGGCACCTTCGTCGTCGCCGAACGTCGCGCCGCCTACCCGCTGCTGCGTCTCGAGTACTTCGGCCGCAGGCGATTCACCGCACCGATGCTCGCGAACAGCCTCACGCAGTTCGCGTACATGGGCGGGTTCGTCGTCACCCCGCTGCTCCTCGGTGACGTCTACGGCTACGCCGTCTCCGCCGTGGCCGTGATCATGGCCCCGAGGCCCGGGGCGTTCGCCGCGATGTCCCCACTCGGCGGGGCGCTCGCGTCGCGCATCGGGGAGCGCACGCCGATGATGCTCGCGGGCTGCTGCATGATCGCGTCGATGTTCTCCTTCGCCGTCGGGTCGGCACCGGGGCGGGTGGCGTTCGTGATCGGCGGCCTGCTCCTCTCGGGCATCTCGGCGGGCATCGGCCAGCCGGCGTATGCCGCGATGGTGGCCGACTCCGTCGACGAGGCCGACGTCGGTGTGGCCAACGGCATGAACCAGACGATGTTGTTCGTCGGGATCGTGAGCGGCATCCAGGTCATGCTCGTCGTCCTCGGCGACGATCCGTCACAGCAGCGTTTCGTCGGCACCTACCTCTTCGGCGCGACGGTCGCAGCGGCCGGCCTCGTCGCCGCAGTGATCGCCGGCGCCCGCCGTCCGCTCCCGACGCGCAGCGCGGCCGCTACCGGAGGCAGTTCGTCGTGAACCCGCCGGTCCGGGTCCACTACGAGCTGCCGGCGCTGCGGCTCGGCGCGCTCGACTACGGCGCACCGTTCGCCGGTGCGCCCGACCTGCTGCTGCTCCACGGGATGGCCGACCTCGCATGGTCGATGCACCCCGTCGCCGAACGCCTGCGCGACCGCTGGCACGTCCGTTCCCTCGACCTGCGGGGCCACGGTGAGTCGGATCATCCGGGCGCGTACGGTCTGCTGCACTTCGTCGCCGACCTCGTCGCCCTCGTCGAGCTCCTCGACCTCGCCGCGGACGGTCGACGACCCGTCGTCGTCGGGCACAGCCTCGGCGGTCAGATCGCGTCGCAGTTCGCGGGTCTGTACCCGGAGCTCGTCCGTGCGCTCGTCGTCGCCGAAGGGATCGGGCCGCCGGTCCGGTTGCGCGAGGCGAACCCCGAGGAGCGGCGCACCACCGCCCGCGGCCGGGTCGACGTGCTCCGCAGTGCCGCCGCACACCGGCTCCTCCCCGATGTCGCCGCCGCCGCCGCCCGTCTCCGTGCCACCCACGTCGGTCTCGACGCCGCCACCGCCGACCTCCTCGCCGACCACGGCACCCGGGCCGCCGACCACGGCACGCTCGTGTGGAAGTTCGACCCGCGGACGCGCGACTGGTTGGCGACCTTCGACCGGGAGGCGATCGAGGAACGCTGGGGTCTCATCCGGTGCCCGGTTCTCGTCGTCACGGGGGCCGCCGCGTGGGAACGCTGGTGGAGCGCCCAGTCCCGTTCCGCGCAGAGCGAGGGCTGGGTCGACGTGGACACGGGTGAGGTGCGACGTCGGGTCGGCTGTTTCGCCGACGTGCGGCACGTCGACATCCCCGGCGCCGGGCACATGCTCCCCTACGACGCCCCGGTCGAGCTCGCGGACGCCGTCGACGCCTTCCTCACCGAACGCGCGCACGGCTAGGGACCCGTACTGGCGTCCACAGGGTGGCGCGCCGGTACGATCGCAGCATGGGTCGTCGTGGACCCACCGTGGGCAGGGGAGGGACCATGCGGCAGGCCGAGCAGGACCGACTCAAGGCGGAGATCGACCACTATCTCGAGACGTCGACGACGACGATGGCCGAGGAGGAGTACCTCAACCCGGTCGGCGTGTACGGCGACCCCGACTTCGCCCGCCGCGAACGGGAGCTGTTCCGCGCCGTCCCGGTCGTGATCGCGCACGAGTCGAAGATCCCGAACCCGGGTGACTTCGTCACCCACGACCAGTCCGGCGTCCCGGTGCTCGTCGTCCGCCAGGAGGACGGCTGCGTCCGGGCGTTCTTCAACCTGTGCCGCCACCGCGGCGCGAAGCTCGCCCTCGAGGACGAGGGCTGCGCCCGCCGGTTCACCTGCATCTACCACGCCTGGTCCTTCAAGCCCGACGGCTCGCTCGCCGGCATCCCCAACGACGACGGGTTTCGCGGGGTCGACCGTTCGGCGTACGGCCTCACCGAACTCCCCTGTGAGGTCCGCCACGGGATGGTGTGGGTGGTCCTCACCCCGGGTGCGTCCATCGACGTCGCCGCCCACCTCGGCGCCGAGCTCGATGACGAGCTCACCTCCTTCGGGCTCGCCGGCTATCAGGTCGAACGGGAGACCGAGATCGCCGAGCAGGCGAACTGGAAGCTGCTTGTCGACGGGTTCCTCGAGACCTACCACCTGCGGTTCCTGCACTCCGACACGGTCGGCCCGTTCATCCGCTCGAACTGCGGCCCGTTCAAGCAGTTCGGCCTGCACGGTCGGATGGTGATCGTCCGCAGCCGCTACGACAGCGAGAAGTCGGTCGGTGACCGGTTCCTGCGTGACGTCGGCGCCGTCTATCAGATCTTCCCGAACACGGTCCTCGTGTGGCAGTCGACCCACTTCGAGCGCTGGGCGATGTTCCCCGACGGGGACGACCCCGGTCGCTGCAAGGGGTACACGTCGATCCTCGCCCCGCAGGGACAGGAGTCCGACACCCGCCTGTGGGACACGAACTGGAAGATCCTGCTCGACACCGTGCAGCAGGAGGACTGGCCGGTCGCCCGGGCGACGCAGGCCGGCCTGTTCGCCGGTGCGCAGGACACGTTCGTGTTCGGCCGCAACGAGCCGGGGCTGCAGCACTTCCACAAGACGGTGCAGCGCCTCGCGGACGAGACCCCGGTGGCGATCAGCGCTCGCTGAGCCGCTGCCGCACCCGGTCGTAGGTCGCGTCGCCGAGGATCCGCCGCAGCGGACCCTCGAGGGAGGCGACGACGGGTTCGTCACCTGCGAACGCGTCGGGGGTGTCGGTGCACCACCACGCCATCGACCGGCCACCCTCGCCCCAATCGTCACGGCGCCACGCGCGCACGGTCGTGGTCGGCGTGCCGTCGGCGTCGGTGCCGTCGACGAGCCGGAGCGGGAGTCGCCAGCAGACGCCGGGCTTCCAGTCGAGCGGGTCCTCACCGGCCTCGACCGCAGCGAGGTGCAGCGCGCATCCTTCGCCACCGGCGAAACCGGGTCGGTTGAGGAAGATGCACGCCCCGTCCACGACCCGGGTCGCCGAGCGGGTCGAGTCGGCGAAGATTCCGTCCGCCGACGCGACCGCAGCGAGCTCGAACTGCGCCGGGTCGAGGGTGTCGGCGAGCGCGGCGATCGTCATCGCCTCCTCCGGGTCGTCGCCCAGGTGCGCCCCGACCGAACAGCACCCCTCACCCCGCTCGGGGGTGCGGGTGTCGTGGATGCCCTGGCAGCCCTTCCCCCAGATGCACGTCCAGTTCGACGTGAGGAACCCTGCGTCGATGCGCCAGCGGACCGGCCCTTCGGCGTCGGGAACCTCGACGAAACGCTGCTCGACGACGGGATCCTGCACACCGGCAGCGTAGGGGCAGCGGCGCATGCCCGAACGGTGCGGCATGATGCCCGGGTGCATGTAGATCTCTCCGCCCTTTTCGACCTGACCGGCCGCGTCGCGGTCGTCACCGGAGGCAGTCGTGGCCTCGGCCGGGCCATGGCGATCGGCCTTGCGAAAGCCGGCGCCGACGTGGTCGTCGCGAGCCGCAACCTCGAGTCCTGCGCCGCAGTGTGCGCGGAGATCGAGACGCTCGGCCGCCGGGCCCTGCCCGTCGCCGTCCGGATGGGGGAACCCGACGACGTCCGGGCGCTCGTTGCGGCGGTCGACGCTCGATTCGGTCGTCTCGACATCGTGGTCAACAACGCAGCGACCGTGCTCGACCGTTCGCTCGACACCCTCGCCCATGACACGTTCGTCGGCGCGTTCACGACGAATCTCTTCGGACCGTTGTTGCTCGTCCGTGAGGCGAAGGACCTCCTTGCGCGGGGCGGTCACGGGGCCGTGCTGAACATCTGCTCGATCGCCATGGACATCGGCACGCCGGAGCGGTACTACTACCCGCCCGTCAAGGCTGCCCTCGCCCAGGCGACCCGGTCGATGGCCCTCGACCTCGGCCCACTCGGTGTGCGCGTCAACGCGATCTCGCCGGGGACGTTCCGCACCGACATGGTGACCAAGGCGTTCGACGACGCCGAGCTCGCCCGCCGCAGCGAGGTCATCCCGCTCGGCCGGGTGGCCGACCCGACCGAACTCGTCGGACCGGCGCTGCTGCTCGTCAGCGATGCCGGCTCCTACATCACCGGCGAAGTGCTCACCGTCGACGCCGGCGCGACCCGCGTCAGCGCCTGATCGGACGCTGACGCGGCGCGCTGCGCTGCATCAGTCGATCGGGAGCAGCGGTTCGGGCGGGAACGCCCCGGCCACGAGTTCGGTGACGACCGACCCGAGCTCGGACGGCGCCCAGCGGTCCTTCTTGTCGCGCCAGGGGCCACGGCTCCAGTTGTTCACGATGCCGACGCGTCCGCCCATCACCTCGAACACCCGACCGGTCACCGCGGCGGACTCGTTGCTGCCGAGCCACACCACGAGCGGCGAGATGTTCTCCGGGGCGGTGTCGTCGAAGGTGCCTTCGACGTAGTCGGCGCCCATGCCCAGCGGTGCGGTCATGCGCGTCCGGGCACCCGGGGCGATCGCGTTCACGGTGACGCCGTACCGGGCGAGTTCCTTCGCCGCGATCACGGAGAACGAGGCGATGCCGGACTTCGCCGCGCCGTAGTTCGTCTGCCCGGGGTTGCCGAACAGGCCGGAGCCGGACGACGTGTTGATGATGCGGGCATCGTTGGTCTCGCCCGCTTTCGTCATGTCCCGCCAGTACTGCGCCGCGACCCGGCTCGGCAGGTAGGTGCCGCGCAGGTGGACGTGGATCACGGCGTCCCATTCCTCGGGCGTCATGTTCGCGAGCACCCGGTCACGCAGGATGCCGGCGTTGTTCACGAGCGTGTCGAGGTGACCGAAGTGGTCGATAGCCGCCTGGACCATGCGTCGGGCCCCATCGGCGTCGGCGACGTCGTCGCCGTTCGCGATGGCCTCGCCGCCCATGCCGCGGATCTCCTCGACGACCTCGTCGGCCGGACCGGTCGACTTGCCGCTGCCGTCGACCTCACCGCCGAGGTCGTTCACCACGACTTTCGCGCCCTCGGCCGCGAACGCGAGCGCGTGCGACCGACCGATACCCCGGCCGGCGCCCGTCACGAGCACGACACGTCCGTCACAGATCCTCATGGTGTCCTCCCGAACACGGTGGCGGTCACCTGCCCGCCATGCGGGGCGCAGCCTAGGCTCGGCCGGTCGGTGTGCCGAGGGGCGGTACGCCGGGACGAGAGGGACGGTGCGCCATGACGTTGGACCCGCAAGCCGCTCGCGTGCTCGAACGCATGCGAGAGCTGAACCTGCCGACCTTCCGTGAGGTCGGACACGAACGGGCCCGAGCCGGTTTCGACCGGCAGCCCGACGCCGGTCGCCCGATCGAGGCGGCACGCACCGAGGACCGCAGCATCACCGGCCCCGACGGCGACGCTCTCCCCATCCGGATCTACTGGCCGACGTCGGGCGGCGAGGACCTCGGTGTGCTCGTGTTCTTCCACGGGGGTGGCTGGGTCGTCGGGTCGATCACGTCCCACGACCGTGTCTGCAAGGCGCTGACGGAGAAGACCGGGTGCATCACCGTCTCCGTCGACTACCGGCTCGCGCCGGAGCACCCCTTCCCCGCCGGACCGGAGGACTGCTACGCGGCGACCGTGTGGGCGGCGGCGAACGCCGCCTCGCTCGGCGGCCGTGCGGACCGGATCGCGGTCGGCGGCGATTCCGCCGGCGGGAACCTCGCCGCGGCGGTCGCGCTCATGTGCCGTGACCGGGGCGGCCCCACCCTCGCCCACCAGGCGCTCGTCTACCCGGTGACCGACTTCGACCCGACGACCGCGTCGATGGTGGCGAACGCCGAGGGGTACGGCCTCACCCAGGACGTCATGGTGTGGTTCCACGACCTCTACGCCCCGGAGGCGGCCCACCGCGCCGACCCCTACGCGGCGCCGAACCGCGCCACGGACCTCACCGGTGTCGCGGCGGCGACGGTGATCGTCGCCGGGTACGACCCGCTCCACGACGAGGGCGTCGCCTACGCCGAGAAGCTCAGCGCCGCGGGCGTACCCACCGACCTGCGGCGCTACCCCGGCCAGTTCCACGGCTTCTTCTCGATGTCGCGGCTGATCGACCAGGCCGACGAGGCCCAGGACGTCGTCGCCGGCGCACTGCGCGCCGCCTTCGAGGCGAGCGGTTCGTGACGGCTCGCAACGCCGGTCGGCGACTCCCCGGCACCCCGGAACCGGGTTGCACCTGGCGGGGTCACGGCGGTGGGACCCTTGCCGGCGACCGCTGGGGTGATCCGGCGGGCCCCGTCGTGCTCCTCATGCACGGCGGTGGGCAGACCCGTCACGCATGGAAAGGCGCGGGGGAACGCCTCGGCGCACAGGGGTGGAACGCGATCGCGTTCGACGCCCGTGGGCACGGCGACTCGTCGTGGACCGACGCGTACGGCATCGACCTGATGGTCGCCGACCTCGTCGAGCTCGTCGCCCAGCTCGGCGATCCGAACCCGGTGCTCGTCGGCGCATCCATGGGCGGTGGGGTGAGCCTCGAGACGATCGGCGGCGGACACGTCCCCGGTCGGGCGCTCGTGCTCGTCGACACTGCGCCACGCCTCGAACCGGAAGGTGTCGACCGGATCCTGCAGTTCATGGAGGGCCGGCCGGACGGCTTCGCATCGCTCGACGAGGTCGCGGATGCGATCGCGTCGTACCAGCCACACCGGGAGCGGCCCCGTTCGACGGACGGGCTCGCGAAGAACGTGCGGCTCGGCGACGACGGTCGGTACCGCTGGCACTGGGATCCGACGTGGCGTTCCGGGCGCCCCGACCTCGAGGCGATGTACCAGCGGCAGGCGGCGAACGCACGGGCGCTGGCCGTGCCGACCCTGCTGGTCCGCGGCGGTCTGTCCGATGTGCTGAGCGAGGACGGTGCCCGCAGCTTCCTCGAGTTGTGCCCCCACGCCGAGTACGTGAACGTGACCGACGCCTCGCACATGGTCGCCGGCGACCGCAACGACATCTTCTCGGGTGCGGTGATCGATTTCCTCGGCCGGCTCCCGTCCCGCTGAGCGTTCAGACGGGCCCGGGCGGCACCACACCGAACCGGTCGGCGGCCGCGGCGAGCGCGGCGTCGTCGAGCACGGCCGGCACCGCACCGCCGGTCGCACCGACCACTGCGAGGTGGAGACGGCACAGCCACTCGAGCAGCTCGAGTCGCTCGCAGGCAGCGTCCGGGTCGTCGCCGAGCGCAACGGAGCCGTGGTGGGCGAGCAGCGCCGCCTGCCGACCGCCGGCGAGCGCTGCGACGAGGCCGGCGGCGAGCGTGTCCGACCCGAACGTCGCATACGGCGCAACCCGCGGCGGACCGCCGAGCAGCACGCAGGTGTAGTGCAGCGCAGGCAGCACCTCGCACAGGCAGGACACGGCGACGGACGCCACCGCGTGCGTGTGCGCGATCGCCCCGGTGCCGGTCGCGTCGTACACCGCGAGGTGGAAGGGCAGCTCCGAGGTGGGCACGGCCGAACCCTCCACGACCGCGCCTGCCCGGTCGACGACGACGAGGTCGTCCGGGTCCATCACGGCGATCGAGCAGCCGCTCGGGGTGACCACGATCAGGTCGCCCGAACGCGCCGACAGGTTCCCGGACGTCCCGACGACGAGGCCGGACTCGGCGAGGCGGCGTCCGGCGGCGACGACGGCGGCGCGTTCGGCTTCGAGCACCTGCGCACCGTAGCGGCACCGCGCCCGATCGGACGCGGCTAGAACACGGCCATGCTGCTCGCCGACTGTCGGGTGATCGACCTCACGACGTCGTTCGGGTGGCTCGCCGGCCGGGTCCTCGCCGACCTCGGCGCGGATGTGATCGCCGTCGAGCCGCCCGGCGGGCATCCGGACCGCCGGATCGGCCCGTTCGCCGGTGACGTCGTCGATCCGGAGGGGTCCCTGCGTTGGTGGGCACACGCCCGCGGCAAACGCTCCGTCGTGCTCGACCCCGGACCGCCCGGGACCGTGTCGCCGGAACTGTGGGATCTCCTCGCCGGTGCCGACGTGCTGCTCGAGTCCGACGGTCCGTGCGGGCTCGCCGCGCGCGGGGTCGACCTCGACGAGCTGCACCGCCGTCACCCGCGGCTCGTCGTCACGTCGATCTCCCCGTTCGGGCTCGACGGCCCGTACGCGCACTTCCGCGCGCCCGACCTCGTGCTCGGTGCGCTGTCCGGTGCGGTGTGGCTCACCGGGGACGTCGACCGGCCACCGATTCGCATCGGCAGCGAACAGTTCCTCGGCCATGCGTCCGTCGAAGCGGTCGTGCACACGCTCGTCGCCCTGCACCACGTGCGCGCCGGCGGTGCCGGTCAACACGTCGACGTCGCTGCGTGGACCGCAGCGATCCGCACGGCGATGAACGCTCCGACCGCGAAGATGCTCGAGGGCGCCGAGTTCGTGCGGATCGGACCCGGTGTCGCCTACCAGCCCGGTCGGGCGAAGCAGATCTACCCCTGTGCCGACGGCCACGTCGTCTACATGGCAGGGCCGGGCCCGCTCGCCGGACCGGGCTTCGCGACGATCGTCGAGTGGGCGGCGGCCGGCGGGTTCGCGGTCCCCGACATCTTGTCGGGCGTCGACGTGACCACGATCAGTCTCGACGACCTCGAACGCGACGGGATCCGTGTCGCGCACAACTCGGCGGTCGAGGCTGTTTGCACGGCTGCGTTCCGCAACCGCACGAAAGCCGAGTTGTACGCCCACGCCGTCGAGCACCGCTGGCTCCTCGCACCGGTGAACACCGCCGCCGACCTGCCCGGTGATCGGCAGCTCGCTGCACGCGAGTTCTGGGACGACGTCGACCACGGCAGGTTCGGTGTCGTCCGCCATCCGGGTGCGTGGGCCCGACCGTCGACGGTCGCGCTGCGGGCGGCGAACCGGGCGCCCGGGATCGGTGAGCACACGACCGCGGTGCTCGCCGAGGCGCACGCATCCGCCGGTGCGGTGGCGCTCCCCGACCAGCCCGAACGACCCGGATGGTCGCCTGGTGCGGGAGCGCTGGCCGGCCTCAAGGTGTGGGACATGTCGTGGGTCGGGGTCGGCCCGCTCACGGCGCGCTACCTCGCCGACCATGGCGCGACCGTCGTCCGTCTCGACTCGAGCGTGCGCGCGGACGTGCTCCGGGCAGCTCCGCCGTTCCTCGACGGGGTCAGTGGGCTGAATCGCAGCCAGTTCTACGGTGACTTCAACGCGTCGAAGCTCGGTATCGGGCTCGACCTGTCCACCGGCGGCGGCCGCGAGGTCGCGCTGCGCCTCGCCGACTGGGCTGACGTCGTCATCGAGAGCTTCACCCCGCACACCCTCCGCGGGCTCGGCCTCGATCACGCCACGCTCGCGGCACGCAACCCGTCGCTCGTGATGCTGTCGACCTGCATGCAGGGGCAGACCGGGCCGAACGCCGATTACCGGGGGTTCGGTCAGCTGCTGGCCGCCCTGTCGGGGTTCTACGAGATCACCGGCTGGCCGGATCGTGATCCGACGATGATCTACGGCGCGTACACCGACTTCGTCTGCCAGCGCTTCTGCGCGAGCGTCGTACTCGCTGCGCTCGACCGGCGGCGCCGCACCGGTGAGGGCACCCACATCGACCTCGCCCAGTTCGAGGCAGCGTTGCAGTTCCTCGAGGTCGAACTGCTCGACACCACCGTCAACGGGCGGGTTCCGACGCGCAACGGCAACCGCCACCACGCCATGGTCCCCCACGGCATCTACCCGTCGCGCCGTGGTCCGGAGGCCGGACTCGAAGGGGAACGCTGGCTGGCGATCGCGTGCGAGGACGACGCCGCGTGGGCGGCGCTGGTCGAGGTGATGGGCGCACCGGCGTGGGCGACGGACCCGACGCTGCGCACCCTCGACGGCCGTCGCGCCGCCGAGGACCGGATCGACACCGCGATCGCCGCCTGGACGGCCACGCAGGAGGCGCTCGACGTCTTCACCCGGTTGCAGCCGCGTGTCGCAGCAGCACCGGTGTACGCGCCCGGGGCGTTGCTCGACGACCCGCACCTCGCCCACCTCGGGTTCTTCGTACCGCTCGACCACACCGTGATGGGCACGGTGCCCTACACGGGCATGCAGGCCCGCCTGTCGATGACGCCGGGTCACCTGCGTCGTGCGGCACCCTGCGTCGGCGAGCACTCCTTCGAGGTGCTCACCGAGATCCTCGGCCTCGACGCGGACGCGGTCGGCGACCTGCTGGCGTCCGGCGCCGTCGAGATCAGCGTCGGTTGACGGTCTCGGTGCAGATCACCCGTCGGGGCGACGCGGCCGTGTCGGCGAAGCTCGCGACGTCGGCGCCGATCGCGACCCGACCCTCGGGCCCGTCGTAGAACCGGTCCCGCAAGTCGTCGAGCGACGCGAACGCACACAGGGCGAACCCGTCGTAGGAGGGACCGCGGACGACTTCGTCAACCGAGCACTGCTCGTAGTGCCACATGCCGACGTGATGGTGCAACGCGAGCGGTGCGTGCACGTCCCGCCAGTGCGCGTCGGCCTGCTCGTGGGTGAGATCGGGGTGGCGTCGCATCCCGAACACCGCCACCACGCCCTCGCTGGTCGTCCCGGCCGGCGGCGGGTCGGCGAGCGGGCGGATCACCCGCACGTGCACCCGGTAGGTCCCGATCTCGTCTGCGCCGGCGAGCGCGGAAGGATCGGCGACATCCGCGACGACGAGCGTCCGGAACGGCACGTCGTCACGTGCCGCCGACTCGTCGACGGCGAGGTAGGCGGTCCCGCCGGTCGCACGGGCGACGGCGTCCGCCCGTTCCCTGTCGTTCCCGATGACGGCGTAGGTCGGCATGGCGGCATCCTCCCACGCTGCCGTCGACCCTGCGTCCGATCCTGCAGTTTCGCGCCACGGCCGCGCTGCGCCCGCTACGGTTCAGCTCGGCCGTGCCGGGGGGGCACGGCGGACACTGAGGGGGCACAGATGAGGAAACGGCGTCTTGCCGGAATCGGAGCGCTCATCGCGTTCAGCCTCGTCGCCGTAGCGTGCGGTGGCGGGTCGAGCGACGACGCTAAGAACCTGGACGCGAACGTCAAGAACGAGATCGCGAACCAGCTCGACAACAAGTCCGGCGCGACCGAGAAGCGGCCCGAACCAAAGACCCCGGCCGAGCTGAAGAAGGTGCTCGAGGACGAACGCAAGGCCCAGGTCGCCAAGATCAAGGCCGGTGGCTGGGGGTACGACAAGGCCGCGAAGAAGGTCACCGGGCCCGAAGGTTTCGTCGCCGACATCGCGAAATGCCCGTCCGGTTGGTCGGACACCGAGGGAATCACCGACACCGAGATCAAAATCGGTGCATCGATCGCCCAGTCCGGCCCTCTCGCCGACTACGGCACCGTCCTCAAGATGTGGCAGGCCTACGTCGACGAGTTGAACGCCGCCGGCGGGATCACCGACTCGACCGGCAAGACCCGTAAGGTCAAGCTCATCACGAAGGACGACAAGTACGACCCGACCTCGGCCGTGCCGTTGATCGACGAGCTGCTCGACTCCGACAAGACGTTCCTCGTGTGGAATGGCGGGTCGGCGATCACGATGCGGACCTACGACAAGCTGAATCAGCGTTGCGTCCCCCAGCCGTTCGTGTGGACCGGTCACCCTGCCTGGGGTGATCCGGTGAACCACCCGTGGACGATGGGTTCGATCCTCAACTACTTCACCGAGGCGATCCTCTGGGGCTCCTACATCGAGCGGACCCTTCCGAAGGGCACGAAGGTGGGCGCTGTCGCCATCAACAACGACTTCGGTGCCGCCTACGTCGCCGGGTTCAAGGCGTTCCTCGCCACGAGCCAGCACGGCATCCAGTTCGAGTTCGAGAAGTTCGAGCCGACCGCGCCGACGATCACGAACGAGATGACGACAATCGCGTCGAAGAAGCCGGACGTCTTCATCGTGATGAGCGCCGGCGCAACCTGCGCCCAGGCGATCACCGAGGCATCAGCGAACGGTCTCGCCCAGTCGGCGAAGCAGCTCTGGCAGCCCTCGGTCTGCAAGAGCCTCACTTACGTCGGCGAAAAGGCCGTCGGCCAGTCGTCGAACGGCTGGCGTGTCGTCGGTGGCGGCATCATCGACCTGAACGACTCGAACTTCCAGAACAACGCCGGGGTCCAGTGGGGCCTCGAACTGCTGAAGAAGAACAACATCGATCCGAGGTCGTCATCGAACCTCAGCGCCGGCATGTATCTCGGCGTCCCGCTCGTCGAGATGCTGAAGGTCGCCGGTGACCTGCCGGGCGGTCTGACCCGCACCAACTACCTGCTGGCGATGCGGACCATGGACATGACGAACCCGCTCCTCCTGCCGGGTCTACGGATGACGACGAACGGGAACAAGGACGCCTTCGTAATCGAGGGTACCGAGTTCGCCAAGTTTGACGCCTCCAAGCAGTCGTGGGTGCAGGAGGGCGAGACCGTCGACCTGTCGGGCAAGTCGAAGAACTGCGCCTGGTCGGTCTCCACGTCGACCTGTAACTGATCCTGCGGCCTCCGGGCCGAAGGATCCGGATTTCCCGGGCCGGTTCCGCTGCGGCGGGACCGGCCCGGCCTGCGTCCGATCTGCCGGACGTCGACAGCCTCAGGTGTCTGCGACCGAGGCGGCGAGGAGGTCCCGACCGGTGACGATCCCGACGAGGCGGTCGCCGCCGAAGACGAGGGCGCGGCGCCCCGGTGCGGCGGAGAGCTCGATCGCCAGGTCGGCTGCGAGGTCCCCGGGAACGGCGAGGAACACGACGGCGAGCGGTACGGCGATCTGGCCGACGGTCACGTCGTGTCGCAATCCGTTCGGGACCGCCCCTACCTGGTCGAGCGTGACGAGACCCGCGATCCCGCCGTGTCCGTCACGCACCGGGAACGCCGTGTGCCGGGTGCCGGGCACCCAGTGCTCGAGCAGTTCGGCGACCGTCGACGTGCCCTCGACACAGGTCGGGTCCGGGCTCATCACCCGGGCGACCGTGCGCTCCCCGAGGGCGGCACGCGCTTCGACCGCTGCGGCCTCGCCGTCGCCCGCGGCCCGCACGAACCAGCCGATGAGGACGAGCCACAGCCCACTGAGCGGCCCACCGAGGAGGAACTCCGCCGCGCCGACCGCCATGAGCACGAGCGAGATCGTCCGCCCGAGCGACCCGGGTGGCTGCGGAGGACCGGAGCAGCTGACGGTGGGCGTCGAGCACGACCGCCTCGAGGGCCTCGGGCAGCGGGACGCCGAGGAACCGGGCGCGCACCCGCGCGGTCGCAGCGTCAAGCGCAGCGAGGTCGGCGCCGCCCACGACCGACGGCGGCAGTTCCGCCGTGACGACCGGCCCCGTGTCGGCGTGTTCGAAGGCGGCGTGGAACGCTGCCGTCGTCACCGCGAACCCGTCCGGCACGTCGACACCGGCGGGAGCGAGGGCACGACGGAACTCACCGAGCGCCGCCACCTTGCCGCCAACGACGGCGACGTCGTCGCGACCGACGTCGGAGAACCAGCGGACGAAGCACATGCGGACACCCTTCCGTCCGCCGTCGGTCAGCCGCCGGGTCGGACCTTCTCGGACCGCGTTCGCTCACGTACCTCGCCGCGGGCGGTCCTGCGCAGGACCATCAGGTTCCCGACGAGCAGGGTCGCCACACCTGCCGCCACCGCCCCCACCGTGACCATCACGACGGCGGCGTCGAGCACGACGAGGTCGAGGAACCGCCGGGCCGGCGCAACGACGAACGCCGTCCCCGAAGCGAGCGCCATACCGACGACGAGGACGACCCGCCGCCAGGTCAGGGGCCGTGCGACCACGACGAGCACGGCGAGCATCACGGCGACGAGCGCCGCCGTCGCCGCCGTCTGCGCTTCGACGAGCGGCCGACCGAGCGGGCCATCGACGACCGCGAACGCCCCGCCGGCACCGACAGCGGCCGCCGTGCCGGTGACCACCGCCCGCGCTGCCGCCCGCCGCACGAAGGACCCGCTAGCCGGACCCGCCGCCGGGGCGAGCGCCAACACGAACGCCGGGATCCCGATGGTCGTCGCCGAGATGAGGCTCAGGTGTCGGGGCAGGAACGGGTACGGGATCCCGGCGACGCCCGTCGTGGTGGCCAGCCACAACGCTGCGACGGTCTTCGTGAGGAAAAGCACGGCGACGCGTTCGATGTTGGCGATCACCCGCCGCCCTTCGGCGACCACGGCGGGCAGCGACGCGAACGCGTCGTCGAGGAGCACCACGGACGCGACCGCTCTCATGGCGGCGCTCCCCTGCCCCATGGCGATCCCGAGGTCGGCGTCCTTGAGGGCGAGCACGTCGTTCACCCCGTCGCCGGTCATCGCAACGACGTGCCCGGCCCGCTGCAACGCACCGACCATCGCCCGCTTCTGGTGCGGGGTCACCCGACCGAAGGTGGTCGCGTCGAGCACGGCGGCATCGAACCCGGCAACGTCGCCGTCGTCGAGCGTGCGGGCGTCGACGGCTCGACGGGCGCCAGGCACGCCGAGCCGGTCGGCGATCGCTGCGACGGTCGCCGGGTTGTCGCCCGAGATGACCTTGAGCGTCACGCCCTGGCGACCGAAGTACGCAATGGTGTCGGCAGCGTCGGGTCGCACCTGTTCCTCGAGCACGAGGAGCGCGTGCGGTGTCCCACCGGCGGTGACGAGAACGACGCGGTGGCCGTCCGCGACGATCTCGGCGACGCGTGCCAGGGTCACGGCGTCGCCGGTGACGAACTCGGGTGCGCCGACGACGAACTCGCGGACCTCGCCGTCGGGCGAGGTGAATGTCGCCCCGCTCCACTTGCGTGCCGAGTCGAAGGGGACCCGCGCCGTTTCCGTCCACCCCTCCGGGGACGGACACGCCGCCGCGACCGCCCGCATCGTCGCGTTCGGGTTCGGGTCGCCGTGCGCGAGGGCGCCGAGCGCCGCCCGGACGTCGGCAGGGTCGGTGCCGTCGAGCGGTTCGGTCCGCACGAGCTCGATCGCACCTGCGGTCAGGGTGCCGGTCTTGTCGACGCAGACGACGGTGACCCGGGCGAGCAGCTCGACCGCAGGCAGTTCCTTCACGAGGCAGCGCCGGGCACCGAGCCGCACGATGCCCACGGCGAGCGCCACGCTCGTGAGCAGCAAAAGTCCTTCGGGGACCATGGTGACGACTCCGGCGACCGCCCGTGTCGCGGCCTCGCGGGCAGGCAGCCCGGAGCGGACCTGCCCGGAGACGAGGAGCGCAGCCGCCGGTACGACAGCGACGGCGACGACCCGCAGGATGGTGGTGACGTCGGCCTGCAGCGGCGAGCGGGTGACGGCGAACCGGCGGGCCTGCTCGGTGAGGTCGGCCGCGAACGCCGCCGCCCCGACCCGGTGCGCCCGCACCCGCCCCGACGACGATGCGCCGGCACGGCTCCGACTCCCCGGTCACGAGCGACTCGTCGAGTTCGAGACCGTCGGCGTCGATCACCACGGCGTCGACGACGAGTTGGTCGCCCGGACCGAGGACGATCACGTCGTCGAGGACGACCTCGTCGGCGCCGACGGTCGCCACGGCGGCGTCCCGGACGACCCGCACCGTCGGGGCGCCGAGGATCGTCAGACGGTCCAGGGTCCTCTTCGCGCGGACCTCCTGCACGGTGCCGACGAGGATGTTCGCGACGATGACGAGACCGAAGAGCGCGTCCTGCGCCGGGGCGACCACGACGACCACGGCGAACAGGCCCCCGAGGACGGCGTTGAAGGGGGTGACGACGTTCGCCCGCAGGATGCCGACGAACGTGCGGCTCGGCGGCCGCGGGACCCGGTTCACCCGACCGTCCGCCTGGCCTGTCGCGACCTCGGCTGTGATGAGGCCACGATCGGCGGGCTCGATGGAGCCGGTCGGTGCGACGGTCACCCCGCCAGCATGGCCGACGCGGCGCCGCCTCCGACGTCGGGTGTCGTGTGCAAGGCTGCCGCCATGACGACTTCCGACCGCTACCGCACCGGCGCCGAGGTGTTCTCGAACGTCTATACGACCACGGCGAGCGACACGCCCGCCCCCTTCGAGCAGTCGGCGATGGAGCACCTGTTCGCCGAGATCTGGACCCGTCCGGGTCTCACCACACGAGAGCGCCGTCTGATGATCCTCGCCGTCGCCGCCGCGCAGGGGAACGAGACGATCCTGAAGCTGCAGTTCCGCGCCGGCACGGCGAAGGGCGACCTCACCGACGACGACCTCACCGAGGTGCCGTTGTTCCTCACGTCCTACATCGGGTTCCCGCTCGGTGTGGTGACGAACAACGTCGCCCGCAAGGTGGCCGCCGACCGCGCGAAGGGCGAGCGCTGATGCGCCTCGGGTTCGTGGGTGTCGGGAACATGGGCGGCCCCATGGCGGCCAACCTCGTCGCTGCGGGACACGACCTCGTCGTGTTCGACACCCGTCGGGAGGTCGCCGACGAACTCATCGTGGCCGGGGCCGTGTGGGCGGACAGCCCGCGCGCAGTCGCCGAGGCCGGCGTGGACGCGGTCCTGCTGTCCCTGCCGACTCCGCCGATCGTCGAGGCCGTCGTGACGGGACCGGACGGCGTGCTCGCCGGCTGCACCGCCGGCCAGACGGTGATCGACCTGTCGACGAACGCCCCCGCCGTCGTGCAACAGCTCGCTGCGGTGTGCGCAGAGCGGGGCGTCGGGTTCCTCGACGCGCCGGTCTCCGGTGGTGTCCGCGGCGCGCGCGACGGCACGCTCGCCGTCATGGTCGGCGGCGACGCCGCACAGTTCGACCGGTTCCGCCCTGCGTTCGAGGCGATCGGCGCGCGCGTGTTCCACCTCGGTGGTGTCGGGGCGGGCAACGTCGCAAAGCTGATCAACAACCAGCTCGCGTTCGTCGGGATGATGGGCACGATCGAAGCGATCGTCCTCGGCGGCAAGGCCGGGCTCGACCCGGTCGTGTTGCGCGACCTGGTGTCGTCCTCGAGCGGGGCGAGCTCCGCGTGGGACAACGCGACCCGCGTGATCCTGAAGGACCGCCTGCGTCCGACGTTCACGGTGGAGCTCGCCGCGAAGGACATCGGTCTCGCGCAGCAACTCGCAGCGGAACAGGGGGTGGAGACCCCGATGGGCGCCGCCGCGAACGCAGTGATCCGCGGGTTCCTCGAGAGCGGCTACGCGGACGAGGACCTCATTGCGACGGTGAAGGCCGTCGAGGAGAGGTCCGGGTTCGTCGTCCGGGGCACCTGGCACGACTGATCGGGCGGGCGGACGTCAGGTCGACGCTCGTCCGAGCACGGCGCACAGCGCACGCTCGAGGCGGTCCGCCGCGTCGGTGTCGTCCTGCCAACGGGCTGCGACGTGGCCGTCGGGCCGGACGAGCACGGCGCCGGTAGCGCCGATCCGGTAGGTCGCCGCGAACGCACCGTCCCGGTCGGACCACGTCGTCGCGACGGTCCCCGCCACGTGATTCTCTGCTGCGTCGGCGCCGATCCGATGGGCGTCGACGACTACACCGGTCCGCCGTGCCGCCGCCGATGCGGCGCGTTCCCACGCGGCGCCCGACGGCCCGGCGAGCACGGCGAAGTCCCGTCCGAGCAGGTCGAGAGTCGATCGTTCGAGCCCATCCCGGATGATGGCGGCGTGCGGCGCTCGGCGACCCGGTTGCGCGTCGGGTGCGAAGTCGACGACCTCGTCGTCGACCACCACGTCGGTCGAGCCGTCGTCGACGACGGCAGCCGACCGGTACCGGTAGCCGAGCTCCATGCCGGTGAAGTTCCCGTAGCGGCGTGACGCGGCGACGGCCTCGGCAGGGTCGAGACCGCCGCGGCCGAGTGCCGCCGCCTGGATCCTGCCGACCATCCGGGAGTTGTCGAGCGACCGGTCGGCGTTGTACCGGCCGACCGCTCGCCGCTCTTCGTCGTAGGTGTCGAGGAGTGAGACCGACGCCGAGCCGTCGAGCACCGCGGCGAGCTTCCAGGCGAGGTTGTGCACGCCCTGGATGCCCGAGTTCACACCGAATCCACCGCTCGGCGGGAGCTGGTGGGCGGCGTCGCCGACGAGCACGAACCGCCCTTGGCGCAACCGGTCGGCCACGGTGGCATTCATCGTCCACGTGCCGACGGAGAGGATCTCCGCCTCGAGGTCGTCCGAGCCCACCGCGGCGCGCAGCCACGCGAGGCAGCGTTCCGACGTGTACTCGGCGAGCGCACTGGCGGATCCGTCGTACGCGATCTGGCTGAGCCACCGGTCGGCCCCGTCGAGCGGCTGGAAGACTCCTCGCAGGTCGTCCGTCGCCACCCAGTACAGGATCGCCGGGCGGTGCGCGACCCAACGATCGAGGTTCGCCCGGTAGTACACGTTCACGAAGTGGCCGAGCCCGCGGGGACCCTCGAGCTCGATACCGA
This sequence comes from Actinomycetota bacterium, assembly GCA_016870475.1. Lineage (GTDB taxonomy): Bacteria > Actinomycetota > Acidimicrobiia > Acidimicrobiales > CAIXPF01 > VGBO01. Next base: position 35,201 of record VGBO01000006.1, on the reverse strand, counting down.
GGGCGTCGCGCAGCGGGCTCTGCGAGCCGTCCGCCGCGATCGCCCAGTCGGCCTCGACCCGGTACGTGCGCCCGGTGGCGCGTTCCGCGACCTCGAGCACGACCCGATGCGCGTCGTCACCGCCGCCTTCGACGACGTCAACGACCTCGTGGCCGAACCGCAGGTCGCACCGTCCGGTGGCGAGCGCGGCGCGACGCAGGATCGGTTCGAACACGTCCTGTGACGACAGGACCGGGATCTCAGGGCTGACGTCGGGGCCCGGGCCGGAGAACCCCGGGGTCCGCATCCGTCCGACTTCGTCGCCCGCGAGCGTGCGGGCGTAGACGATGTGACTCGTCCACGCCGGAGGCAGGTTCACGGCTCGAAGAGCGCCGACGACGTCGTCACCCCAACCGCGGGCGATCTCGAGCGTGCGCGTGTTGAGGTTCCGGGCCTTGGGGTGCCACGTGGTCGACTCGTGCCGTTCGAGGAGCAGGGTGCGGACACCGTGCCGTGCGAGTTCCACTGCGGCGGCGAGCCCGACGGGACCGCCGCCGACGATGACGACCGGGACCTCCTCGGTGGTCATCGGCGGCACCACCTCGGTCGCTGCGATCAGACCGGCGACGGACGGCTGCCGCGCTGCAGGCGACCCGGACGTTCGCCCGTGAGTCGCCCGTGCTCGGCGGTGACGACGCCGCGCTTCACCGTCGCCACGTACCCGACCGCCTCCTGCAGCAGGCGGGTACCGCCCGCGGGGAGGTCGGCGACGAGGTGCGGCGGCCGGAGACGCAGACCGTCGAAGTCGATGACGTTCAGGTCGGCGAGGTAGCCGGGGGCGACGACACCACGGTCCTTCCAGCCCACGTGCGCGGCGGTGCGCTGGGTCTGGTGGTGCACGACGTGCTCGAGGGGGAGCCCCTCGCCACGGCTGCGATCACGCGCCCACAGCGTGAGCGCGGTCGTCGGGAAGGTGCCGTCGGAGATCGCGTTGCAGTGCGCACCGGCATCGGACAGCCCGAACAGCGCGTACTCCGACGTCAGCATCTCGCGCAGGTCGTCGAGGTTCCCGTGCGCGTAGTTCATGAGCGGGATGTAGAGCAGGCGCCGCCCGTCGTCGTCGAGGAGGAGGTCGTAGAGCACCTCGGCGGGGGCTCGGCCCTCACGGGCGGCGATCCCGGCGACCGAGCGCTCGGGCGTCGGCTCGTAGTCCGGCGGGTCGGTGAGCGGGTACATCCGGTCGAACGCACCGTGGATGAGCGCGAAGAAGTCCCGCACGTTCGCCGCCGCGTGTTCGGCGAGGAGTCGTTCCCGCACCTCGGGCTTGCGCAGCTCCGCCACCTTCTCGGCGAGCGGTCGCTTGCGGAGCTGCTTGTAGGTGGGGCAGAAGTTCAGCGGGCACGATGACGCCGACAACCCGATGAGCACGCCGATGGGTCGCACACCGACCTGCGCCCGGGCGTGGGCGCCTGCGGCGTTCCACTCGCCGATCCCGGCGAGGAGTTCCCGGAACCGGTTCGGGGTCTGGTCGTTCTGCTGGACGGTGAAGCTCATCGGCCGACCGATCTCGGTGGCGATCCGTCCGAGGAGGGCGTGCTCGTTGCGGACGAGCTCGTCGTCCGCCGACTGGTACACGTCGGAGATGAGCTGGATCACACCCGTTCCGGCACGCCGCAGCGCCGAGGCGATGCCGAGCACCTCGTCCGCCGACGCAGTGAGCGTGCCGATCTGGGTACCGATGCTGGTTCGGTGCGCCCAGGTGCGCGACGTGGTGAAACCGAGCGCGCCGGCGCGCACGGCTTCTTCGGCGAGGCGGGACATCGCCTCGATCTCGTCCGCGTCGGCGCGCACCAGGTGGTCGGCACCGCGGTCGCCGAGCACGTAGGTGCGCAGCGCCGCGTGCGGCATCTGCGTCCCCACGTCGAGCGTCCACTGGCATCCGTCGAGCACGTCGAGGTAGTCGGTGAAGCTCTCCCAGCCCCAGCTGAGCCCTTCGGTGAGCGCCGTCCCCGGGATGTCCTCGACGCCCTCGAGGAGTTGGATGAGCCATTCGTGGCGGTCGGGGCGTGCGGGGGCGAAGCCGACGCCGCAGTTGCCCACCACGACCGACGTGACCCCGTTGACCGACGACGGTGCGAGGTCGGGGTCCCAGGTGATCTGGCCGTCGTAGTGCGTATGGATGTCGACCCACCCGGGGGTGACGATGCGTCCCTCGGCGTCGATGGTCCGACGCCCGGCCCCGACGTCGTCGCCGACCGCGACGATGCGCCCGTCCGTCACGGCGACATCCGCGCGGCGGCGCGCCGCCCCGGTGCCGTCCACCACGGTGCCGCCGGTGATCACGAGATCGTGCACGAGGTCCTCCCCTACCGCTCTGCCGCCGCATGGTACCGGCCCGGCCCGGCCTCCGCCGCAGTAGCGTCCGCGCCGTGGACCGTGTCCGACTCGCCCGCACCGTCGAGGCCGCCGTCGACCCCGACGTCGAGCTGTGCGACCCGCACCACCACCTGTGGGCCGAGCCGACGATGCGGTACCCGCGCTACGACCTCGAGGACCTGCACGTCGACACCGGGGCGGGGCACCGGGTGACCTCGACGGTGTTCGTGGAGTGCATGGCCGCGTACCGCACCGACGGGCCGGAGCCGTTGCGACCGGTCGGGGAGACCGAGTTCGTCGCCGGGCGGGCTCGCCGCAGTGACGAGGGCGGGGGTGCACGCATCGGCGCGATCGTCTCCTTCGCCGACCTGACGCTCGGTGCCGCGGTCGAGGAGGTGCTCGAGGCTCACACGATGGCGGGTGCGGGCCGCTTCCGGGGGATCCGTCACGCGGCGGGGTGGGACGCCTCGCCGGACGTGCCGAACTCGCACACCGACCCACCGGCGGACCTCTACGACCTCCCGGCGTTCCGCACGGGGTTGCGCACCCTCGCAGCGCGCGGCCTCTCCTTCGACGCCTGGCAGTACCACCCGACCCTGCCGCGACTCGCCGCGCTCGCCCGGGCCGTGCCCGAGGCGACGATCGTGCTGAACCATCTCGGCGCCCCGCTCGGCATCGGCCCCTACGCCGGCCGGCGTGACGCCGTGCTCGCCGACTGGTGGGCGTCGATGCGCACCCTCGCCGAGTGTCCGAACGTCGTCGTGAAGCTCGGCGGGATCGGCATGCCGCGCTACGGCGCCGGTTGGGAGGCCTGGGAACGGCCGCCGACCTCCGACGACCTCGTGGCGCTCTGGGGGGACGAGATCCGTCGGTGCATCGACGCCTTCGGGCCGGACCGGTGCATGTTCGAGTCGAACTACCCCGTCGACGGTGAGTCGGTCGGCTACGTGGTGCTCTGGAACGCGTTCAAGCGGATCGCCGGCGCGTACGACCCGACGGAGCGCGACGCCCTGCTCCGGGCGACGGCGGTGCGCACCTACCGGATCACCGACGCCGATTCCTCCGAGCCCCCCGGGCCGAACCACTAGCGTCCCGCCACGTGGCCGTCGGGGCTGCCACGACGACAGGGGTTGGTCATGGACGTCTTCGAAGCCGTCGAGCGCCGGATCTCGGTGCGCTCGTTCCTCCCGGACCCGGTTCCGGAAGCGACGGTGCGGCGCCTCATCACCGCGGCCCAGCAGGCGGCGAGCGGCGGGAACCTGCAGCCGTGGCACGTGTACGCGCTCGCGGGTGACGCACTCGAGGACCTGAAGACGCGGGTCGCCGGCCGCAAGCCGTCCCGCACCGAGTACGACATCTACCCGCGTGAGCTCACCGACCCCTACCGCACCCGCCGGTTCGAGTGCGGTGAGGACATGTACGCGACCGTCGGCATCCCGCGCGAGGACAAGGCCGGGCGACTCGCCCAGTTCGGCCGCAACGCCGAGCTGTTCGGCGCGCCGGTCGGGTTGTTCTTCTGCGTGCACCGCGACCACGGCGCGCCGCAGTGGTCCGACGTCGGGATGTACATGCAGACCTTCATGCTCCTCGCCGTCGAGCTCGGACTCGACACCTGCGCGCAGGAGTTCTGGGCGCAGTACCACGACGTCGTCGCCGACGTGTTGGAACTCCCCCAGGAGTTGATGTTGTTCTCCGGCATGGCGCTCGGGTACCGCGACCCGGACGCACCGATCAACGCGTTGCGCACCCGGCGGGCGCCGTTCGAGGAGTTCGCGGAGCTGCGTGGCTTCTGAGCCGCTCCCCCTCGTCGACGTCGCGACCGGCGCCGTCCCGCCGGGGCAGCGGCTGACCCGACGCTTCCCCGTGACCGGCGAGGACGGTCCAGGGGTCGGCGACCTCGACCGGTCGACGTTCCGACTCGACCTCGTCGGGCTCCTCCGTGCGCCGACGGCGCTCCGCTTCGACGACCTCGTCGCGCTCGGTCCGCGGACCCTCCGCGCCGACATCCACTGCGTGACCGGCTGGTCGCGGTTGGCGTGCACGTTCACCGGGGTGCCGCTGCGGGAGGTGCTCGCCGCAGCGGGGGGCACCGGGCCGGGGGCACGGTTCGTCCGGTTCGAGGCGACCTCGGCCCGGGCGCACGACACGAGCCTCCCGCTCGACGTCGCCGTCGACGACGCCTGGGTCGTGTGGGATGCGGGCGGCGAACCGCTCGATGTCGCGCACGGCGGCCCGGTGCGGATCGTCACGCCGTCCCGGTACTTCTCCAAGAGCTGCAAGTGGGTGCGGCTCGTCGAGGTGCTCGCCGAGGACCGGCTCGGCTACTGGGAGCGGACGTCGGGCTACCACAACGACGCCGACCCGTGGCCTGGCGACCGGCGGTTCGTGAGCGGGTCGGTGCGACCCGAGCAGCTCGCCCGCTTCCTCGCCGCGACGGAGCATGACAAGTACCGGGACCGGCCGCTCATCGGGGTCGACCTGCGCGCCTGGACGCCGGTCGCACTCGGCTGCGTCGACCTCCGTTCCCTCGCGCTCAAGGGGTGCGACCTGCGGGGCGTGGACCTGACCGGTGTCGATCTGCGTGGTGCGAACCTGTCGCTGTCAGACCTGCGCGGGGCTCGCCTCGTCGGAGCGGACCTCTCCGGTGCCGATGTCGAGGGCGCGGACTTCGAGGGTGCCGACCTCACCGACGCGAACCTGTCGGGTGCGGCGTGCGCGGCGACGAACGTCGTCGGCGCGACGGTCACCGGACTGCGCTGGGCGGGGGCTGCGGGCCTGCTCGAGGATTCGGAGGCGTGGTTGCGGGCCAACGCGCCGGAGGGAGGGGATCGACCGTGATCGGCACGGAGCACGTGCACCACCTGGACGACGGACGGGTGGTCCGGGTCTCGCTCCCGGACGGCTACGACCCCGACGGCCCCCCGCTGCCGCTCGTCCTGTGCAACGACCCGCAGTGGACCTACGGCACGACGCGGGACGTGTGCCTCAACCTGTCGATGGCCCGGCAGATGCCGAAGGCCGTCGTCGCCGGCGTGGGGTGGGACGCTCCGACCGTGCGTGACGTCGTCCGCCGGCGGGCGAGCGCCTATACGCCCACACCGGGCGAGTTCCCGCCTCGCAGCGTCCCCGCCGGTGATCCCCCGAAGGCGGGCGGCGCGACCGACCACCTGGCGTGGATCCGCGACGCCGTGCTCCCGATGCTCGAGCGGGGCTACCGCGTCGACCCCGCCGACCGCACGGTCGTCGGCCACTCGTTCTCGGCGCTGTTCGGCCTGTTCGGGCTCGTCACCGCACCGGACACGTTCCACCGCTACCTGCTGGCGAGCCCGTCGGTGTGGTGGAACGACCGGGTGATCCTCGACATCATCAGCGAGCGTCTGCCCTCGCATGCCGACGTGGCGGCGAAGGTCTTCATGTCGGTGGGCGCCGACGAGGAGGACACGCTCCCCTTCCCGACGGTCACGAACGCCCGTGCCGCGCACGACCTTCTCGCCGCGCACCGGCCGGCGTCGCTCGACCTCGGACCGCTCGTCGTGTTCGAGGGTGAGGACCACTACTCGACGATCCCGGCGGCGATCGGCCGGGGTCTGCGAACGCTGTTCGCTCAGCCGTAGAACGTCTCGGCGATCCGCTGGTCGTACGCGGCCTTCGCGTCGGCACGGAGCGGCGGGGACTGCAGGCAGATCGAGTCGGCGACCTCCCACAGCGGCTCGAGCTGGCGGGCGACGTCACCGGGTGTGCCGCACAGCACGAACGTGCGGGCCATGTCGTCGGGCACGAGGTCTGCGGCGTTGCGGTCACCCGCGGCGACGGCCTCCTGCAACCGTCGGGCCTCGGCGCCGAAGCCGTGGGCGGCGAAGTACGGCTCGTACTGGGCGATCGACGCGTACGTGGCGACGTGCCGTTTCGCGTCGTGCACCGACTCGGCGACGTCGGGGTTCGGGGCGACGACGTGCCACAGGTTGATCTCGACGTCGGACCGGTCACGCCCGGCGGTCCGCAGCCCGGTGGCGTACGGCCCGTTGATCTGCTGCAGCGCCCAGTCGACCGACCACGACGGGTGCCCGATGAGCCCGTCGGCCTCCGCTGCGGCGACCTTCACGAGCGGGGTGCGCAGGGCCGCGACCCACACCGGCAGGTCGGGGCGCAACGGCGGGCGCATGGCGAGGTTCGTGAGGTCGACCTGCCAGAACTCCCCGTCGATGCGGCCGGTCTCGCGGGCCCGACCCGAGGTGACCGCCTTGACGATCCGCACGGCTTCGGCGAGCCGGGCGACGGGCCGGTCGTAGGGGACGCCGTAGAGCTGCTCGTGCCACCAGCGAACCGACGTGCCGAGGCCGAGGGTGAACCTGCCCTCGCTGAGGTGGTCGAGGTCGAGCGCGGCGAACGCCGTCTCGAGGGGTGACCGGGTGAGGGCGAGCGCGATCCCGGTCCCGAGCCGGAGCGTGGTCGTGGGCACCGCCGCCGCAGCGAGCGGCACGAAGGGGTTCGACGACAGCTGGATGGAGAAGACCCCTTCGAGACCGAGACGCTCCGCCTCCGCGGCGAGCCCGGCGGTCTCGGTCGCCGTGCGGTTCGCCGGCAGCATCATCCAGTACTTCCGACCGTGCATGGCCGGACCGTAGCCGAGGGCCCCGCGGTACGATGCGCGGCATCGTCGGTCGCACGCCGACGCAACGCCGGGAGGCCGAACGTGGACACCGCAGTCGCCGACATCGCATCCGAGGAGGCGGTCCGGGCCGAGGTCCGGGCATGGCTTGCGGATCACTGGACCCCGGGTGCACCGCGGCGACCGTTCCTCGAGGCGGTGGTCGACGCCGGTTGGGCGGCGCCGAGCTGGCCGGAGCGCTGGCACGGCCGTGGACTCCCCGCTGCGCTCGGCCGGGTCGTCGACGCCGAGTTCCGTGCCGTCGACGCCCCCGGGTCCGCGCAGGACGTGACCAACCTGTGGGCCGGCACGGTGCTGCAGTACGGCTCGGACGACCTGAAGGCCCGGGTGATGCGTCCGCTGCTGCTCGGCGACATCGACATGTGCCTGCTCTACAGCGAACCGGGTGCCGGCTCGGACCTCGCGAGCATCCAGACACGTGCCGTGCGCGACGGCGACGAGTGGGTCGTGAACGGCCAGAAGGTGTGGACCTCCGGCGGACGGCAGGCCGAGTACGCACTGCTCATCACGCGGACCGACCTCCACGTTCCGAAGCACCGGGGCATCACGTTCTTCTTCTTCCCGATGCGCCAGCCGGGCGTGGACGTGCGGCCGCTGCGTCAGGCGACCGGCGACTCCCGGTTCAACGAGGTGTTCATCACCGATGCCCGGGTCCCGCACGCGAACATGCTCGGCGAGCTGAACGCCGGCTGGTGGGTGCTGCAGGAAGCCCTCATGTACGAGCGCGCGGTGATGGGCGTCGTGCAGAAGCGTTCCGGCACCGCGAAGCCCGACGCCGACCGTGACCCCACCTCGGAGGCGAGCGCGCCCGTTCCGGACCTTGTGCTTACCGACCTCGCCCGCGAGCTCGGCCGCACGGACGACCCGATGGTCCGCCAGGCACTGGCCCGCCTCCACTGCATGCGCACGGTGAACACCTGGAACGGCATGCGCGCCCGCGCCGAGCTGAAGCAGGGGTCGTCGTCGCCCGTGGCGTCGCTCGGCAAGCTCGCCATGTCCGGCATCCTCCACTACGCCGCCCGGGTGCAGGCCGACATCCTCGGGGCGGAGGCGCTGCTCGGCGGTTCGGATTCCGCCCGGGCGGCGGATTGCACGTACTCGATGCTGAACGCCTACTTCACCTCGATCGGCGGGGGTACCGACCAGATCCAGCGGAACATCATCGGCGAACGGATCCTCGGCCTGCCGAAGGAACCCGAGGTCGACAAGAACGTGCCGTTCCGCGAGGTGCGCCTGACCCCGGCGGTGGCCCGGGACCGCTGAGACCGGGACGGGACGATGTCCTCGAACCGGGCCGTTCGGGCCGTCGCGTCGCGCTGGTGCTCGACGCCGTCGATCGCGACCACCTACACCGCGCTCCGCCACGGCGGGACCCCGGAGGATCGTCGACGGCTCGCCGAGCCGGTCGCACCGGGCCTGGTGCTCGCCGGCGAGGCGACCTCGGTCGACCACCCGGGCACGATGCACGGCGCCTGGGCGAGCGGTGAGCGTGCTGCGGACCGCCTGCTCGGCGCGGGCGCTACCGGGGTCGTCGTCGTCGGTGCAGGGCTCGCCGGGTTGGCGGCGGCACGGCGCGTCAGGGATCGCGGTGGGAGTGTGGTCGTGGTCGAGGCCGACACCGTCCTCGGAGGACGGGCCCGGGTCGACCACGCCATCGGGGTGCCCGTCCATCCCGGCGCGGCGTGGGTGCACGGCGAGGTCGGCAACCCGGTCGCCGAGTCCGCGGCACGGCTCGGTGTGCCGCTGCACCCCTCCACGGGCGAACGGCGGCTCGTGGTCCCCGGTCGCGGGCTGCTCGGGCCGAGCGACGTCGCCCGGTTGGAGGTCTGGCGCATCGACGTCGAGCGCCGCCTCGACGCGCTCGCCGCCGCAGGTCCGGACCGCCCGCTCGGCCCGGTGGTGACCGACGTCCTCGCCGAGCTGCCGCTCGAGCCCTGGGAGCGGGAGGCGCTCGGGTGCCTCGTCCGCAGTTCCTACGAGAACGTGACCGCCGCACCGATCGATGACCTGTCGTTGCGCTGGCGGTCGGAGCCCTACCACCTACCGGGCGACGACCACCTCGTCGGGGCGGACCTGGGCCGGATCGTCGACGACCTGGCGGTGGGCCTCGACGTCCGTCTCGGTGTCACCGCTACCGCGATCCGGGCGGGCGCCACGCCCGGCCGGTGGACCGTCGCGACGACCGCGGGCGACCTGCCCGCCGAGGCGGTCGTGGTGACCACGCCGATCGGCGCGCTGCTGGCCGGTCGACCGTCGTTCGAACCGCCGCTGCCGGCCGTCACCCTCGGCGCGCTCGGTCGGCTGACGCCGGGCATCGTCGTGAAGGTGACGGCGACGTTCCCGGAGGCGTTCTGGGCGCCGGCACGCAGCATCCACGTCCTGGGCCGCGATGCCGACCACATCCCGGCGTGGGTCGACGTCTCGGTCGTGTCGGGTCGGCCGACGCTCGCCGGGTTTGCGACCGGCCCCGAGGCACTCGCGCTCGAGGCGGCCGACGAGCCGGCGCTTCGTGCACTCGTCGACCGGTGCCTCGCGCCCGCGGTCGTCGAGCTCGCGGGCTGACGCCCTCCGGCGGGCGCGGGCAGGCAACCCTGCGGCCCGCTACCGTGCGCGACCGGGCCCGGTGGGCGGGCCGCGACGAGGGGGACGCCATGACCGACCTGCACCACGTGCACGCCGACAGCATCGAGATCGCCGCATCGCCGTCGACGGTGTTCGGCATCGTCACCGCCATGGAGCGGTACGGCGAGTGGAGCACCGAGAACACCGGCGGCTACTGGCGCAAGAACGCCGACGGGGTGCCGGGCACCGGCAAGGTCGGCGACATGTTCGTGGGGACGAACAGCGACGGCACGAAGGAGTGGAAGGCGCCGGTCGAGATCGTCGAGGTCGAACAGGACCGCGCGTTCGCTTTCGTGACCGGCGGCCTCGACTGGAACATCGCCCTGTGGCGCTACACCCTCGAGCCGACGGACAACGGCGGGACCCGGCTGACGGAGTCCTACGAGCTGCGAACGATCCCGCCGACGATCGCCGAGGGCGGTCCGACAGCTCTCGATGAGCGCAAGGCGATCACGGTGTCGTCGATCCGCGCAACCCTCGAGGGCATGAAAGCCGCCGCAGAAGCGGCCGGCTGACCGGGCGGGTCAGCTCAGCGACGAGCCGATCAGCCGCAGGAACTCGCTGCGCGTCGGCCCCTCGGCGAACGCGCCCGAGAACGCCGACGTGGTCGTCACCGAGTTCTGCTTCTGGACGCCCCGCATCATCATGCAGAGGTGCTTCGCCTCGATGACGACGGCCACGCCGACGGGCTGGAGCGCCTCGTCCATGGCGTCGACGATCTGCTGGGTGAGGCGCTCCTGCACCTGCAGCCGCCGGCTGAACGCGTCGACGACGCGTGCCACCTTCGACAGGCCCGTGATCCAGCCGTTCGGCAGGTAGGCGATGTGCGCCCGCCCGTAGAACGGCACGAGGTGGTGCTCGCAGAGCGAGTACAGCTCGATGTCCTTCACGACGACCATCTCGCGCACGTCCTCACGGAACCGGGCGCTCTGGAGGATCTTCACGGCGTCGAGCTCGTAGCCGTGCATCAGGTACTGCATCGCCTTGGCGACCCGCTCGGGGGTCTTGAGCAGTCCCTCGCGAAGCGGGTCCTCACCGAGCAGCTCGATCGCCGAACGGTAGTGAGATGCGAGCGCGGCGGTGGTGTCGAGGTCGTAGCGTTCCTCGGCGGCGTAGGTCATTGCGGTCCTCCCGCGGGGTAACGGACCAAGTTGCGAGGGGTCTCCCCGAGGGTGATCTGCAGCTCGAGACCGGCATCCAGATGGGGCCGGAGCAACTCGTATATGGTCACAACAATGTTCTCGGCCGTGGGATTCCGCGCCGAGAACTCCTCGACGTCGAGGTTGAGGTTCCGATGGTCGAACCGGTCGAGGATCTCCCGCTTGACGAGCGCTGACAGCGTGCCGAGATCGATCACGTAACCGGTCACCGGATCGATCTCTCCGGTGACCGCCACGACGAGCTCGTAGTTGTGGCCGTGGTAGTTCGGCGAGTTGCACTTGCCGAAGATCCGGCGGTTCTCGGCGTCGTCGAGGTTCGGGTTGTGCAGCCGGTGGGCGGCGTTGAAGTGTTCGTGGCGGTAGACCGTCACCTTGGTCATCGGTGCAGCTCCATGATCCGGACGCCCCCGTTCGGGTTGCGGTCCATCCAGTCGCGGACGAAGGGGGCCACGGCGGGCGTCACGGCGGCGAGGGTCGTGCCGACGGCGTCGTCGTGGACGCCGGCGACACACGCCACGACGAGGCCGGCGACCGTGTCGGCGTCGAGACGGAACGCGTCGTCGACCCCGTCGGGGACGAGGCGCCGGTGCAGCGGCGTGTCGACGACGCCGGGTGCCACCGTGAAGGCGCGCACACCGTGCGGGCCGCCCTCGTTCGCCGCGACCACGGTGAGCAGGTGCAGGCCCGCCTTCGACGGCGCGTAGGCGAAGAACCCGGGGAACGGGTCGAACTGCGCGAGCGACGACACGTTCACGATGCACCCGCGCCGCTGCGCGAGGAACGTCGGCCACGCGGCGTGCACGACGGCCGCCGGACCGACCAGGTTCACCTCGACGAGTGACCGGAAGCGGGCGGGGTCGGTGTCCTCGATGCCCGCCTGCCACGCATCACCCGCGTTGTTCACCACCACGTCGAGTCGCCCGCGCCGGGCGGCGACGTCGCGCACCACGTGAACGACGCGTTCCGCATCGGCGAGGTCGGCCGGGCACACCTCGATCGCCTCCCCGTGGTCGGCCCGCAGGGCCTCGAGCGGTTCGGGCCGGCGTCCGACGGCGACCACGTCGTGGCCGGTGGCGACGAGACGGTTCGCCGTCGCCGCACCAATGCCGGAACCTGCCCCGGTGACGAGGGCGACGGGGCGCTGCTGCACGCCGGAAGCTTACCGACGACCCCCCGACTGTCCGCCCGGCGCTACGGTGCGCGCGACACACGTATGGGCGAGGGGGATGCCGTGGGACCGTTGCAGGGGATCAAGATCGTCGAGCTGTTCTGCATCGGCCCGGGTCCCTTCGCCGGGATGCTGCTGTCCGACATGGGGGCGGACGTCGTCCTCGTCGACCGCCTCGAGGAGGTCGAGTACGGCTACCCGTCGTATGAGTACCGGTACCTGTACCGCAACCGTCGTTCGGTCCGGCTCGACCTGAAGGATCCCGCCGCGGTGGCGACGGTGCTCGAGCTCGTCGAGGGGGCCGACGGTCTCATCGAGGGGATGCGGCCGGGGGTCGCGGAACGACTCGGGCTCGGACCGGACGTGTGTCTGGCCCGCAACCCGCGCCTCGTCTACGGCCGCATGACCGGGTGGGGTCAGGACGGTCCGTTCGCGCAGCGGGCCGGGTTCGACGCGAACTACCTCTCGATCACCGGAGCGTTGTGGGCGATCGGCGAGGCGGATCGGCCGCCCGTCCCGCCGTTGATCCTCGCCGGCGACTTCGGGGGTGGCGGGACGTTCCTCGCGATGGGGATGCTCGCCGCGCTCCTCGAGGCGCAGCGGTCCGGCAAGGGCCAGGTCGTCGACGCGGCGATCTCCGACGGCGCGCTGAATCTGATGGCGTACGTGTACGGCAACCTCGCCGGCGGGACCTGGATGCACGAACGGCAGGCGAACCTCGTCGACGGTGGTGACTGGCGGTACGCGGTGTACCGCTGCGCGGACGGGAAGTTCGTGTCCACGGCACTGCTGCAGCCGAAGTTCCTGCGCAACTTCGTGGCGAAGTCCGGCATCGACCTCGAGGGCCTCGGTGATCCCTCCGACCGCGCGAACTGGCCGGCCTACCGCGAGCGGATGGCCGCCCTGTTCGCCACCCGCCCACGGGACGCCTGGGTCGAGCTCTTCGACGGCGACGACGACAACGTGCAGCCGGTGCTCGACCTGCTCGAGGCGCCGATGCATCCCCACAACGTCGCTCGTGACGCGTTCGTCGAGGTCGACGGGACCACCCAGCCGGCGCCGGCGCCGCGCTTCAGCCGCACGCCCTCCGAGATCGTGCGACGCTCGCCGAGCCCGGGAGCGGGTGGCGAGGACGCGTTGCGAGCGTGGGGTTTCGACGATGCCCGCATCGCGGCGTTGCGGGCCGCCGGCGCCTTCGGCTGAGCCCCCTCCGTCAGGGGGTGACGACGAGGCGGCCGGTGACCGCTCGGGCCTCGAGCGCGGCGAGTGCGTCCGGGACGCCCTCGAGCGGCACGGTCCCGGTGACGTCGCTGCGGATGCTGCCTGAGCGGTAGAGGCGCAACAGGTCGTCGTGGGCGGCTTCGATCACCGCGCGGCCGGCGTGTTCCACGTAGGCGCCCCAGTGGAGGCCGACGACCGCGTAGTTCTTCACGAGCACGTGGTTCGCCGGGTGGTTCGGGATCCGACCGGACGCGAACCCGACGACGACGAGGCGCCCCTCCCAGGCCATGAGCCGCCGGGTGAGATCGCCGAGGTCGCCGCCGACGGGGTCGTAGGCGACGTCGACCCCGTGGCCTCCGGTGAGGTCCTGCACGGCGGCGTACACGTCGTCGCTCCGGTGGTCGAGCACGTGGTGCGCGCCGAGCGCCCGCACGTGCGCGCACTTCTCCGGACCGCCGGCGGTCGCGATGACCTTCGCCCCTGCGGCGACGCCGAGCTGGACCGCGGCGGCCCCGACACCGGCGGCGGCGCCGTGCACGAGCAGCCACTCCCCCGCCTGCAGGCGGGCGCGGTGGTGCAGACCGACGTGGGAGGTCTGGAAGGTCGAGTAGAGCACGGTGGCGTCGACGGCGGGGATGTCCTCCGGCATGACGAGCGCCGTGTGGGCGCGCACCAACGCCTGCTCCGCGTACCCGCCCGCCGGGAGCGCCGCCATCCCTCCGACACGGACCCCGAGGGGCACGTCGACGCCCTCGCCGACGGCGAGCACCGTGCCGCAGGTCTCGAGGCCGGGCGTGAACGGCACGCCGGGGCGGTCCTGGTAGACGCCCTGGCACAGCAGGATGTCGGCGAAGTTCACGTTCCCCGCGTCGACCCGGATGTGCACCTGCCCCGGGCCGGGAACCGGGTCGGCGACGTCGTCGCGCAGCACCATCGACTCGGAGGGGTGTCCGAGCTCCTCCACCCGCCAGGCCTTCATGCGTCTCCTCGTGGTCGGAACATCTCGAGCAGGTCCGGGTGGCCGGTTCCCGACGTCACGCCGCCGTCGACGACGATGTTCGATCCGACGAGGAACGACGCCTCGTCCGCGGCGGCGAACGCGACGGCCGCGGCGATCTCCTCGGGCCGGCCGAAGCGGCCGACGGGGATCGCGGCGCGGAACTGTTCGCTCGCATGCATGGACCCGGTGGCCGCAGCGGTCATGTCGGTGTCGATCGCCCCGGGCGAGACGACGTTGGCGCGGATGCCCTCGGGCGCGAGCTCGAGGGCGAGCGCCCGGGTGAAGTTCAACAACCCGGCCTTCGCAGCGTTGTACGCGGACATGCCCTTGTCGGCGGCGACCGCGTCGAGGGAGCAGACGTTGACGATCGACGCGGTGCCCGTGCCGCCCGGGCGGGCCACGGCGGCTCGCAGCCACGGCAACGCCACACGGCAGACCCGGACCGGACCGTCGAGGTTGGTCCGCAGCACCTTCTCCCACGCGCGGTGCGTCATCGTGTCGAACCGTTCGACCCACAGCACCCCGGCGGAGTTCACGACCACGTCGACCCGACCGTGCGTGGCGCCGACCCCGGCGAAGAGCGCCTCGACGCGTTCCTCGTCGGTGACGTCGACCGCGACGACCGCGACGTCGGGCGCACCCGCGTCGTCGAGGTTGCGACGCCCGCGCTCGGCGTCGCGCGCCGCCGCGATCACCGTCGCCCCTTCGGATCGGAGCCGCAACGCCGTGGCGAACCCGATCCCGGCGGTGCCGCCGACGACGACGGCGACCTTGTCGGCGAATCGGGTGAGTGGCGCGCTCATCGGATCGCCACTGCGTTCCCGGGCGAGCCGAGCCCGTCGGGGACGTGCAACGGTGCGGCGACGAAGAGGAACGTGAACCGGCCGTCCGCGTGGCACCGCTCCGCGAGCCGGTCGAGGTCGAACATCTCGCCGAGCGCGAACCCGAGGAACGGGATGAGCCGCCGGTGCAGCGACCCGACGGCGGGGTCGCCGGGCACCACCTCGACGGCGGGGTTGTCGCAGCACAGTGCGGCGACGTGGGCGTCCCACAGGAACTCCGCCATGTCCTCACCCGCGCGCAGCCCCGTCGACGTCGGTGCAGCGGCGTATGCGACCCGGGCGGCGTGGTCGAGCCGCCGGTACGCCGTCGTCCACCCGGTCCGCAGGCAGAGCACGTCGCCGGGACGGAGCTCCACGCCCTCCGTGTCGAGGGTCGAGCGCAACTCGTCGACGGTGATCGCGTGTCCGGCGAGGCCGTCGACGGGTCGACCCGCTGCGGCGAGCTGCGCGGCGACGTCGACGAGCACGCCTCGACCGACGATCCCCCGCCGGGCCCACCGGTCGATGCCGAGGCCGTTCGGCCCGCCGGTCGGGTCGTCCGTGCGTCCGCCCCAGTACCCGTGCTCGCGGGCCCGCACGTGGTTGAGCGCGTCCCACTGGGTGGAGCCCTGCAGGTGGAAGCCGTCGAGCCGGTCGTCCATCTCGTGGCGGTTCAGCGCGAACACCTCGTGGCGGTACGCCTGGCGCCCGAACAGCGGTGGGTCCGGCAGGGTCAGCGGCAGGTCGAGGGGGACCACCTCACCGCTGCGCACCTCACCGGCCGCTTCGGCGACCCGGTCGGGGCTCAGCAGGTTGATCGTGCCGACGTCGTCGTCGCGTCCCCACACGTCCCAGGCGTGGCGCATGGCGAGGCCGGGCACCTCGGGCAGGTCGCGGTACGGCGGTGGTAGCGGTGTGACGGACATGGACAGCCCCCTTCCCGGCCGGGACGCTAGTTCGGGTACCGTCGGGCGTTCCGGAGGTGGATCGTGGCCGGAAGGGGGTTCGGTGCAGGACGACGTGCTCGGTGACGGCGGGGCAACCGTGACGTCGCGCGATGCGGCGTTCCGCGACGACCCGCAGCGCTTCTACGACGCGATGCGTGCGCACGGCCCGCTGTGGCCGGATCCTGCGTACGGACGGTCGGTCGTCACCGGGTACGAGGTCGCGCGCGAGGCGTTGCGCCACAAGTCCTTCGGGGTCGACGCACGTCGTGCGACGGAGGGGTCCTACGCCCGGAGGATCGCCGGGACGGGCGTGTTCGAGGGCGTCGGCGAGACCGCGTACGAACCCCCGCTCGTCCTGCTCGACGACCCGGCGCACCGTCGGATCCGCCTGCTGATGTCGAAGGCGTTCGCCGCCCACACGATCGACCGCGAACGGACCCGGATCGAACGGATCACCGCGGAACTGCTCGACGACGTCGCCCGTTCCGCCGCCGCCGACCCGCACGGCGCGGTCGACGTCGTGGAGACGTTCACGTCGCTGCTGCCCACCCGGGTGATCGCCGAGATGATGGGCCTCGACGGCGCGGCACCGGACGACTTGCGGACCTGGTCGGAACAGGTGCTGTGGGGGTACGACCCCGACCGTGACGCGTCGGGTCAGGACCGCCTGCGCGAGGCGTACGTGTCGCTCGGCCGTTGCATCCGCTCCACCGTCGCCGCCCGTCGGGAGCGACCGATCGACGACCTCGTGTCGGCGATGGTGCTCGCCCAGGAGGACGAGGACCGCCTCTCCGACCTCGAGATCGCGAGCCTGTGCACCCAGCTCATGGTCGCCGGGAACGTGACGACGAGCGACCTGTTGAGCAGCGGGCTCGATCTGCTCGTGCGGCACCCCGAACAGCTCGCGGTGCTGCGCGCCGAACCGGCTCGCATGGCCGACGCCGTCGAGGAGATGCTGCGCATCGACCCGCCGATCACCGAGACGGCACGGATCGCGTACGACGACGCAGCGGTCGGCGGGTGCCCGGTGCACGCCGGCGACACCCTCACCGTCGCGCTCGCCGCGGCGAACCACGACCCGGCCCGGTTCGCCGAGCCCCAACGGTTCGACGTGTGCCGACCGGTCGAGGGGCATCTCGCGTTCGGGTCCGGCGTGCACGTGTGTCTGGGGGCGCCTCTCGCACGGCTCGAAGCGCAGATCGGCCTCGGTGCATTCCTCGACCGGTTCCCGGCGCTCGGCCCCGGTCGCACGCCAGGGGTCCGGCGGGCGCTGCCGTTCTTCCGAGGGTTCGCCGCCCTCCCCCTCCGGGTGGTGTGAGCGGTGGGTGCGGGAGGCGCGGCGTTCGAGGATCTGCCGCAACGACTCGAACGGTTCGCCCGGGCGAAGCTCGACGATCCCGACGCGACGGTGTCGGGCCTCGTGACCATGCCCGGCCACGCCGGATTCACCTTCGGGTTCGACACGACGAGTCGCGGAGTCACCGGGGCGTGGTTCCTGCGCCTGCCGCCGCCCAACGTGCAGTGGGCAGGAACCGCCGACATGGTTCGCCAGGTGACGGCGCTCGAGGCGCTCCGGGGTTCCGACGTGCCGCACTGCACGGTTCGTTGGTGGGGCGGCCCCGACGACACCGGTTGGTTCGGGTCCCCGTACTTCGTCGTGGACCGCCTGCGGGACGGCTCCGTGCTCGGCCTCGAGGGGCAGGCCCGCTGGGTGCTCGCCCTCGACGACGCGACGCGGCGGCGGATGGGCCGGGACGCGGCGAAGGCACTCGTCGGTATCCACCGGGTCGACTGGCGGACGCGGTGCGGATACCTCGGCGAACCGGTCGACCTCGCCGACGACATCACCTCGTGGGACCGCCTGGTGGGCCGTGTGGCCGAGCCGGAAGCGTTCGCGCTCGCGCCGCGGGTCCGGGAACGGCTGCTGGCGCGGCGCCCGGACGCGCCGACCGTCGGTCTCGTGCACGGCGACTACCAGTTCGGGAACCTCTACTACAGCGACGACGGCGCGTTGCGGGCGGTGCTCGACTGGGAGTTGTGCGCGATCGGTTCGACCCTCACCGACCTCGGCTGGTTCGCGACGTGGAACGACGCGACGGCGTGGAACCACCCCTTCGCCGTGCCCGAGGGCATGCCCTCGCCGGAGGAGCTCGTCGACGACTACGCCGAAGCCTGGGGTGCGCCGGTCGGCGACGTTGCGTTCTTCCGGGCGCTGGCCGCCTACAAGTTCGCGGTGATCACCGGGTTCAACCTCGCGCTCCACCGCCGCGGGAAGCGCGTCGACCCGCTGTGGGAGGTCATGGGCACCTCGATCGGCAGCCTCCTCGACCGCGCCGCCGAGCTGCTCGGCTGAGTGCGCGGCGGCCGATCAGACGCCGACGATGAGGGTGGCCGTGTAGCCGTCGGCGACGTTCCCGGCGACGGACGCGAGCTGAGTCGTCCACCCGTCGGCGAAGATCCCGTCGCGCTGCAGCGGTGTCGACGGGAAGTTCGCCGCACTCGCGCGGTACGCGGGGGTCGCGTACACGGCATTGCACGTGTCCTCGGGAAGGGCGAGCTGGGAGGTGGCGATCTTGTTCGCCGACGTCGTCGCCTTCGCAAGGCTCGGGTAGATCTCGAAGTGGATGTGCGGGTAGCGACCCCGGTAGGCCCCGGGGAACGTGGTCAGGAAGGTCACCGTGCCCGCAGCGTCGGCTTCCTGCACGCCGCGCAGGAAGTTCTCGCCGGTCACGCCTGAGCTGTACATCGAGTACCGGCCGTCCGCGTCGCAGTGCCAGGCGTACGCGGCCGCGCCGGCGAGTGCGGCGCATCCCTTCCTCGTGTCGACGAGCCGGAGCACGACGGTGAGCGGCACGCCCTTCGGCGACATCGTCCCGCCACCGAAGCTCGAACGGATGTCGCGTCGGACAATCCCCGACTTCGTGAGCGCGTTCGGCCCGTTCGCCCCGTTCCCCGGGAACGGACCGGCCGTCTCCGCGGCGATCGCGGTGCACGCCGAGACCGGCGTAGTGCCGGACGTAGGGATCGAGGGGATCCCCGAGGTCGCCGGTGCCGCGGTGCTCGACGCACCACCGCTACCCGACGACGTCGCCGAGGCGACGGTCTCCGCCGTGTCCCCTGCGCAACCGGCTGCGGCGAACAGCACACCGCCACCGAGGAGTCCGAGCACGCTCCGCCGCCCGAGTCCCCGCGCCGCCATGGTCTGCAGGTCGGCCTCGAGGCCCCCGTGGTGGTGGTCGTGCGCCATCGCGCCGTCGTGGTGCTGCATGAGTGCGGACCGTACCGTGCCCCCGGTTCACTAGGGTGCCGAATCACGAGGAGGTCGATCGTGTTCTGTGCAGTGTGCGGCACGCCGATGCAACCGGGGACCGTGCTCTGCCCGCAGGGTCACCCGCAGCCGGTCCTCCCCCGGGAGCACCCCGAAGGCCAGACCGTGTTGATCCTCGGCATCCTCGGCCTCGTGCTGTGCGGTGTGCTCGCGCCGATCGCCTGGATCAAGGGCAAGCGCGTCCTCGCCGACATGGACGCCCAGCCCGGTGTCGTGTGGTCGAACCGGGGCAACGTGCAGACCGGTCAGCTCCTCGGTCTCATCGGCACGATCCTGATCGGTGTCGTCGCGGCGTTCTTCGCCGTGGTGCTCGTGTTGCAGCTGCTCGTGCTGCTCGGCGCCTTGGCGAGCTTCGGCTCGAGTACCTGACCGGACGCGCAACGGGCCCCGCCCGAAGGCGGGACCCGTCGACGGCGCTCCGGTGTGTAGTGGCGATCAGCCGCGGAAGTTCCCGAACCAGTAGCCGAGGCTCTTCGGTCCGGGCGGGGCGACGACCACGCGCGTGCCGGCGATCATGTCGTGCCAGCCCCGCTTCTCCTTGTCGAAGAGGATCCACAGGAAGCCGATGGGCAGACCGCAGACGATGGAGTTCAGCAGGTAGCCGATCCAGCGGACGAAGGCCTTCCCTGCACCGATCGGGCCTGCGGAGGGTCCGACGACCTTGATGCCCATCAGATGCTTGCCCGGCGTCTGTCCCAGCGGTCCGCCGAGGCCGAGCACGATCATCACGAGCGAGAGCCCGATGACCACCAGATAGCCGACGAGCAGCATGAGCCCGCCGAGCGCATCGCTGATCGCGCCGAGGACGATGGCCAGGATCCACGTGACGATGTAGCCGACGAAGATGATCGCGCCGTCGATGAGGTACGCGAGGAACCGCTGGCCCGGGTTCGCGTAGGCGAGGCCGGAACGCGGGTCGATGTCACCACCGGATGCGCCGTAGGTGGCTGCGCCGCCTGCTGCGCCGTAGGCAGGGGCCGCTGCGGCGCCGCCTTGCACGTTGTCGGTCCACTGGGTGCCGTCCCAGTAGCGCTGGCCCCCGCTGCCGTGCGGATCCGGGTACCAGCCCGGCGGGGTAGAGCCCGTTGCGTCGCTCATGACGACCTCCCTTGTCGTGCCACGATCGGCAACCCGCACGATAACGCCGGAAGTTCGTTCGCGACGTGCTCATCCGCAACGAGCGGGTTCGTCGTCGCTTCGGCGGTGACGACGTATACTTCGGCGACCGGGCGACCTCGGTGGCCGGCCCGCAGATCGGAAGGACCGCCACCATGCGTGCACACAAGCTCGTCATCGTCCCGATGTTCGCCGTCGCACTGTTCGGCACCGCCTGCGGGGCGATCGCCGAGAAGGCGACCGAGAAGGCGATCGAAGGCGCCACCGGTGCCGACGACGTCGAGATCACCAAGGACGGCGGCGTCAAGGTGAAGACGTCCGACGGCACCTTCGAGTCGGGCGCGGCGACGAAGCTCCCCGGCGACATCCCGAAGGCGCCGCTGTTCGCGGGCACGACCATCCAGTCGTCCACGAAGGTGAGCGATGCCAGTTCGGCCACCTGGCTCGTGTCGGGGACCATCAAGGACGTCAAGGGTGGCTTCGCGAACCTCACGAAGGCGCTGAAGGCGGACGGGTGGGAGATCGGCGCCGAGACCGAGACGAACAGCCCCGACTACTCGGCGTTCGGCGTCGCTACGAAGGGCAATCTGACCCTCACCTACGGCACCGGCGCAGCGGACAAGTCCTTCTACTACTGGATCTCGCAGGAGAAGTGACCGCGGCGGCGTGACGACGCCGCACGACGATCGACGACGGGCCGACTCCTTGGGGTCGGCCCGTTGCGTTCCGGTACCCTGCGGCCATGGCCGCCCACGAACGTCAGCCGCAGGAGTACTACGACGCGATCAAGGCGCGCTTCGCCGAGGAACGCGACCTGCGACTCGCCTTCCGACCCGAAGGCACCGCGCAGTTCGTCTCCGACCTCGACGGTGACCTCGCCCGGATCGCCGACGATCCGTATGCGGAAGAGATCGCCGAACGCAACCCGATCGACGACGAGGTCGAGGTCCTCATCATCGGCGGAGGTTTCTCGGCCCTGCTCACGTCGGCCCGCCTGCGCGAGTTCGGCGTGGAGTCGATCCGCATCGTCGAACGCGGCGCCGACGTCGGGGGCACCTGGTACTGGAACCGGTATCCGGGCGTCGCATGCGACGTGCCCGCGTACGACTACCTGCCCCTCCTCGACGAACTCGACTACGTCCCGACCCACCGCTACGCCGGCGGCCAGGAGATCTGGGACCACTGCCGCGCGATCGCACGCAAGTACGACCTCTACGACCTCGCCGTGTTCCAGACCACGGTCACCTCCACCGTCTGGGACGAGGCGAGCGGTCGCTGGCACATCGGCACCGACCGGGGCGACCGCATGCGGGCGAAGTTCGTGATCTGCGCGAACGGCACCCTCTCCAAGCCGAAGCTGTCCCGCATCGCCGGCATGGAGACCTTCGCCGGACATGCGTTCCACACGTCACGGTGGGACTTCGACTACACGGGCACGAACCTCGAGAAGCTCGGCGACAAGGTCGTCGGCATCATCGGCACCGGCGCGACCGCCGTGCAGGCGATCCCGCACCTCGGCGCGAACGCCAAGGAACTCGTCGTCTTCCAGCGCACGCCCTCCACGATCGACTTCAAGGAGGACTGGCCGACCGACCCGAACTGGGCTCGTCGTCTGCAGCCGGGCTGGCAGACGAAGCGTCGCGAGCGCGTGCTCCGGGCGATCGAACCGTCGGACGAGACGAAGGCCCGCTGGGCTGCGATGTCGGCGGAGGAGAAGCTCCGCGACCAGGAGCAGGCGAACATCGACCGGCTGATGCGCATCCACCGCCGCATCGAGGAGACGGTGCACGACCCCGCCACGGCCGAGTCCCTCAAGCCCTGGTACATGATCATGTGCAAGCGGCCGTGCTTCCACAACGAGTACCTGCCGACGTTCAACCGCCCGAACGTGCGTCTCATCGACACGCACGGCAAGGGTGTCACCGAGATCCGTCCCGAAGGCCCCGTGTTCGAGGACCGCGTGTACCCCCTCGATCTGCTCATCTACGCGACCGGGTTCGAGGTGCAGAAGACCGGTATCTGGAACCGCATCGTCGGCCGTGACGGGCTCGACCTCGACGGCAAGTACGCCGACGGCATCCGCACGGTGTTCGGCATCCACACCGCCGGGTTCCCGAACCTGTTCATCATGGGCGGGTACCAGGCGTCGTTCCAGTTCAACCTCACCGACCTGCTGTCGGTGCAGGGCGACCACATCGCTGCCTGCATCGACCACGTCCGTCGTTCGGGCCGTGACGTGATCGACGCCACCGACGACGCCGAGCAGTGGTGGGTCGACGAGGTGATCGCGAACCGTGGGAAGACCCGGTTCAGCGAGGACTGCACGCCCGGCTACTACAACTTCGAAGGCGAGTTCCAGCGTCGCCAGGACGGCAACTACAACGGCGGCTTCCGCACCTACAACGCCCACCTGGTGGACGCACGCGACCGGTTCGACCGCCTGTTCACCCTCGCCTGAACCCCTCAGGCGAGGTCGAGGCCCGACAGGTCACCCGGCACGTCGACGGCGTGGCGGCGCAGCGCGTCGAGCGGCACGAGGTCGAGCACCTTCACGTTCGTCGCCGCCAGCACGACCGGTGCTGCGGCGCCGTCGTGGAAGGCGCGCAACCAGTTCCGTGCGGTGACGCACCAGCGGTCACCGGGGACGAGGCCGGGGAACCGGTAGGCGGGCATCGGCGTCTGCAGGTCGTTGCCGATGCTGCGCTGGTGCTCGAGGAACTCGGCGGTGACCACCGCGCAGATCGTGTGGCTGCCGAGGTCTTCCGGACCGGTGCTGCAGCAGCCGTCGCGGTGCCAACCCGTCATCGGGTCGGTGCCGCACACCTCGAGCTCGCCGCCGAGCACGTTGCGTTCAGCCACCGCGCTTGATGCCCCGGGTGGTCGCTTCGGCCTGCGCCCGACGGCGTTCCTCTCCGGCCCGGGCGAGTTCCGCCCGGTTCGAGTCGTCGGCTCGCATGAAGTTCTCCCGCCACGCGTCGTCGCCCCAGCGGAACGGGGTCTGCACGGTGGTCCGTGGGGCGAACGCCCGCTCGAGGAGGTCGAGCGCCATCCCGGTGGTGGCGCGTTGCATGGCGTGGTCCCATGGCTTGCCGATCGGGTTGCCGAGCGGGAAGTCCTGGAACACGAACCGGGGGACGCCGCACTCCTCGACGATGTCTCGGGCGGAGCCGATCACGACCGTGGGGATCCCGGCGGCCTCGAGGTGTCGGGCGGTCAAACTGACCGTCTGGTGGCACACCGGTCAAAGCGGTGTGAGCAGCATGACGTCGACCGCGTCCTCGAGCGCGAGCTCGGTGATCGCCGGCGCGTCGCGCTGCTCGGTGCGTCGCGCCGAGTAGTCGGTGGGAACCCCGTAGAACCGGGGAGCCAACGAGCCGACCCGACCCTCGGCGACGAACTCGCTCATCGCCGCGAGCGGCACGAAGGAGTTCACGTCGTCGGTGTGCGTCGCGTCCTTGTCCCAGAACAGGTCCTGGGTGTAGAGCCGGTCGGGTGCCGGGTCGGTCGGCATCGCGTACGGCTCCTTCGGCGAGCGTTCCGCTCCGGCCACCGACATCGGGAACGCCGTCGTCACGAGCCCGACACGGCATTCCGACAGCGGCTTCGGCAACGGCGTGAACGGGACGTCGGTGAAGTGCACCCACTTGTAGGGCATCGGGTAGCCCGACGCCGCGTAGTACTCCCGCAACTTGTCGATGTAGCGGAGGTACGTCGGATGGGCGATGTGCTGACGGTCGCGCACGGCCGCACCCTAGGTCAGGGAGCCCGCTGACCGGGTCCGCGACCGGGCGGCGCGGCGATCCGC
Organism: Actinomycetota bacterium; assembly: GCA_016870475.1. GTDB lineage: Bacteria > Actinomycetota > Acidimicrobiia > Acidimicrobiales > CAIXPF01 > VGBO01. The sequence continues at coordinate 10,989 of VGBO01000006.1, read as the reverse complement.
GGCGAACGTGTGCACCGGCCACATGTCCTGGTCCTCGCCGTGACCCTCGAGCCCCGAGAGGTCCCACCGCACGAGGCTGTTGATGTCGATGAACGTGTGCCGGTTCACGATGATCCGGCTCAGCGGCTCACCGACCGCGTGGAGTGCACGGCCTTCCTGGTCGACGGCGTCGACGACGATCCGGGTCATCCAGCCGGCGTCGCGATCACGCTCGATCCGCCGGGTGCCACCCGCGAGGCCGACCGTCCGGCCACCCCGTCGCAGGAACCCGTAGGTGATCTCGTCGACAGGGTCACCGTGCGCGGTGACCGCGAGGAAGCCGTCGTCGGGCCCGGCCGCACCGGTCACGTAGGCAGCGTGGCGCGGCCTGGTCTCGGCGCGGGGTCCCCACGTGCGGTCGCGCATCGAGATGCAGTCGATCTCGATGGTCTCGCCGCCGAGTTCGATCGTGCCGGTGACCCGACCGAGCTGGTCGAAGTGGTGCGCCGAGCCGAACACGGCGCCGACCGCGGTGAGCGGCTGCGGCGGCATCACACCGTCGAATCGCAGCTCGGCTCGGAACCGTTCGCCGTCGTCGTAGCCGAGACGGTACGACATCGTCGGCTCGAGCACCTCGATCCGCACGCCGTTCGGCAGGGTGGCATCGCGGAGGTCGGTGGTCGGGTCGAGGCGCAACGCCGTGTAGTTCGCGGAGTACAGGACCTCCCACGGCAGGTGGGCCGAGTCGTCCCACACCCACGCACCACCGGCGACCGTGCCGATGTTCGGCCGGAACATCGAATAGAACCAACCGCCGAGCTTCCGCTCCGGATGGCAGAAGGAGAACCACGACGTCTCCGTCTCCCACCACCGGTCGCTCATGTGCGCCGTGTGGAGGCCGTCGTCGTCGGGGCCGAAGTCGTGGCGGTCGGGGAGCGAACTGGGATCAGTAGCCGAGGTCACGGGCTGCCCTCTCGAGCACGACGGGCACGGACCAGGCCGTGCGGGCGAGACGCAGGTCAGTGTTCACACCATCCGCGTAGAGCGCGGACGCGCTCATCCAGAACGCTGCCGACCGCATGGCGTAGAGCCGTTGGTAGTAGGCGCACGCATCGAGGTCGATCTCGAACCCGGTGCCCGCCTCGTACCGGCGGACGAAGTCGTCCCCCGGGACGAGGTTCGACAGCAGGTCGGTTCCCTCACGGTTCAGGTCCGACAGGACGTAGGCGACGTCGTACATCGGGTCGCCGATGACCTGGGTCTCCCAGTCGAGGATCGCCGACACCCGGTCGTCGTGGATGAGCACGTTGCCGGTGCGATAGGCGCCGTGGACGAGCGCCAGCCGGTCCGTCGACGGCGCGTGCTCGTCGAGCCAGAACAACAGGTCGACGAGGATCGGGTCGGGCTGCTGGCCGGTGGCCTCGATGAGCGCCCGCCACTTCGCGATCTCCGCACGCGCGAACCCCCCCGGCGGTGGAACGCCCAGCACCTCGAGACCCGCTGCGCGCCAGTCGAGACGGTGCAGTGCGACGAGTGCATCGGTGAAGCTCGCCGGCAGCACGCCGCGCGTCGCGGCCGCCGCGTAGTACGCCCGACCTTCACGGCCCCACGGGTTCGGGCAGATCCCAGGAACCTTCTCCATGACGATGAACGGCGCACCGAGTTCGGCGGGATCGTCGGAGAAGAACCGGGCACGGGGGGCAGGAACCCCTGTCCCTTCGAGACACCGCAGCACCGCGAACTGCACCGACAGATCCGACATCTCGCGCAACAGCGCGTTCCCCGGGTCACGTCGCAGGCAGAAGCCCTCGGTGTGGCGCGCACCCTCGGCGTCGGTCCACGTGCCGTCGAACAACCACGTCTCGTGCGACCAGCCGACCGCGATGCGCTCGACACCGTCGAGCCGCAGGTCGTCGGCGCCGAGGCGGGCGGCGAGCACGACCCGGATCCGGTCGGCGTCGATCTCGGGAAAGCTCATGACGCGTACGCCATCTGCCGGTCGACCCGGGACCGCAGCACCGTTCGGATCCGGCTGAGCAGCTCGTCCGTGCGGGCATCCCCGAGGTCCGGGCGCCCTCGGTGAACCGTCTCAACGAGTGCGGCGAGGCCGGCCGTCGGGTCGCTCGTCGGCAGGGCGACCACGGCTGCGCGCACCGACGCCGCATCGGCACCGGTGAGCAGCCCGTCGAGATCGACGACGAGTGCGGCGATCTCGGCGTGCTCGAGCGCAGCGTGGTCCGCCGCGAGCTCGAGTTGGCGGGCGAGCTTGTCGAGGACGACCGACGCCATGAACGCCTGGGTGCGGGCGAACCCGTCACCGACCTCCGGGGCGATGTCGTTTCGGATCGTCACGGCGAGGCGAGCGAGAAGCGCGTGCGGTTCCATCGCCGCGGATCGTAGGTCCGCTGCGCCCTGCATTGCGCCCCCGGCTCAGCGGCCGCGAACGAGTGCCTCGTAGACGTTCAACATCGCCGGCCCGAGCACGATCGCCATTAGGGCGGGGAGCATGCAGAGCATCGTCGGCAGCAGGATCTTCACGGGGAGCTTCATCGCCCGTTCCTCGGCGGCCTGTCGACGGGCGATCCGAATCTCGTTCGCCTGCAGCTCGAGCGTCGCGGACAGCGGCACACCGAGCTTGTCGGACTGCACGAGCGCGCGCACGAGCAGGCCGAGCTCGGGGAGGTCCACCCGCTCGGCGAGCGACCGCAGCGCATCGGCCCGGGGCATGCCGACCCGGACGTCCTGGACGACCCGTTGCAGCTCCTCGCCGAACATTCCCGTCGACGAGCGGGCGACCCGGGCCATCGCCGCGTCGAGGCCCAGACCGGCCCGGACGACGACCGCGAGCTGGTCGACCACATCGGCGACCTCCGCGGCGATCGCCGCACGCCGCTCGGCCGCCTTCGACAGCACGATCCGCTCCGGGGCGAGCTGTGCGACCGTGACGAGCAGCACTGCGGTGACGACACCGGTGAGGTCCGGCGAACTGACGAGCGCCAACGCAGCGACCACCACTGCGACCGCCGTGCCCACGGCTTTCCAGACCGCGATCCGGCCGACGCTCCACGACGCCTGCAGGTGCGCGCCCTGCACCGCCCGTTCGAGCACCGCCCGGCGACCGGCGGGCACCAGCCCGAGCGCGACCTGCTCGAGCGAACCGGTGATGCGACCTACCCGCCGCGGGGCGGGCGCCCCCAACGATCGGCACACGACCGAGTCGTTCGACGAGGCGCACCCGCGGGTACGCGGGGGTCCGCAGCGTCGCGACGGCGACGAACGCTGCCACGACGATGAGCACCGCCCCCGACACCGTCCCGCTCATGCCCGACCCCTCTGTGGACGGACCCGATCATCCGCCGCATCCACGGGTAGCCGACGACGAGGGACACCCCTGCGCCACCGAGCAGCACGAGGCCGACACCCTCCGTGAGCCGGGCGAAATACGCCGGGTCCATGATCACCAGGGCGACGGCGACGCCGGGTGGCAGGCCCATCATCACGTACGCCGACACCCGGCCCTCGGCGGTGAGCGCCGACACCTGCCGACGGAGCCGTTGCCGGACACGGATCGTCGAGGCGACGGTGTCGAGTACGTGCGCGAGGTCGCCGCCGACCGTCTGGTTGATCTCGACCGCGTCGACGATCCATTCGAGATCCGCCGCGTCGAGGCGGGTCGCCATCGCGCCGAGCGCGTCGGCGAGGTCGCGGCCCGCCCGCACCTCGAGCAGGACCCGACGGATCTCGCTGCGTGCGGGCTCATCCGCCTCCGACCCGACGGCATCGAGCGCCTGCAGGAACCTGTAGCCCGAGCGCAGCATCGCGACGATCACCTGCAACAGGTCGGGCAGCGCCGCGAGGAACTTGTTCCGCCGTGACGTCGCCCGCGTCGACAGCCACACCCGCGCACCGAGCGGTGCGCCGATGGCGACGACGGGGACGGCGAGCACGCCGACGGTCACCGCGCCGACCACGGCGAGGACGGCGACGGCGAGGAGCACCAGCCCCACGCCCACGATCGGGCTGGGGCCGGTCGCTGCGACGCCGACCGTGTCGAGTCGGTCGAGTGCGGCGTCGACCGTTCCCGCGTGGGGTGCCGGAGCGTTCATCACCGTGTCCGGCGATGCGTCCGCACCATCTGCCGGAGGACCGTCGAGCAGGTTGCGGGCGGTGAGCTCGCAGGTGGTCGCAAGCGCACCGAGGTTCGCGACGGTCGCGATCGATCCACCGCCGGACGCAGCGATCGCGGCGAGCGCCGGCTGGCTCGATTCGGGTGATGCGAGCTCGATCACCTCGATCCGGACGGACCGTGCGACGTTCAGCGCGTCGGACAGCGTCGCCGTGCTGACCGTGTCACCGCCGTCGGAGAGGAGGACGACGGCACGGCGACCGGGATCACCGACCGGCGGCACGTCCCGGGCGATGGTGACGAGCGTGTCGTACAACGCAGTCTCGCCGCCTGCGCCGAGCGTCGCGACCGCAGCGAGCACCGCAGCGCGCAGCGCACCCGACGGGCAGCGCAGGCCCGGGGTCGGATTCGGCGAGCTCGGGAAACGCTGCCCGGTCACCTCGAACCCGACATACCCACCGATCCGGTACTGACCGTTCGAACCGCCGAGGCCGTTCGTGTCGACGAAGATCGGCAGGACCACGGCGCGTCCGATCCACGTCGAGGGGCGGCAGCCGGCCGGTGCCGACAGCCCCGGCTTCTCCGCCGCCCACACCGACGCGGTCGTCGTGGTGCTGCACGACCCGCCCGGGTGATCGATCCAGCCGAACCCGCCGGGGAGCGACGTGCCGCCGGGCTCCGCGCACGGGCCCGTGTTGTCGTGGAACTCGAGCGCGAAGGACCCTGACGGCACCGTGCCGCTGCCCAACACGCCACCGAGTCGGGTGAACTCGCACTGCGAGATCACGAGCGGGGCCGTCACGAGGTTGCCCGGGGAACCCCAGGCGACCACCGACCTGGCCCGGACCGCTGCACCGTCGTCGACGCCGCATCCCCGCAGGAGCCGGTCGCACAGGCGAGACCGACCGCGAGCGCCGCGGCATCGGCACCGCTCTGGAGCTGGGTCCGCTCATGGTGCAACGCGCCGACGTCGACGACGAGCGCCACACTCCCGAGCGCGACGGTAAGGAGCACGCCGACCCAGAGCACCACCGCACCGCGGTCGGACCGGCGGTCGCGCTTGCGTCGGGTCAGAGGCCGCATCGCATGACCCCCGTCGCCTCGAGCGTGCGGGCTCCGATCGGCACGAACGGGATCCCGAACTCGAAGGATTCCCGCACCGTGACCGACGCCGATCCGCCCGCCGTCGAACACGGCACCTGGGTGACCTGGTCGACGGCGACGGGGGTCGCCGATCCGACCGTGGCGGTGACCGTCGCAGCGGAATGGCCGAGCGCAAGCGCTCGTGCGCCCTCCCTGGCCGCGGCCTGCAACGAGAGCTGGGTGTTGTACGCGCAACCGAACTCGATGATCCCGATCACGAGCATGAGGAGGAACGGCAGGACGACGGCAAACTCGACGAGCGCAGCACCACGTTCGGCCGACCCGTCCTGCACGTCGCCCTGTCGCGTCGGTGACGACACGGCGGGCGGGCTGCGCTCAGCCGGCGACGCTCGAGACGGTGGTCCCGGCGTCGTCGAACAGACCCGAGATCGCAGTCCCGAGCGGGCCGAGGGCCACGACGACGACGAGGGCGATGAGCGCGACGAGCAGCGCGCACTCGACCATGGTCGCACCGCGCTCGCCGGCCGGGTCGGCCTCGCGGAGGGTGATCAGTCGGACGACGATCGCACGGAGCATGTCCACGATGGACTCCTTGGGTGACGATGTCCCGGCAACGGACCGGGATGCTGCATCGCCGACGTCATCGCCGGCTCGCGTGGTGCCGTTGCACGCCTCGCCGAAGCTTTTTTCCCGACCTCTCGAGTGAGCGTGGATTCTCACCTGCTGTTCACCTTCGCCGTGTACCGTCCCGCCCGGTGTCCGACCCGATGAACGAACCCGGCCTCGAACCCGTCTCCCGCCGACTCTTCCTCCGCAAAGGTCTGATCCTCGGTGGCGCCGCCGCCGTGGTCGGCCCGGCGTTCCTCGCCGCGTGCGGCGGTTCGTCCGACGCCGAGGTGTTCGCCCGCAGTGCCGGCACAACCGCCGCACCGACCATCCCGGCGACCTCGGCACCCGCCGGCTCGACGACGAGTGCTGCGGCCAAGGCCACCGCACTCGCGGCGGTCGCGGAGCTCGCGATCTCCTTCACCTACACGGCGAGTGGCGGGAACGTGAAGAACCCCTACATCGGTGTGTGGGTCGAGGACGCCAGCGGTGCGATGGTCGACACCGTCGAACTCTGGCTGCAGTCGGGCAAGGGTGAGCGCTGGTGGAATGAGCTGCGCCGCTGGAACAACCAGGAGGCCACCCGGGTCGGCGCAGGCGGTGTCCCCACCGCTCAGACCGTCACCGGCGCGACCCGGCGACCCGGGAGCTATGACATCGCCTGGTCGTGCAGCAACTACGACGGCATGAAGTGCGCCCCGGGCAGCTACTTCCTCTGCATCGAGGCGTCGCGCGAGCACGGTCCGTACGGGCTCATCCGTGAGCCGCTCGACCTCGACGCGAAGGGATTCGAGAAGGCGCTCACCCCGAACGGGGAACTGACCGCCGCGAAGGTCACCTACCGTGCCTAAGCGCATCCCCGCAGCGCTAACCGCACAGCGGACGTCACGGCCCTCCCGCAAGACGTCGACCCACAAGTGGTTGCGTTGGTTGCACGTCTACACGTCGATGATCTCGTTCCTCGTCGTGCTCTTCTTCGCCGTCACCGGCGTCACGCTCAACCATCCGACATGGACGTTCGGCGACGACGTCGAGCGCATCACGGCGACCGGAACGCTCCCGGCAGGCTGGCAGGACGACCCCGTCGACTTCCTCGCGGTCAGCGAGTACGTCCGAGCGACCCACGGCATCTCGGCACCGGTCGCCGACTACGGCCTGGCCGACGGCGAGGGAACGATCAGCTTCCGCGGCCCGGGTGTGACGACCGATGTCTTCTTCCGGACCGCTGACGGTTCCTACGACGTGGTCACGGTCCAGCAGGGTTTCGTCGGTGTGATGAACGACCTGCACAAGGGACGGGACTCGGCGTCGTCCTGGAAGTGGCTCATCGACGTGTCCGGCGTGTTCCTCGCCGTCGTGGCCTTCACCGGCCTCACCCTGCAGGCATTCCTGCGCAAACGGCGACGCAGCGCGTACGCGCTCGCAGCCGTCGGCGCGATCGTCACCGTTGCGCTGATCGTCGTCACCACGTACTGAGCGCCCGGCCGGCGCCGGTACGCTCCCCGTCGTGACGCCGCCGACCGGACCGCACCACGAGGATCCGACATCGGCGGCCGTCGAGGCGTGGTTCGTGAGTCGGGGTGTTCCCCACCTCATCGCCGACTACAGCGCCCGCCACGACATCTGGACGCGCGCATTGCCGATCCTCGCCCTCGCCTACCTCGTCGGCGGCTTCAACGCGCTCGACCTCCACCGTTGGTCGCCGCTGCGCAACCTCGCCGTCGGTGCCGGTGTCGTCGCTGCGCTCACCGTCGTCTGGGTCGCCGCCAACCTCGCCCACCGGCGACCGCTGCTGGCCCGCCCGACCGTCGTCGGCAAGGCGGAGCTCGCCATGTTCGTCGTCGGCCCGAGCCTGCCGAGTCTCGCGGTGACGCAATGGGGTGATGCGCTGCAGACCGTGCTCGAGGGGCTCGCCGTTCTCGCCGTCGTCTACGTGGGCACGAGTTACGCCGTCGTGCCGATCATGTTGTGGGCGGTGCGCCGCACCTGGGCGATGGGCACTTCGCTCGGGCGGATGATCGCCCGGGCGCTCCCGCTCCTGTTGCTGTTCATCACCTTCCTGTTCATCAACGCCGAGGTGTGGCAGGTCGCAGCGACGCTCACCGGCCTCCCCTACGTCCTGCTGCTCGTCGTTTTCTTCGTGCTCGGCGGGTTCTTCGTGGTATCGCGTGTTCCGTCGACGATCAGCGACATCGCCCGGTTCGACGACTGGGCGGAGGTCCGCGACGCCGTCCGCGACACGCCGGCCGACATGATCGACATCCCGACCGACGGCGACCCGGTCGAGCACCCGCTCTCGGTGCGGGAGCGCATCAACGTGGGCCTGGTGAGCCTGTTCGGGCTCGGGGTGCAGGTCACCCTCGTCGCCGTCGTGATCACGCTGTTCTTCACGCTCTTCGGGTTCCTCGCGATCCCGACCTCGACCCAGCTCACCTGGACCGGTCTCGACGACGTCACCGTCCTCGCGTCGGTCACCGTGCACGGCCACGAGCTCGTCCTCACCGATGCGCTCCTCCGCGTCGCCGGCTTCCTCGGGGCGTTCACCGGGATGTACTTCACGGTCACCCTCGTCACCGACGACACCTACCGCAGCGAGTTCGCCGAGGACGTCCGCCCGCAGCTCCGTCAGGCGTTCGCCGTGCAGGTCGCCTATCTGCACGGCCGCGCCGGCCGGACCACACTGGGCGGATGACGAGCTTCCACCACGCGCACCTCATGTCGGCCGACCTCGACTCGGCGCTCGGGTTCTACCGACGGTTCCTCGGTGCGGAGGTCGTCGCCGACGTGCAACTCGCCGGGTCGCGCAACGTCCTCGTGCAGGTGGGGTCGGGCCGGCTGAACTTCTACGACCAGGCGCCGAACCACCGGGGTCCGATCAACCACCTCGGCATCAACTGCACCGATCTCCCGGCCGTCGTCGCCCGCCTGGAAGCGGGCGGTGTCGCCGTCCCCCGGGGGATCCGTGACGCCGACCAGTTCCGCTACGCCATGGTGCCGGGGCCCGACGGTGTGCTCCTCGAACTCTTCGAGTTCGACCCGGAACGGACCGCCGAACCGCTGCGCCGCTACTTCGAACTCTGAGGCGCGTCCCGCACGTTGCACGTCTGCGACGCGATCGACAGCAGCGTGCCGTCCGCCGTCCACATGCACACGACACCGTGCGCCACCCCGTCGACGAGCACGTCGAGGTGGAACTCGGCGAGCAGCCAGTCCCCCGGCGGCGCGACCGCACCGGGGACGAAGCGGATCGTGTTGTCCAGGCTCGTGCCGAACGTCTCACGGTCGAGCGCGTCGCGGATCGCGAGCGGCAGGAAGTCCGACACGATCGCTGTCGCGAGCATCGTCCCCGGGTCGCCGTCGGTGAACCGGGCCCACACCCGGGTGATCCCCGGCGGCGGTGATCCCGCCGACGGCAACGCCTGTCGGAGCTCGATCCGCTGACCGATCCCGCTCGGCCGCAGCGCGACGAGTGGCCTCGGCGGACACGACGCCGCCGGCAGCACCTGCGGGAATGGGCGCCAGGACCCGGAAGGTTCGTACCGCTTCGACCCGAACGCCGCAACGACGCTGATGACGTCGCGGCCATCCGACCGCAGAATCGCGCGACCCTGACTGAAGTTGTTGCCCTGCACCGCGATCGAGGCGTCGATCTCGAGCACCTCACCGGGGAACGTGTTCGCGAGGAACTGCGCCGTCGCCCAGGCGACCGGCTTGGCGGCGAGCGACTCGAGCACGGCGATCCCCGCACCGAGACCGACACCGCCGAAGAGCTGCCCCATGCCGCCGGTCAGCTCGTCGGTGACCGGCAGCCGCCACGTCCCCGGACGGTCGGTCGGTTCGATCGCGATGAAGGCGCCGTCGTGCACGGGCGGAGAGCCTGCCGGGGTCGACCCCGGCCCCGCAAGCACCGGCCGATCAGGCGGGCGGCGGGACGGGCAGCATCGCGTCCACGAGCGCGTCCGCCCGTCGCTGCAACGCCGACGGTCGCCGCCCGACACCCCCATCTCGAGCAGGCGCCGGTTCCGACCGGTCGAGCCGAGGTAGAAGCGCTCGTACAGGTCGTTCCGGCCGCCGAGCGCGGATCCGATGAAGTTCCACGCGAGGCGGAAGGTCGCGCTGCGAGCTTCGGGACCCTCGTCGTCGGCCGTGGCGAGATACGTGTCGATCAGCGGCCGCAGGTCGGGGTCGTCGAGCATCGATCGCGACGGCGTGGCGAGCAGGTTGTGGCTGCCGATCTGCATCAGGATCTCGCACACCCGCGGGATCCACTGCGTGAGCGTGGCCCGGAGCGGCAGCAGCGGACGGTCGTCGGGGAACACCGCACCGCCGCCGTAGTCCCGGGCGTGCTCGATGGAGAGCAGCAGGCCGGCGCGGGTGAGCTCGAGGTAGCAGAGGATCTGACCGAGCTGGTCGAGTGTCGCGTCGCTCCGGTCGCCGAGGTGCCGCGCCATGCGCGACCCCAGGCCGTACGCGAACTCGAGCTTCGTGAGAGCCCGGATGGTGGTCTGCTGCATGATGTTCGGCCACCACGCCGTGCGCATCACGCTGTTGTAGACACCGACGTCCCCGTCGATGAACACCCGCTCCCAGGGCACGACGACGTCGTCGAAAATCACGAACGCGTCCTGTTCGTCCATACGCGACGACAGCGGCCGGTCGAACGGGTCGACGCCGGGGGTGGCATAGGAGTCGTGGCACAGGAAGATCAGTCCGGGCGAGTCCATCGGGATCGCAAAGCTGAGCGCGTACGGTTCGACCCCGTCACCCGGGAGCGGGAAGCCGGGGTAGACGGCGAGCTCGTCGGCGAAGGGCGCCGACGTGGCGAGGATGCGGGCCCCGCGCAGGACGATCCCCTCGGCGGTCTCGCCGACCTTGTGCAACGGCACGTGGTTCCCTGCGATCACCGACTCGCGGGCCTTGTCGATGGTGGGGTGCACGATCGTGTGCGTGAGGGCGACGTCGTTGCGACGCAGGTGCTTCTGGTAGTCGACGAGGCGTTGCGCACCCTCGGCGTTCCGCCCGTCCAGCCCCGCCCATTCCTGCCAGCGGGCGGCGAACCCGGCGAACGTCACGTTCTTGTAGTCAGGAGTTCGCCCCATGATGCCGACGCTCGCCTCCGCGATGCGCACGAGGCCGGCGTGGCGGCGCACGAGGTCGTCGCGGCTCTGCGGGAC
>VGBO01000005.1 GCA_016870475.1 Actinomycetota bacterium | reverse complement strand
GACAACGGCAACGGGTCGATCACGGTCACCTATGCCGGCACCGTCGCGCAGGGCCACAACGTCGTGGTTGCGTTCCGAGACCCTTCGACGACCTGCGCTCTGAACTTCAACCCGTACGTGTACGTCATGGACGCGCTCGGTACCAGCAATGCTCCCCTGGCGAGTTCCCCAGCCGTCGTGACTGCCGGAACGCTCGCCGGGCCGGCTGGCTCACCGAACCCGGTGCCGATCGTCGACGGCATCTACCGGGTGTGCGTCATCGTGTACGACTACTCGAACCAGCAGAACGACAGTGTCGTCGGCGATCTGGTCGTGACGATCGGGAATCCGCAGGCGTCCGCTCCGAACCCCTCCACGCCGCAGGTGCCTCCGGCCTACACCGGCTGACCCGACCGGCCGGCGACCTCGCCCGGTCACCGAGCGCAGGTGCTCACTCGTCGACGGCGTGGTCGGCTGCGAGGAACGTCTGCAGCGTCGGGGTGGCGGTCCGGTCCTGGAGGATGAACAGGTGGCCGCCGTCGAAGGTTGCGATCGTCGCGTCCGACAGGCGTTCGGCGATGCGGCGGCCGTTCTCGGGCGGTGCGATGCCGTCGGTCGCACCGACGGCGACGAGGGTCGGGCACGTGATCCGATCGAGCGCGTCGTAGGCGTCGTGTGCCCGCCGGGCACCCATCTGGAGCCGGAGGGCGACCGGGTCGACCGGCGTGCCGCCCTCGGTCCGCGCCTCGACGATCGCCCGCGCCCGAGCGTCGGTCGCGAGGAACGCCGGGGTGAACCTGGTGTCGAGGATCGTGGGGAGCACGCGTCGTCGTTCCGTCTCGGGCAGGTCGTGGAGTTCGTGCAGCGGGTAGGAGCTCCCGCCCGCCCCGCCGGATGACGTGCACGCGAGCACGAGCCGTTCCACCCGAGCGGGAATCATGGCGGCGACGTGCTGGGCGACCATGCCGCCGTAGCTGATCCCGAACATCCGGAACCACGACCATCCGACGGCGTCGAGGAGTGCGACGACGTCGTCGGCGACGTCCGCCATCGTGTACGGCTCGGTCGGGACATCGCTGTCGCCCATCCCCCGATGGTCGAACGCGAGCAGGCGGAACCGTTCCGCCCAGCGGTCGAGCATCGGTTCGACGTTCGCGAGGCTCGACCCCGACCCGTGCACGTAGAGCAGGCGTGGCGCCGTCGGATCGCCGAGGACCCGGTAGCGGAGGTGCCCCCACGGGCGCAGGAGTTCGGCCATGACCGACCTCTCCGCCCGCGGGGACCGCTCGGTCAGATCCGCTCGATGATCACCGCAGGCGCCATACCGCCCGCCGCGCACATCGTGATGAGGCCGTAGCGACCGTCGGTCCGCTCGAGCTCGTCGAGGGCGGTGCCGATGAGCATCGCCCCGGTCGCAGCGATCGGGTGCCCGAGCGCCATCGCACCGCCGTTGATGTTCACCTTGTCGCGATCGAGGGCGAGGTCACGCTGGAACTTCTCGGCGACGACGGAGAACGCCTCGTTGATCTCCCACACGTCGATGTCCTCCTTGCGGAGGCCGGCGCGGGCGAGCACCTTCAGCGCCGCGGGGACGGGGGCGTTCAGCATCAGCGTCGGGTCGTCACCGATGTTCGCCATCGCTACGATGCGCGCCCGGGGCCTCCACCCGCGCGCCTTCGCCGCCTCGGGGCTGGCGTACAGGATCGCTGCGGCGCCGTCGACGACACCGGAGCTGTTGCCGGCGTGGTGGACGTGCTCGATGTCGAGACCCGGGTAGCGGGCGAGGACCATCGACCGCAGCGTCGTGCCGGCGTCGTCGAGCGGCACGTCGGCCATCGCCTCGAACGACGGGCCAAGCTTCGCGAGCCCCTCGAGGGTGGTGCCCGGCCGGGGGAACTCCTCACGGTCGAGCGCCAGGCGGCCGTCCTCGTGGTACACGGGGACGAGGCTGCGCTCGAACCGACCCTCGGCGATCGCCCGGGCGGCACGCACCTGCGACTCGACCGCGAGCTCGTCGAGCGCCTGGCGGGAGATGCCCTCGAGCGTGGCGATCGCGTCGGCTGCCACACCCTGGTGGGTCTGGGGGTGCTGGGCCCGCAGGCGAAGGTTCCCGGCGTCCATCAGCGCGCCGCGCACACCGAGCTGGATCTCGCCGAGCATCGGGTGGAGCGACATCATCTCGCAGCCACCGGCGATGACGACGTCCTCGTACCCGGCCGCGATCGCGGCAGCCGCCATGTTCGTGGTGGTGATGCCGGAGCCGCAGAAGCGGTCGATCGTCACGCCCGACGCCTTGATGTCGTACCCGGCGTCGAGGGCGGCCATGCGCGCCAGGTCGCCGCCCTGCGGGCCCACCTGCATGCTCGTGCCGAAGATGATGTCGTCCACCGCAGCGGTGTCGAGCTCGTTGCGGTCACGGAGCGCGGCGAGCACGGTCGCGCCGAGCTGCTGGGGGTGGATGTCGGCGAGGGCGCCCTTGCCCTGCTTGCCGATGCCGCGCGGGGTGCGGCAGGCGTCGATGATCCAGGCCTCGGACATGTGGGGACCTTCCTACGGATTCCGGTGGGACAGCGTGACCCTACACAGCACGGACCGGCGTCGGCCGTGGGCACGACGACTCGGCGCGCAGCCGCTGCCGGAGCGCCCAGCCGGTGAGCCCGAGGCCGACCACGGCGAGGAACGGCTGCACGGGCGCGAAGAACCGCACCGCACCGGTGGTGCCGAGCGCGAGCAGCACGATCTTGTTGCACACCGGGCATCCGATCGCGAGATAGGCGAGCAACCCGCCGACCCCACCGACGCGGGTCGGTCGGCGCTCGAGCGCCGACGGCGCGGCCACGTAGGTGCCGACGAGCAGCCCACCGAGCACGGCGGTCGCAACGAGCACCGGGGTCGACCACGCGGTCGGAGCGATCGCCCGACCGAACACCGGGTTGTCGATCACCGCCGTGGGCACGCCGAGCACGAGGGCCACCACCGGCATGGCCACCAGCGCGGCGGCCCACCGTCGGGCAGGCCAGGAACGCAGGACCCCGAAGCTCGTCACGACGTCGAGGCTACGACTCGAGCGGTGTCGACCAGGTGCGCCCGTACCCCTCGGCGAGCGCCGCACGGCCGCCTTCGCCGAGCCCGAGCGGGGCGAACGTGTCGACCATGACGGCGAGCTCGTCGACCGCTTCCACGCCGATCGAACGCTCGTACGCGCCAGGGTGCGGCCCGTGGGTGTGGCCACCCGGGTGGAGGCTCACCGACCCCTGCCCGATTCCCGAACCGCGCCGGGCCGCGTCGTTCCCGCCGGCGTAGAAGATCACCTCATCGGAATCGACGTTGGCGTGGTAGTAGGGCGCCGGGATCGCGAGGGGGGTGGTAGTCGACCTTGCGGGGCACGAAGTTGCACACGACGAACCGGTCCGACTCGAACACCTGGTGCGAGGGCGGTGGCTGGTGGACCCGACCGGTGATCGGCTCGTAGTCGTGGATCGAGAACGCGTACGGGTACCGGCAACCGTCCCAGCCGACCACGTCGAAGAGGTGGTGGGCGAAGGTGTACACGGTGCCCGAGATCCCGCCGGGGCCGCCCCCGCGGTGCTTGATGTGCACGTCGGTCGGCCCGTCGTCGACGAGCCGGGGTGCGCTCGGCGGCCGGAGGTCGCGTTCGCAGTACGGGGCGTGTTCGAGGAACTGTCCCGTCGGTGAGAGGAGCCGCTTCGGCGGGCGGATGCGGGCCCCGGCCTCGATCACGTAGAGGCGCAACTGCACGGCGCCGGTGGGCACGACGGTGTGATCGACGCCGCGGGGGTGACGTAGTCACCGTGGTCGACAGCGAGGTCACCGAAGGCGGTCTCGACGGTCGCGGCACCCGCTTCGACGAAGAGGCACTCGTCACCGATCGCGTTGCGGTAGAGCGGGCTCGGAACGGTGGCGACCACGTAGGCCAACCGGATGTCGCTGTTGCCGAGCAGCAGCCGTCGGCCGTTCACCGCGTCGACCGCGGCGCCCTCGGCGAAGAGGCGGTGGGTGGCGACGTGGCGCGGGAGGAACGGGTCGTTGGGCTGCAGCGTCTGATCGGGGAGCGCCCACGGCCGGACGTCGAGGACCTGCGCCGGCTGGTTGCGGTGGTAGAGCAGGCTCGAATCGGCGGAGAACCCATCCGATCCCGTCAGCTCCTCGAAGAGCAGGGCGCCATCCGCCGTGCGGTGCTGGGTGTGCCGCTTCGGGGGCACGTGGCCGGCGGATCGGTAGAAGGGCATGGCCCGGGTCCTCTCACCAGGTGTAGGCGGGGGCGACCGGGACGTTGCGGGCGAGGCGCGCCACGGCGAGATCGGTCGTCGCACCGATCGTCGACGATCCGACGACGAGCACGCGGTCGTCGGCGGTGACGTCGATGTCCTCGGGCGTCAGCTGTTGCGCGTCGAGGTACACGAGCCCGCCCGGGGCGAAGGACTCATCGGGCACACCGCCGTCGGTGAGGGCGAGAACGAACCCGCGAGTACTCTGCGCCGAGGTCGTGCGCCCGCTCAGGTACAGGCCCCGTCGGTGCCGCGGGCGACGCCCGTCGCGACGCTGAACGCGTCCGGCCCGCCGAGCTCCAGGTGGACCACGCCGGCCGTCCCGAAGGTCGGGTCGATCGTGCTGTCCGGCAGCAGACGCACGGAGAACAGCCGACCGGAGCCCAACCCGACGCTGGAGTACCCGACCGCGACCGTCCGGCCGTCAGGATCGATGATGACGCCGTAGGTTCCTCCGGTGGTCGCTCCGGCGACCTGCACGTTGCGGTACCTGCAGATTCCCCACGAGGCAAAGAGGCCGCCGTCGACACCGACCTCGAAGGTCATGGCGGTGTCGGAGCCCAGGTACGACGATCCGACGGCGACGATCCGACCGTTCGGACGCATCGCGGTCGCCTCCGTCGTCTCTCCACCCTGGGGACTGTCGACCCGGATGCCGCCGGTGCCGAACGTGGGATCGAGTGCACCGTCGGACGTGAGACGGGCGACGAGGAACGAGAACCCGGAGGGAGCGGTCATCCCGCCGAAGGTGATCGTGTCACCGGCACCGATGGCGACGGTGCGGGCGAAGCCGTGGTCGTCGTTGCCGACCTGCACGAAGACGGCGCCCCCGGCGCCGAACCCCGGGTCGAGTGACCCGTCGGCCAGCAGTCGGACGACGAGCGACCGACTGGTGCCGGCAGCGGACGACTGACCGACGACCACGATCCGGCCGACCGAGTCGATCGCGATGTCGGGGCCCTTCTCGTCGGTACCGAGGTCGACGACGACCGAGCCGCCGGCGCCGAAGGACGGGTCCGGGGTGCCATCCCCGAGGAAACGGGAGACAAGCAGGTCCAAGGTGGCGCCGGTCGCCGTCGCCACAGCGAGGATGCGGCCGTCGGACTGCAGGGCGATCCCGCAACGCGTCGACTGGGTGGAGTCGAACCCGGGAGGGCAGCCGTCGAAGCCGCCGAGGTCGACCGTGACGAGGCCGTCACCCCCACCGAAGGTCGGATCCGCTGCGTACGGCACGGTCGGGGCGATCGCATCGGCGGTCACCCCCGATGCGGCGACGTTGGTTGCAAGCAGTGTCGCGACGAGGACCGATCGGGAGCGGGGCCGCATTGGCGAACCCTGTCGGCGAACCTTCCGGTCCGCCCGGCGCGGTTCTCTCAGGCGTCGTACAGTCCTCTTCGTGCACGGGGGGCGGGCACTCGTCGTCGGGGGTGGGATCGGCGGGCTGACCGCGGCGGCGACGCTGCGGGCGGTCGGTTGGGACGTCACCGTCCTCGAACAGGCGCGGGCGCTCGCCCAGGTCGGAGCGGGCATCCAGGTCGCATCCAACGCCGCCCGGGTCTTCGCCGGGCTCGGGCTCGCCGACGCGCTCGCCGTACGGGCCGTCGAACCGACCGGGATCGACGTGCGGTCGGCGCGGACCGGCCGCCTGCTCCACCACACGCCGCTCGGCGACTTCGCCCGCACCACCTACGGGGCGCCGTACTTCCACCTGCACCGCGCCGACCTCCTCGACGTGCTCGTCGGCGCCGTGCCTGCGGAGGCGATCCGCCTCCGGACCGTCGTCACCGCCGTGCAGGACCGGGGCGACGCGGTCACGGTCACCCTCGACGACGGCACGACCCTCGACGCCGACGTGGTCGTCGCGGCGGACGGCATCCACTCGCCGAGCCGCGCGCTCCTGCACGGCCCGGCGAGATCACAGTTCTCCGGAATGGTGTGCTGGCGAGGACTCATCCCGGCCGAACGGGTCGCACACCTCGCCCTCGCCCGGATCTGCCACGTCTGGTACGGACCCGACGCGTCGGTCGTCGCCTACTGGGTACGCGGCGGCGAGCTGTTCAACGTGGTCGGCATCGTGCAGGGAGGAGCGGAGGCCGTCGAGAGCTGGTCGGCCCGCGGTGACCGTGACCGCCTCCTCGCGGACTTCGCCGGGTTCGAGCCGACCGTGCGCGGGTTCATGGCCGAGATCGACGACCCGTTCCTGTGGGCGATCCACGACCGTGACCCGCTGCCGTGGTGGACGCGTGGTCGGGTCACGTTGCTCGGCGACGCCGCGCACCCGATGCTCCCCTACATGGCGCAGGGCGCCTGTCAGGCGATCGAGGACGCAGCAGTGCTCGCGCGCTGTCTCGAGCCCGTCGACCCGTCACGCACCGACGAGGTGACGGCGGCGCTGCAGCGGTACGAGGCGATCCGTCGGCCGCGCACCACCGAGGTGCAGCAGCAGTCACGTGCCGGGGCGACCGTGTTCCACCTGAAGGACTGGCGGTCGGTGTGGCGCCGGAACCAGCAGCTCCGCACGGCGATGCGCGCCGACCCGGCGGTGAGTGCCCGCACCTGGTTGTACGGCTACGACGCCGACCGGGCGGTCGATGAGCACGACGACGGCGCGATCGCTGCGGCGGCTGCGACGACGGTGTCGACGAGTGGTGCGGCCGCCGTGGCCGACCACTGGTCGCGTCCCGTCAGCGGGCGGTGAGCGCTGCCCGCGTGCGTCGCCGGGCCGCCGGGTCGTGGTCGAACTCGACGGCGACGAGATCGGTCGCGCCGGCCGCAGTGATCCGGTCGAGCGCGGCGCGGACCGCGTCCTCGTCGCCGATGATTGCCGCGTCCTCCGGTCGCTCCCAGCCCTCGCGGTCGAGCATCGCCCGGTAGGAGGGCATCCGCCCGTACACGGCGAAGGTGCGCGCCGCGAGCGCCCGCCCGGCCGCCTCGTCGTCGGTGACGAGGACGGGGACGCCGACGATCACCCGTGGTGTGGGTCGACAGGCGGCACCGGCCGCCGCAGTGATGGTCGGCACGGTGAGGTCGGCGAGCGTCGCCGGTCCGGTCATCCAGGTGAAGGTGCCGGCGGCGCGTCGTCCGGCCAGCTCCAACATGCGTGGGCCGAGCGCTGCGACGACGACCGGCACCGGCACCGGGTCGGGGTGCAGCAGGCGCGTGTGTGCCGTCCACTGCTCGCCGTCGACGTGCACGGTCGAACCGTCGAGCAGGCCGCCGAGGATCTCGAGGTACTCCTCGGTGTTCCGCACCGGTCGATCGAATCGGTACCCGAAGGTCCGTTCGATCACCGGCTTGTGGGACGGTCCGATCCCGAGCGTGAACCGGCCGGATGTCGCAGCACCGACCGACACGGCGGCCCCGGCGAGATCGGCGGGGTGTCGCGTGTACGTGCGGACGACCGCGGTGCCGAGCTCGATCCGTTCGGTGCGGGCGCCGGCGAGCGCGAGCGCGACGAGCGGGTCGTGGCCGGAGATCCAGGGCAACCAGTACCCGGCGAAGCCGTCGACCTCGGCCTCGGCGGCCCCACGGACGAGGTCGTCGAGCGCGGTCGGTCCGGTGACGTCGCCGGCGAAGACGCCGATGCGCAACGCCCCGGCGGTGATGTGGTCGCTCAACCCTTCAGCATCTTCATGAACATGCCGTTGTCGAAGTAATCGCGCCAGAACGTGATCCGGCCGTCATGCACCTCGAACACCCCGGCGACGGGCAGGGCGATCTCCTTGCCCTTCATCGTGAACCGGTCGATGCGCTCGTTCATCACCATGTCGCCCGACGCGGTCTGCCGGACGATCTCGAACGCGACCGGTCCGTCACCGCCCACCATCGGGGTCAGGAAGTCGCGCATGGCGGACGCACCGCGCATGTCGCCGATCGGCACGTTGTCGTAGTACAGGTCGTCGGCTACGAGCGCCACGGCGGCGTCGAGATCCTTGCGGCCGATGGCGGCGATGAACTCGTTGACGGTTTCCTCAGGAGTGCGCACGACGCTATCGATACCACGTCGGCGCCCGTCGCGCCCGACCAGCTCCAGCGCGCGTACTCTCCACCACAGTGACCCGTGCGCCCGCCGCCCGGGCCGAACCCGACGACGCGCGCACGCTGTTCTACCTGGGGCAGACCCGCCAGGCGCTCGGTGACCGTGCCGGTGCGCTCGCGGCGTTCCGTCGCCGGGTGGAGCTCGGCGGATGGGACGAGGAGGTGTTCTGGTCGCTCTACCAGATCGGCCGGACCCTCGAATCGGCGGGGGAGTGGGTGCACGCAGCGCAGGCCTACCTCTCGGCCTGGGACCATCGTCCACACCGTGCGGAGCCCTTGTTCCGGCTCGCGGCCGGCTACCGGGCCCACGCCCACCACCACGTCGCCCTGCTCTACGCGGAACGGGCGGAGGCGATCGGCCGACCGCAGGGCGACCGCCTCTTCGTGGAGGACTGGGTCTACGAGTGGGGGATCGACGCCGAACGATCGATCTCGACCTGGTGGGTCGGACGCGTCGAGGAGTCCCGTCGGCTCGTCGACGCGCTGCTCGCCCGTCACGACCTCGACGACGCCTACCGCACCGCCCTCGAGTCGAACCTCGAGTTGTTGCAGCGCGGCGCGCGTCCGCCGGGGGACTGAGCGTCCGGGTCGTTCAGATCTCCACCGTCGTTCCGACCTCGAACACGCGGTCCGCCGGTAGGTGGAAGAACCGCCCAGCGCTCGCCGCGGTCCTGGTCTGCAGAACGAACAGCCGCTCCCGCCAGGGGGACATGTTCGGCTTCGGTGCGGCGACGATCGACTCGCGGCCGAGGAAGTAGGTGATCGATTCCAGATCGAGTCCGGCGAGGTCGCCGGGAAGTGTCCGCAAGGCCTCCGGAACGTTCGGCTCGTCCCGGTACCCGAATCGCAGCACCACCTCCCAGAGACCCTCCCCGAGCGGGTTGACGGTGCACCGGTCCGGGCCAAGGACGTGGGAGACCGGCTCGGTGATGATGGAGAGGAGCAGCACCCGCTCGTGCAGCACGCGGTTGTGGGTCACGTTCACGAGCAGTGCCGGTGGCGCCGACCCGCGTTCCTTGAACAGGAACACGGCCGTTCCGTGCACCCGGTGGACCTCGTCGGTGTCGAGGTCGGCGAGGAAGGTCCCGATGGGGGTCTCCCCACGGTGGATCGACTGCGCGAGGATCCGCCGTCCCGTGTTCCACGTCGTCATGAGCACGAACTGGCCGATACCGATGACGAGCGCGACCCAACCACCCTTGGGGATCTTGACGAGCTGCGAGCCGACGAACGCGAGGTCGATGCCGAGCAACGGCAGGCCGAACAGCAGGGTGACCCACCGGGGCCAGCGCCACCGGTGCATCGCCACACCCATCAGCAGCGTGGTGGTGATCGTCATGCTGATCGTGACGGCGACGCCGTAGGCGGCGGCGAGGTTCGACGACGAGCGGAACCCGAGCACCAGACCGATGCAGGACAGCATCAGCAGCCAGTTCACGATCGGCACGTACACCTGACCCATCTGGCTCTCGGAGGTGTGCTGCACCTTCACCCGGGGCAGGAAGTCCGACTGCATCGCCTGCGTCGTGAGCGAGAACGCCCCGGAGATCAGGGCCTGCGACGCGACCACCGTCGCGGTGGTGGCGAGCAGGACGAGCGGCCAGATCGCCCAGTCCGGGGCGAGCAGGAAGAACGGTTGCCGGATCGCCTCCGGGTCGGCGAGCAGGAGGGCGCCCTGGCCGAAGTAGTTGAGGACGAGCGCCGGCAGCACGAGCGTGAACCAACTGATCCGGATCGGTCGACGACCGAAGTGGCCCATGTCCGCGTAGAGCGCCTCGCCGCCCGTAACCACGAGGAAGATCGACCCGAGTGACCAGAAGCCGTGCCACCCGTACTCGCCGAAGAACCGGATTGCGTAGATCGGGTTCACCGCGGCGAGCACGTCGGGGGTCCGCAGCACCTGGTTCACGCCGAGCATGGCGAGCGTGAAGAACCAGACCAGCATGATCGGCCCGAAGACCCGGGCGATCCCGGCGGTCCCCCGGCGTTGCAGCAGGAACAGCCCGACGAGAATGGTGAGCGCGATCGGGATGATCAGGTTCTCCGTCGATGACGTGGCGACGTTCAGCCCCTCGACGGCGGCGAGCACGGAGATCGCCGGGGTGATCATGCCGTCGCCGTAGAGCATCGCGGTGCCGAAGATCCCCGCGGCGAGGAAGACCACCATGGTCCGGCCGCCCTGGCCCGACGGGAGCAGCGAACGCAGCGCCATGATGCCGCCCTCGCCCTTCTGGTCGGCCCGCATGAGCACCAGCAGGTACTTGATCGTGATGATGAGGATCAGTGCCCAGAACGCGAGCGAGCACCCGCCGAGCACCCCGTCCCGGGTCACCTCGAGCTCGTGGCCCTCGAAGGTCTCCCGGAACGCGTAGAGGGGGCTCGTGCCGATGTCGCCGTAGACGATGCCGAGCGCACCGATGCTGAGTCCGGCGAGGCCGAGCGCTCCGCCACGCCCGTGGACGGGCTCGGTTCCGGTGGGGTCCTCGACGTGCGCGGTCATGCGGGGACCGAGCGTATCGCCGCGGGGCGTTGCGGCCAGGGTCCGGCTCAGCCGGCGGAACGGACCGCTTCGACCCGGGCGTTCCACTCCCGGAACAGCTCGGGCGTGTAGGCGGCCTCCGGGTCGGCGCGGACGAGCTCGTCGATGATGTGCGCGTCCTCGCCGACGAGGATCCGCCAGCGGTCGGCGCGCACGCCGTCGAGGATGATGGTCGCGGCGTCCGCAGCGGTCGTGAGCGCCGTGTCCCGGAACCGTTCGCCGCGACGTTCCATCCGGGCGAGCATCTCCTCGGGGCTGAGACGATCGGGGTCGAGTCCGGCGCCGATGTAGCGGGCCCGCAGCTTCTCGGGGTCGTCGAGGCCGAGCAGCTTGTCGGAGTTCGTCGAGATCGCCGTGCCGATGTGACCGGGCATGACGACTGAGGCGTGGACGTGGGGGGCGTTGACGGCGAAGTCGGTGATGAGCGCCTCGGTGAAGCCCTTCACGGCGAACTTCGCGGCGCTGTACGGCGAGTGCGGGATGGTCGGGCCGACCGACGCCCAGAACCCGTTCACGGAGCTCGTGTTCACGACGTGCGCCACGTCGGCCCGCAGCAGCTGCGGCAGGAACGTGATGGTCGAGTAGTAGACCCCGTACCAGCACACGTCGAAGACCCGTTCCCACTGGGAGCGCTCGCCGTTCACGATCGACACCGACCCGCCGATGCCGGCGTTGTTGAACAGCAGGTGCACCGCCGGCCGCCACGCCCCGACTGCGGCGGCGAAGGACCGCACGTCGTCCTCGGAGGACACGTCGGCACGGTGCACGAGCACCTCGCCGGGGTTGCCCTCCGACCGGCACAGGTCACGGGTCTCCTCGGCGTTGGCGACGAGCACGTCGCAGGTCGCGACGTCGCACCCGTCTGCGGTGAGCTGGCGGACGAGCTCGCGCCCCATGCCCGTCCCGCCGCCGGTCACCACGGCGACACGGCCTGCGAAGCCTGCTGCGAACCGTTCCGTCATCGTCATCCCCCCGATCACCCCGGCCGGGCCGGGCGTTCCGCATTCTGCCCGGCCAACTACGTTGCTGTCGTGCGGATCGTGTCGTTGCTGCCGTCGGCCACCGAGATCGTGTGCGCGCTCGGACGCGGCGACGACCTCGTGGGGGTGACCTTCGAGTGCGACCACCCGGCCGGGGTGCGCGACGGCCGGGTGATCGTCGTCGGCGGGCTCGCCACGGAGGGGCTCGACGCTGCGGCGATCGACGAGCTCGTGCGGGAACGGGTCGCTGCGGGGGAGGACCTCTACGTGCTCGACCGGGACCGGTTCCGGACGCTCGACCCGACGGTCGTGCTCACCCAGGACCTGTGCCGGGTGTGCGCGCTGCCGGGTGCGGAGGTGTCCGATGCGCTGGCGGAGCTCGGCTGCACGGCCGCGGTGGTCACCCTCGACCCGCACACGCTGCACGACGTGCTCGACGGCGTCCTCGCCGTCGGTCGGGCGATCGACGCCGAGGCCGAGGCCGCGGCGCTCGTCGAGGTTGCGCAGCAGCGGCTCGCCGCCGTGGCCCGGGCGGTCGCCGGTCGGGCGCAGCCCACGGTGCTGGTGCTCGAGTGGCCGGACCCGCCCTTCGTTGCCGGGCACTGGGTTCCCGAGCTCGTCGAACGCGCCGGAGGCGCCCCCGTGCTGTGCCGACCCGGAGACCGGTCGGTCCCCACGACCTGGGAGGAGGTCGCCGGCAGCGGCGCGGAGGTCGTGCTCGTCGCCTCGTGCGGGTTCGACGTCGAGGGTTCGGCGGCGCACGCGCGTGACCTCCTCGACCGGCTGCCTGTCGGCGCAGCGGTGTGGGCACTCGACGCGAACGGGGTCGTGGTGCGACCCGGACCTCGTCTCGTCGACGGGGTCGAGGTGCTCGCCGCGCTCCTGCACGGGGTCGGGGTGCCCGACCCGGCGACGGCGGTGCGGATCCGGTGAGCTCGGCGACCGTATGGACCCGCGCCTACCGGGCCGGTGCGGTCGTGGCGGAGGGCTTCGCGGTCGGCGCGGTCGCTGAGCACCTCGCCGTCGACGGCACGGTGGTGTGGGTGGATCTGTGTGCGCCCGCCGACGGCGACCTCGATCTGCTCGCCGGGCTCCTCGGGCTGCACCCCCTCGCCGTGGAGGACGCACTCGGCCCGCACCAGCGGCCGAAGATCGACCGGTACCCGGAGCACCTGTTCCTCGCCTGCCATGCCGTGCAGGTCGACGTCGCCGTCGGGCGCCTGCACCTCACCGAGGTCGACGCGTTCGTCGGGCGCCGCTGGCTGGTCACGGTCCGCAAGGACGACCGGTTCGACCTCGCACCCGTGCTCGAGCGGCTCGATCGTGCGCCCGAACTGTCCCACGGCGGCATCGGGTTCCTGTTGCACGGGGTGCTCGACGCGGCCGTCGACACCCATTTCGACGCCGTGGTCGCGTTCGACGCCTACTACGACGACGTCAGCGACGGGCTCTTCGCCGACGAGCCCCTCAATCCGACCGAACAGCGCCACTGGTTCCACATGCGTCGCTCGCTCGTCCAACTGCACCGCGTCGTCGCCCCGCTGCGCGAGGTCGTCAGCAGCCTGGTCCGCGGTGAGCACCACGGGATCGACGACGCGCTCATCCCGTACTTCGGCGACCTCTACGACCACGTGCTGCGGGTCTCGGAGTCGATCGACTCGCTCCGAGACCTCGCCACGTCCATCGTGGAGGCCAACCTCAGCCTGCGGGACTACCGCCAGAACCTGGTGATGAAGAAGATCACGAGCTGGGCCGGCATCCTCGCCGTGCCCACCCTCGTGACAGGATTCTACGGGATGAACGTGCCGTTCCCCGGGCAGGGGACGGTCGCCGGGGCCGTGACCGCGACGGTGTTCATGCTCGTGCCTTCGGCCGTGCTGTTCCTCGTGTTCCGCCGCCGCGAGTGGCTCTGACCTTCGCCGACCCGCGGGTGCGCGTCGCGCCGTCGGGGTCGCGGCGGGCGAACAGCAGCGGTGCCCGTCCGCGACCGTGGTGGTCGGGGACCGTTCCGAGGCGGGTGAGGCGACGGTCCGCCTCGAGCTCGGCGAGCGCCTTGCGCACGGTGACGGGGCTGCCGCCGAGCTCGGCCTCGATGTCGGCGAGGGTGAAGGGCTGTGTGCGACCGAGGACCCACGCGGCGATCTGCCCGGTGGTCACCTTGGAGCGTCCGCCACCGGTGCGTCCGGCTCGGCGCGACGCCGGCACCAGGCTGGCCTCGACGAGCACGTCGCGCGGCACGCCGAGCTCGAGGAAGGCGGTCGGGGCGATCCCCTCGGCTTCGGCCCACGTGCGGGCGTGGCGGACGAACCCCTGGCGGAGTGTGCTGCCGTCGACGGTGCGCGCCCGTTCGAGCGCGGTGAGGACGCGCAGGCGTTCGAGGGGGTCGGTGGTCCGGGAGACCTCGGCTTCGAGTTTGCGGACGAGGGTCTGGTCGACGGAGGCGGAGGGATCCGCGAGGTGCTGGAGATAGAGGCGCACGGCGTGCTCGTCGTTCATGACGTATGTGTACTACGCGACATGCCCACGTAGACATTCACGATTCGCCGATATCCATCAGCTATCGGACGGTGGTCAGATCAGCCCCGTTGCGAGCGCCGACAGCGTGATCACGCCGATCCCGATGCGGTACCACCCGAATGGCGCGAGCCCCTTTCGGGTCAGTAACCCGAGGAAGAGTCGCACGGTGACGACCGCAGACACGAATGCGACCGCCACCCCGATCGCCGGAGCGAGGACGCCGACGTCGCCGAGCAGGGTCGCCCGCGCCGAGAACGCCTCGGCCGCTGCGGCCGCACCGAGCGTCAGCGCGCCGAGGAGGAAACTGAACTCGACCGCCGCCCGCACGCCCAGACCGACGGCGAGCGCCGCAAGGATCGTCACGAGGCTCCGGCTCACGCCCGGCCACAGCGCGAGGCACTGCGCGACCCCGACGAGTGCCGCCTGGCGCACCGCGAGCGCCTCGAGCCCGGTCCCGTCGACGTCGCGGGGCCGCCGCCGCTCCGCGACGAGCATGGCGACCCCGCCGACGATCCAGGCCACCGCGACCGGTCCGACGTCGAACAGGCGCTCCTTGATCGTCGAACCGGCCGCCAGACCGATCACCGCGGCCGGGAGGAACGCCGCGAGGAGACAGGTCGCCAGTCGGCGGCCGGCGGGATCACGACCGACGACGCCGCGCACCATCGAGCGGATCCGGTCGTGGTACAGCCCCACCACGGCGGCGATCGCACCGACCTGGACGATGATCTCGAAGGACGTGATGCCGTCGCCCTCGAGACCGAGCAGGCGCGAGGTGAGCAGCAGGTGACCCGTCGAGGAGACCGGGAGGAACTCCGTCACCCCTTCGACGAGGCCGAGGACCGCCGCCTCGACGATCGACAGCGCGGTCACGCGTCGACCGGTTCGGCGCTCGGTCGCACCCGGTCGAACCGGCGCAGGCGGAGACTGTTCGTGACCACGAACACGCTGGAGAACGCCATCGCGAGTCCGGCGATCATCGGGTTCAGCCAGCCGGACGCAGCGATGGGCAGTGCGGCGACGTTGTAGGCGAACGCCCAGAACAGGTTGCCCGTGATCGTCCGCAGGGTGCGCCGGCAGAGGCGGACCGCGTCGACCGCGTCGCCGAGGTCGGCCCGCACGAGGGTGAGATCCGACGCCTCCATCGCCACATCGGTCCCACCGCCCATCGCGATCCCGAGGTCCGCTCGGGCGAGTGCTGCGGCGTCGTTCACGCCGTCGCCGACCATGGCGACGACCCGGCCCGACGCCTGCAACGCCTCGATGTGGGCGAGCTTGTCGGCCGGGAGCATCCCGGCGACCACGTCGCCCTGCTCGATCCCCACCGACGCGGCGACGTGGTGGGCGGCCGGAGCGGCGTCGCCCGTGAGCAGGATCGGGTGCAGTCCGAGCGCCCGGAGCCCGGCGATCGCCTGCCGGCTCGAAGGGCGCACGCGATCGGCGACGACGAGGACGGCCCGCGGAGCGTCGTCCCACGATGCGACCACCACCGTTCGACCGGCGGCCGCGGCCGCGCTGCACGCCTCGGCGAGCGCGGGCGGGAGCGTGGCGTGCCCGGTCGGTCGCCCGATCGTGACGAGCGTCCCCTCGACGACGCCCTCCACCCCGACACCGGCCGTGGCGACGAAGCCGTCCACCGGGGCGAGCGGGCCTGCCGCCGCAGCGGCCTCGACGATCGCCCGGGCGATGGGGTGCTCCGACGCCGCTTCGAGCGAGCCGGCCCGTCGGAGCGCCGTGGCGACATCGACGCCGTCGGCGGGCACGACCTCCACGAGGTGCATCCGCCCGGTCGTCACGGTGCCCGTCTTGTCGAGCACGATCGTGTCCACCCGACGGGTCGATTCGAGCACCTCCGGACCACGGATGAGGATGCCGAGCTGCGCCCCGCGGCCGGTGCCGACGAGCAGCGCGGTCGGGGTGGCGAGACCCAGCGCGCACGGGCAGGCGATGATCAGCACGGCAACGGCGGCGGTCCCCGCGAAGGTCGGATCACCGGTGTTGGACAGCCAGAACCCGAACGTCGCCGCAGCGAGCAGCAGCACGACGGGCACGAACACCGCGGCGATCCGGTCGGCGAGCCGTTGCACCGGTGCACGGCCCGTCTGTGCGGCCTCGACGAGACGGGTGACCCGAGCGAGCTGCGTGTCGCCGCCGACGCGGGTGGCCTCGACGACGAGCCTGCCGCCGGTCGCGACCGTCCCCCCGACGACCCGGTCGCCGGCCGTCACCTCGACCGGCACGCTCTCGCCCGTCATCATCGACACGTCGACGGCGGCCGCGCCCTCGACCACCCGCCCGTCGGTCGCGACCCGTTCGCCGGGCCGGACCACGAACCGGTCGCCGACGGCGAGCCGTTCGATCGGGACCGACCGCTCGACACCGTCGGGGCCGACGACGGTCGCCTCGCGTGCGCCGAGTTCGGCGAGCGCCCGTACGGCCGCTCCCGCACGACGGCGGGCCCGCAGTTCGGCCGTGCGGCCGAGCAGCAGGAACAGCGTGACCGCGGTCGCTACCTCGAGGTAGAGGTGATCCTCGGCGCCGGGTTCGACGACGAGGTGGAATCCCATGCGCATGCCCGGCATTCCGGCGTCGCCGAGGAACAACGCCCGCAGCGACCAGCCGAATGCGGCGAGCACGCCGACCGACACGAGCGTGTCCATCGTCGCGGCGCCCTGGCGCAGGTTCTTCCACGCCGCGCGGTGGAACGGGTACGCCCCCCAGGTGGCCACCGGTGCGGCGAGTGTTAGAGCCAGCCACTGCCAGTTGTCGAACTGCAGCGGTGGGACCATCGACAGCAGCACCACCGGCAGCGTGAGCGCGGCGGTGCCGATCAGGCGTCGACGTGCCGCCGCCTCGGCGAGATCGGCAGGATCGGGCCTGGACGCCGCCGACCGCCGTTCGTCGGCCGTCGTCGGCAGCGTCGCCTCGTACCCGAGGGACCGGACGGTGTCGAGGAGGCGGTCCGCATCGACGAGCGCCGGGTCGAAGTCGATGGCGGCGCGCTCGGTGGCGTAGTTCACGTGTGCCGTGACGCCTTCGACGCGGTTGAGCTTCTTCTCGATGCGCGCCGCGCACGCCGTGCAGGTCATGCCGTCGATGAGGACGTCGACGTGCTCCGGGGCGGGTGCCCGGTCGGCGGTGGGCGCACGGCCGTTCACGACGAGCCGCCGTGCGTCGCCGGGTCGTGGGACTCCGTCGTGGCGTGACCGCCGCTCCCGTTCGTGCGCAGTGGTTCGACGGCACCACCGAGGAGACCGCCGAGGAGGGCGGCCACGACGAGCGCGAGGGCGAACGACCCGAGGCGGAGCGGGGTGGACCAGCTCAACGGGCGACCTCGAAGCCGGCGTCGTCGACCGCCTCGTCGACCGCGGCCGGATCGAGGTCGGTGCCCCGCACCACGACGACCTTCGACTCGAGGTCGACGGCGATGTCGGCCACCCCGGGCAGCGCGGCGATGCCGTCGTGCACGGCCTGCACGCAGTGACCGCACGTCATCCCGGGAACGGTGAAGCGGAGCTCGTCCATATACCGAGGATACGCCCGCGGTCGGGTCGCCGAACCCGCAGGTCGGCATCGGCGAGGTACCGTCCGACGATGCCCGTTCGTGCCGCCCGCAGATCGACCCCCGCCGAGGCCGTCGCCGCCATCCCGGACGGGGTGCGCTGTTTCGTGAACGCGACGAGCGGGACGCCCTTCGGCCTGCTCGACGAGCTCGCCGCGCAGGCCCACCGGTTCCGTTCCCTCGAGCTCGTCGCCGGGTACCTGCTGCGCGCCCCGGCACCGTTCGCGCTCGCCGAGCCGGACGGACCGTTCCGGATCACGACCACCCAGGCCTCGGGCGCGACCCGTTCGCTCGCCCGGGCCGGGGTGCTGCGCATCGTGCCGGCCAAGTACTCCGACTACGCGTGGCTGTTCAGCCCGCCGTCACCGCTCGCGTGCGACGTGGCGCTCGTGCAGGTGAGCGCGCCCGGGCCGGAGGGGCGGGTGAGTCTCGGGGCGACGGTCGGCGCGGCCGTCGAGGTGGTGCGCACCGCGTCGCTCGTGATCGGGCAGGTGAACCCGCAGATGCCCTACACCTTCGGTGAAGGTGAGCTCCCGCTCGACGCGTTCGACCATCTCGTCGAGATCGACGAACCGCTCGCCGAGCTGCCGTCGGCCACCGCCGACGAGGTGACCCGACGCGTCGCCGAGCATGCGGCGGCACTCGTCCCCGACGGGGCGACGATCCAGTTCGGGATCGGTGCCCTCCCCGAGGCGATCCTCGGTCTCCTCGCGGAGCGGCGCGGCCTCCGTGTGCACTCGGGGATGATCGCCGGTTCGTGCGCCGAGCTCGTCGCCCGGGGTGCGATCGAGGGCGACCTCGTCGCCGCCGAGGTCATTGGCGACCGCGCCCTCCTCGACTGGGTGCACCGCAACCCGAGGGTGCGGCTGGTGCGAGCGTCGGTCTCCCACGGGATAGCCGGCCTGGCGGCCGTCGAGGGGCTCGTCGGGATCAACTCGACGGTGGAGGTCGCCCTCGACGGTTCGGCGAACTCCGAGATCGTCAACGGTGAGGTGATCTCCGGCCCGGGGGGAGCGCCCGACTACGCGTTCGGCGCGGCGCACGGCATCCTCGCCCTGCCGTCGACGGCGGCGGGTGGCACCGTGTCCCGCATCGTGCGACGGCTCGAACCGCCCGCCCGCACGACCATCCCCGGCTATCTCGTCGACCGGGTCGTCACCGAGCACGGCGTGGCCGCACTGCGGGGTCTTCCCCTGCGGGAACGCGCCGAGGTGCTCGCCGCGATTGCCGCACCGGCGTTCCGCGACGCGCTCCTCGCCGACTGATCTCGGTTCAGTCGACGGCGGCGATCGCCGGCACGCGCCGGTGCCAGTCGGTGCGGGCCTGGTAGGCGGCACCGGCGCGCAGGACGAGCGCGTCAGCGAAGGCGGGCCCGACGATCTGCAGCCCGACGGGCAGGCCGTCGACGAATCCCATCGGGACCGACAGCGCAGGCAGGCCGAGCGAGTTGAACGGTGGCGTGTAGAGCGAGCGGAGCCGCTCGTCACGGTCCATGCCCGGTGCGCCGAAGCGGGGAGCGGGGCGGCCGGTGGTCGGCATGATCACGAGGTCGACCTCGGCGAACAGCACCGCCATCGCCCGGCGACCGAGCTCCCGCACCCGCTGGAGCTGCACGTAGTCGCCGGCGCTCACGAGCGACCCCTGCGCGATGCCGAGCCGGGTGTCGAAGCCGTAGTCCGCCCACGCACGGGCGAGGTGCGGCCGGTGCCACGCGAACGCCTCGGCGTAGAGGCCGAGGAAGCACGCGTCGTGGAGCTCGTCCCAGAGCGGGAACTCGACGTCACCCACGGTCGCGCCCGCCGCGGCGAGTGCGGCGACCGCTGCGTCGAGCGACGTCGCCGTGCCCGGGTCGCAGAACCCGCCGTCGACCGTCGCCGCCCGGGCGACGCCGATCCGCAGACCGGCGACGCCGTCGTGCACGGTGGGTGCGCATCGGAACGTGCCGACGTCGACGGTCGTCGGATCGTCGTCCGTCGGCCCGACGAGTACGTCGAGCAGCAGCGCGCAGTCCTCCGCCGACCGGGCGAGCGGGCCGACGTGGTCGTAGGTGAACCCGAGCGGCACGACACCGGACTTCGGCACGAGCCCGAAGGTCTGCTTGTGCCCGCTCACCCCGCAGTACGCGGCCGGGATGCGGATCGACCCACCGGTGTCCGACCCGAGCCCCGCCGCGAACAGGCCGGCCGCGATGCCGCCGCCGGTGCCCGACGACGAACCACCGGTCCAACAGTCGGTGTCCCAGGGGTTCCGCGGCAACGGGAACGGCTTCGACCGATCGGGCGAGCCGATCGCGAACTCCATCGTCGAGGTCTTGCCGGTGAGCACGGCACCGGCGGCGCGGAGCCGTTCGACGACGGGTGCGTCGCGCCGTCCACCCCAGTCGGCGGGCAGCACGAGGCTCTGCGCGGTGGTCGGTCCCTCCCGCATCGAGATGATGTCCTTGACGCCGAGCGGGATGCCGTGCAGGGGCCCCCGGTCGATCCCCGCGGCGCGCTCCCGGTCGGCGGTCGCCGCGGCCTCGAGTGCGGTGTCGTCGTACCGGGCGAGGTACACGCCGAGACGCTCGTCGAGCGCGTCGGCGGCGCGGATCGTCGCCTCCGTGAGCGCCACCGAGGTCGTCGTGCCGGCGCGCAGCGCGTCGGCGAGCTCGGTGATGGTCGAGAACCGGTCGACGGAGCTCATCGCGCCCCGTCCTCCGGGGTCGGTGCGGGACGGAACGTCGCAACCGGTGCGACCTCCCCGGTGTCGAGCGCATAGGCCCGGTCCATCTGGGCACGCAGCGTCGGCAGCACGCGGGCGAGCAGCTCGAGCTCGCGGTCGGGAGGGATGATCCCCGCGCCGGCGAGGACGGTGCGCACCTGGGTGAGATCGTCGTGGTCGCTCACCCGCCGGACGCTATTCGACGCCGGGTCGGCCCGCTCGCCCGTCGTCGCTCGCCCCGTGCGGCGACGGTCTGACAGGCTGGCCGGGTGATCGACTTCAGCCTCACCCCGGAACTTCTCGACCTGTCGGCGCGGACGGCGGCGTTCGTCCGGGACCGGATCATCCCCCTCGAGGGGGACCCTCGCCAGCACGCCCACGGGCCGACGGAGGAGCTGCGGCTCGAGCTCGTCGAGCTCGCGCACGAGGCGGGTCTCGTCGCACCCCACGTCGGGCGGGAATGGGGCGGTCTCGGGCTCGACCACGTCGCGAAGGCAATCGTGTTCGAGGAGGCCGGCTACTCGCCGCTCGGTCCGCTCGCGCTGCACATCGGCGCACCCGACGAGGGCAACATGCACCTGCTGGAGCAGGTCGCCACCGAGGACCAGAAGGAGCAGTACCTCCGGCCGCTCGCCTCGGGGCGGACGCGGTCGATGTTCTGCATGACCGAACCGGACGGCGGCGCCGGGTCCGACCCGTCGATGCTCGCCACCCGGGCCGACGAGCAGGCCGACGGCAGCTACGTGATCAACGGCCGGAAGTGGCTCATCACCGGTGCGGACGGGGC
The DNA here is from genome assembly GCA_016870475.1 of Actinomycetota bacterium. Lineage (GTDB taxonomy): Bacteria > Actinomycetota > Acidimicrobiia > Acidimicrobiales > CAIXPF01 > VGBO01. The sequence continues at coordinate 49,057 of VGBO01000005.1, read as the reverse complement.
GACGATCGCGATCATCATGGCGCGCACCTTCGACCGGTCCGGCACCGACCTCGGCGCGTCGATGTTCCTCACCTCCGCCGACACTCCCGGCATCGACATGATCGAGGTGCTCGATACCATGGACTCGAACATGACCGGCGGACACTCCGTCGTGGAGTTGCACGACGTGCGGGTCCGGGCCGACCAGGTGCTTGGCGAGATCGGCGGGGGCTTCCGCTACGCGCAGGTGCGCCTCGGCCCGGCCCGGCTCACCCACTGCATGCGTTGGCTCGGCGCGGCACGGCGCTGCCACGACATCGCCGTCGACTACGCCCGCACCCGTCACGCGTTCGGCAAGCCGATCGGCGAGCACGAAGGGGTCGGGTTCCAGCTCGCCGACAACCTCACCGACATGACCACGTCCCGCCTGTTGATCTGGCAGTGCGCGTGGGTGCTCGACCAGGGCAGCCAGGCGCGCGACGAGTCCTCGATGGCGAAGCTCTACGTGTCCGAGGCGCTCGGCCGGGTCGTCGACCGCTGCGTGCAGGTGCTCGGCGGGACGGGCATCACCGGCCGGACCGTCGTCCGTCGCACCTACGAGGACATCCGTGCGTTCCGCATCTACGACGGTCCGTCGGAGGTCCACCGCTGGGCGATCGCCCGGCGTGCGCTGCGCGGCTGAGCGGACGCTGCGACACTGGGGCGGCGAGCGCCCGTCGGGCGCCCGCCCGACGAGGAGGCACCGTGCCCGGGATCACGACCGACATCGGTCCGACCGAGGTGGGCTTCGACCCGGTGCGCTTGCGCCGGATCGACGACCTCCTGCAGGGATACGTCGACGGGGGTCTGCTCGCCGGCTGCCAGTTCGTGCTCGGGCGCGGTGACCACGTCGCGCACACCGTCGTGACGGGGAAGCGCGACCTCGAGTCGGGCGCGCCGTTCACCGACGACACGATCGTCCGGCTGTACTCGATGACGAAACCGGTTACGTCGGTCGCAGCGATGATGCTCTACGAGGAGGGGGCCTTCGAGCTGAAGGACCCGGTTGCGAAGTTCATCCCGTCGTTCGCGGACGTGCGCGTCTACCGGTCGGGCTCCTCCGCCGCCCCCACGCTCGAGCCGGCGACCGAACCGGTGCGGATCTGGCACCTGCTCACCCACACCGCCGGGCTCACCTACGGGTTCCACTACAACAACGCGGTGGACGCCATGTATCGGGCCGCCGGGTTCGAGTGGGGGACACCGAAGGGTGCCGATCTCGCCGAGTGCTGCGACCGGTGGGCGCAGCTGCCGTTGCTGTTCCAGCCCGGCTCGGAGTGGAACTACTCGGTGTGCACCGACGTGCTCGGCCGCGTCGTCGAGGTGGCGTCGGGCATGTCGCTCGACGCGTTCTTCGCCGAGCGGATCCTCGGTCCGCTCGGCATGGTCGACACGGCCTTCTCGGTGCCCGCCGGCGAGGCCGGCCGGCTCGCAGCCCTCTACAGCCCCGAGCCGGGAACTCGCCGCGCCCGCAGGAACGACGCCATGGGCGCGGCGGCCCTCACCCCGCCCGTGTGCCTCTCCGGCGGTGGTGGCCTCGTCGGCACGGCGCACGACTACCACCGGTTCGCCCGCATGCTCCTCGGCGGCGGGGAGCTCGACGGCGTCCGCCTGCTCGGGCCCCGCACCGTCGACTACATGACGACGAACCACCTCCCCGAAGGGCAGGACCTCACGGCGTTCGGCCGTCCGCTGTTCTCCGAGACGCAGTTCGACGGGGTCGGGTTCGGGCTCGGGTTCTCCGTCGTCGAGGACACCGCCGCGTACCGGGTGCTGTCCTCGCCGGGGACCTTCGCCTGGGGCGGTGCGGCGTCGACCGCGTTCTGGGTCGACCCCTACGAGGGCATCACGGCGGTGCTGCTCACCCAGCTCCTGCCCTCGAGCACGCACCCGATCCGCACCCAGCTCATGCAGCTCGTGCTCCAGGCGGTCGTCGACTGAGCGTCCGGCGGTCGCTCAGCCGACGCCGGGGTTGATCGGCGCGTCGCCGATGACCGACGCCGCAGCGAGCTCGTCGAGCTCGTCGGCGGTGCAGCCGAGCAACTCGGTGAGGACGGTTCGGGTGTGCTCGCCGAAGAGCGGTGCACGGGCACGCAACCCCCGGTCCTCCCCGACCCGGTGCCAGGCCGCGACCGGCTGTCGCCAGCCGTCGGGCATGTGCGGGTGCGGGAACGTCGACCAGTGGCCGCGGGCGGCGAGCTGGGGGTCGTCGTGAACGCTCACGGTGTCGTGCACCCGGCCGGCGGTCGCACCGGCGGCGCGCACCTCGGCCACGACGTCGGCGGCGGTGCGCTGGCGCGCCCATGCGGCGAGGACCTCGTCGAGCTCGTCGTGTCGCTGCTGTCGGGTGGCGAGGTCGAGGCCGGCGAGGTCGTCGCGGCCGACGAGGCGGGCGAGTGCCCGCCACTCGGCGTCGGTCCGTGCGGCGACCACGACCCACTGCTCCTCGGTGCCCGGCACGGGTGGGGTGGCGGTCCCCTCCCACCGGGTCAGGTCCTGGTCGGCGCAGCGGTAGCAGCCCTGCGGCGCAAGCCGAGGGTCGCGGTTCCCCCACTGCGGTTGGTCGGTGCCGTGCCGTGACGCGGCGACGAACGCCTCGCCGGCCATCGCGGCGCCGGTCTCGCGTTGCGCGAGGTCGATGACCGTGCCCGTTCCGGTCCGGCGGCGCTGCATCAGCCCGAGCACGACCGCTGCCGCCGCCATCTGCCCGCCGACCGGGTCGCCGTAGGACACCCCGCACTTGTAGGGGATACCGTCGTCGCCGTACCCGGTGAGCGATGTGAGGCCGGACATCATCTCGATGACCGGCCCGAACCCGACGAGCGAGCGGTCCTCGCCGGTCTTGCCGAACCCCGCCATCGACACGATGACGAGCTGTGGGTTCGCGGCGCGCAGCACGTCGTACCCGATCCCGAGGTTGTCGAGGACGTCGGCCCGGTAGTTCTCCACGAGCACGTCACAGTGGGCGAGCAGGCGGAGGAACACGTCGCGCCCGGCGTCCTGCGCGAGGTCGAGGGTGACCGACCGCTTCTGCCGGTTGTAGGTGTTGAAGTAGTAGCTCGCGTTCCACGGCTCGGAGTCGGCAGGGAACGGGATGAGCGTGCGGATGTTGTCCCACGCGGACGGGGACTCGATCTTCAGCACGTCGGCACCCATCTCGGCGAGGAGCTTCGTGGCGAAGGGGCCTGCCCACATCATGGACAGGTCGGCGACGCGCATGCCGTCGAGGGGGAGGCGGGTCATGCGACACCTCCCGGGGCCGGGGTCGACCAGTCGCGGTGGACGGCGTCGGTGTCCTCCCCGGGGCGGTGCACCCGGTCGGGAGCCGTCCAGCCGAGCCCGAGGAAGGGTCGGCCGGGTGTGGTGACGACCGTGCCGTCCGGGAGGGCGACCTCGTCGAAGAACCCGCGGGTACGCAACGCCGGGGCCTCGAGCAGTTCCGACGGTCGGCGCACGATCCCGAAGGGGATCTTGCGTTGCTGGCCGATCTGCAGCAGGTCGTCGCCGGTGTGGTCGACCATGAACCCGATCACCGACGCCGACAGCTCCTCCTCGTTGTCGGGTCGCTGCAGAGGGTCACGGAACCGAGGGTCGTCGAGCTCCGGGTCGCCGATCGCAGCGAACAAGGAGGGCACCTGGCGTTCGAGGCAGAACACGCCGGCGTGCCCGTCGGAGCAGGGGTACAGCGCCCAACAGGCCCGGTGCCAGTTCCCGAACCGAAGGGTCGGCGGCAGACCGTATGCGCCGCCCGGGCCGTAGAGCTCGAGCATGCCGGCGAGGCACTCCTGCACGGAGATGTCGACCCAGGCACCGGTGCCGTGGAGTTGCGCACCGAACAACGCGCTCAGCGCCGCGCCGAACGCGTTGAGCCCGCCGACGTGGAGGGCCTGCGACCCCCCGGTCACGAGCGGCGTGCGCTCGGGGTCGCCGGTGAGGGACATCATCCCGCTCGTCGCGAACACGGTGGCGTTCGTCGCCCCGGCGTCGCGATCCGGCCCGGACCGACCGAAGGGGCTGATCGTCACGACGACGAGCTCCTCGCGCTCCGCCCGGAGCTCCGCCGGGTCGAACGCGAGGTGTGCCGCAGTGGCCGGGTCGAGGTCCTCGACGATCACGTCGGCGACCCCGGCGAGCCGCCGCACCTCCGCGGCGTCCGCATCGATCCGCCGCTTCCCGCCGAGCAGGGCGGCCTCCTGGTCCTCGGTCATCCCGGGCGGCGCGTCGGCGTGCGCCGGCGGGTCCACGCGCACGACCTCTGCGCCGTAACCGGCCAGCAGGTGCGTCGCGAACGCCGCGGCGAGCCCGCCACCGAGCTCGAGCACCCGGATCCCATCGAGCGGCTGCGCGACCATCGTCCTCCCCGGTCCGGTCCCGAGCCCGGACCCTAGCGGGCGACGATCCGTCGGGTGCGGGAGGTCGCCGCGCCGGTATCGTCCGCGCCGTGGAACTCACCGAGGTCATGCGTACGACGTTCTCCTGCCGGGATTTCACCGATGAGCCGGTGCCCGACGCGGTCCTCCACCGGATCCTCGACGTGGCCCGGTTCGCACCGAGCGGCGGGAACCGGCAGGGCCAGCGGGTGATCGTGGTGAAGGACCCCTCGACCCGTCGGGAACTCGCCGAGCTGTGTCGGCCGACGATGGGCGTGTACCTCGCGCAGGTGCGGGCCGGTGAGTCGCCGTGGAACACGATCGTGCCGACCGGGGTCGACGTGGACGCGGCTGCCGCCGCCCCGTCGTCGTTCCCGCTCCTCGATTCCCTCGAGCACGTGCCGGCGTTGCTCGTCGTCGCCGTCGACCTGTCGGCCGTCGCGAGCTTCGACCGTCACCTCGACCGGATCGGGGTGATCTCGGGGGCGTCGGTGTACCCCTTCGTGTGGAACATCCTCCTCGCCGCCAGGAACGAGGGGTACGGCGGGGTGCTCACCACCTTCCTCGCCGCCCGCGAACCCGAGGCGCAGGAGCTCCTCGGCCTGCCGGCGCACGTCGCGATCGCGGCGATGGTCCCTATCGGACGCCCGGTGCGTCAGCTCACCCGGCTGCGACGCAACGCCGTGGAGGAGTTCGTGACCGTCGACCGGTTCGACGGCCTACCCCTGCGCGGCGACTGAGCGACCGACGGCGGTACGGTGGCCGACGTGCCCCGGATCCTCGTCACGAACGACGACGGTGTCGATGCCGTCGGATTGCACCGGCTCGTCGCTGCTGCGCTGCCGCACGGTGAGGTTCTCGTCGTTGCCCCGGCGTCGGAGTACTCGGGAGCGGGGGCGGCGGTCGGGCCGTTGCACCTCACCCTGCCGGACGTCGCAGATGTGTCGTCGTCACCGCCGTTCACCGGGACGACCGGGGCCTACGCCGTGCACGGTCCGCCGGCGCTCTGCGTCGTGTACGCCGCGCTCGGAGCATTCGGGCCGCCGCCGGATCTCGTCGTGTCGGGCATCAACCCCGGGGCGAACGTCGGGCGTGCCGTGTACCACTCGGGGACCGTCGGCGCGGTGCTGACCGGCCGGACCCGCGGGATCCCCGGCGTCGCGTTCAGTCAGGCGGTCGTCGGGTTCGGGGTCGAGGGGCAGGGCTGGGACGACGTGCTCGCCGGTCAGCGGTGGGCGACCCCGGAGAAGGTCGCGGGACTCGTCATCGGCGCGCTGGTCGCCACCCCGCCACCCGGGGTGTGGGCGCTGAACGTGAACGTGCCGAACCTCGACTGGGACGATCTCGCCGGGTGGCGGACGACGGAGGTGGGCAGCGTGCCGCCGCGCGCCATGGCCCGCGCCCGGCTCGTGCCGAAGGAAGGGCACGTCGGCCACTGGACGGTCGACGTCGACTGGGGCGACGTGGTCCCGCTCCCGCCGCACCTCGACGGCGGCGCGGTCGAAGCAGGACTGGTGTCGGTCTCCTGGCTCGGCGCGCTCGGCGCGGTCGAGTTCGGCCCGAACGCCGTGCACGATCTCCTCGACCGCATGCTCGGGCCGTCCCGCTGAGCGCAGGCGCCGGGGTCAGTCCCGGTGCGCGTGCCGGGGGAGGACGACGACGGGGCAGGGCGCGTGGTGCACCACCTGCTGGCTGACCGATCCGAGCAGCAGACCCTTGAACCCGCCACGGCCACGTGAACCGACGACGAGCAGGCCGGCATCCTGGGCGGCGTCGAGTACGGCGGCGGCCGCCGGACCCTCGACGATCCGGTACTCCACCTCCACGCCGACGGGCTCCCCGTCGGCCGCCCTCTCGACGGTGTGCTCCGCGACCTTGTGCGCCGACGCGACGAGCTCCTCGACCGGCATGGGCGGGAGCGCCGCCAGCGGCTCGGCGATGACGGGGAGGTACTGCCACGCGTGCACGACGCGGAGCGCCACCTTGCGGAGGTGGGCCTCGCCGAGCGCCCATGCGCAGGCCTCGACCGATTCGTCGGAACCGTCGACGCCCACCACGATGCATCCGTTGTCCGTCGCCATGTCGTCCTCCTCGTCGCTGCGCGCGCTCGTTGCGACACGTCGCCCGATCACGCTGTCAGGCGCGACGTCCATCGGCAAGGGTCGAAGTACCCTGCAGAGCCGCCGATCGTCCGGCTAGCGTCCGAGGTAATCAGGAGGAGTGGCCATGGCACTCAGCAAGGATGCGAAGCTCGAACACCTCAAGGCGGTCCGCCTGTTCAAGGGCTGCACGGGCAAGCAGCTCGCGCACGTCGCGGCGATCACTGACGAGGTCGATGTCGAGGCCGGCAAGGTGCTGTGCCGGCAGGGCGACCAGGCGCACGAGGCGTTCATCATCGTGAGCGGCGAGGCGACGATCGTCGCCGACGGCCGCGAGCTGAACCGCGTCGGCGCCGGGGAGATCGTGGGTGAAGTCAGCCTCATCGACAAGGGTCCCCGCACGGCGACGGTCACGGCGGTCACGCCGATGCACCTGCTCGTCGTCACGGCGCAGAGCTTCGAGCCGCTGCTCGAGGAGGTCCCGGGGCTCCCCGTCGCCATCATGCGCGACCTCGCACACCGCCTGCGCAGCTACGGCCACCACTGAGGCGGCGCTGCGCCGCTCAGCCTGCTGAGGGTCGCTGGCGTCGTTCGTCGAGGCGTGCCGCGAACGCGGCCGCCTCGGTCCGGCGCGCCATGCCGAGCTTCGCGAGCAGGTTCGACACGTAGTTCTTCACCGTCTTCTCGGCGAGGTACATCCGCTCGGCGATCTGTCGGTTGGTGAGTCCTTCGCCGATCAGTTCGAGGATGCGCCGCTCCTGATCGGTGAGGCGTCGGGTCGGGTCGTCCACGACGGCGTCCTGGCGACGGATGCGGGCGAGGACCTTCGACGCGACGCCGGGGTCGATGAGCGAGCTGCCCGCCGCCACGGTGCGAACCGCGTCGATGAGATCGACGCCGCGCACCTGCTTGAGCAGGTAACCGGAGGCGCCGGCCATGATCGAGTCGAACAGCGCCTCGTCGTCGGCGAAGCTCGTGAGCATCAGGCAGTGCACGCCCGGATGCGCGTCGCGGATCTCGCGGCACACCTCGACCCCGTTGCCGTCGGGGAGGCGTACGTCGAGCACCGCCACGTCCGGTCGAGTCGCCGGGATGCGTCCGAGCGCCTCCTCGGCGGTCCCCGCCTCGCCGACGACGGTGAACTCCCCGGTGCTCTCGAGTAGGTCCCGGAGCCCGGTTCGGACGACCTCGTGGTCGTCGAGCACGAAGACACGGATCATCGGTGGTCCTCTCCTGTGGGCGACGAGGTCGCAACCCGGACGATTTCGGCGATGTCGCCACCGTCGTGCGTGACGGTGCACCGCACCTCCCCGCTCCCGGCGCGCACCTCGACGGCGACCCGGGTCGCCCGGGCGGTTGCGGCGACCCGCCGCAGTGCGTCACCGAGCGCATGGACGAGCGTCTCCCCGGCGCTGGCGTCGAGGTCGGGCAGGTCACCGAGGACGGTGACGGCCGGTTCGAAGCCGAGCGATCGCCGGGCCTCCCGCGCCGCCGCGACGAGTCGTTGTTGCAGCGGGGCGGTCGGGGCGTGCGGGGCGAGGTCGAAGATCACCGATCGGATCTCCCGCACGGTCGCGTCGAGTTCGTCGACGACCGGATCGACCCGCTCCCGCAGGTCGTCCCGTGCCGCCGAGGTCGCCGCCTGCAGGTGCATGCCGGCGGCGAAGAGGCGTTGGATGACCCGGTCGTGCAGGTCCCGTGCGATGCGCTCGCGTTCCTCGAGGATCCGCAGTTCGGCGCGGGTCTCCTCGAGGGTCGCCTCGGCGGCACGCCGCTCGGCGACGTCGCGGGCGAGCGCGGCGACCGCCGACAACGTGCCGTCGGGACGGTACTCCGGTTCGAGCAGCAGTTCGACGACGACGTCGTCGCCCGACCGACCACGCAGCGTCACGATCGTGGGGAAGCGCCCTTCCTCCACGGCGCGGTGCAGCAGTCGGCGGAGAGTGGCGTCGTCCATGTCGGCGACGAGGTCGAGCATCGACGTGGCGACGAGCGCCGCACGGTCCCAGCCGGTCTGGGCGGCGGCGCCGGCGTTCGCGTAGGTGATGCGGAGGGTGTCCGGGTCGATGAGGTACACGCCTTCATGTGCCCGGTCGACGAGGCGTTCGATGCGTCGGGTGTGCTCGCGGGCCCGCTTCCGGTCGGTCACGTCCCGCACCGAGGCGATGACCGCGTGGCGGCCGTCGAACTCGGTGGGGCTCAGCGACACCTCGGCGGGGAACACGTGCCCGTCGAAGCGGCGGGCGTGGAGCTCGAGACCGCTGCCCATCTCGCGGGTCTGCGCGTCGGCGGCTAAGCCCGCTCTGTGCCCTCGGTGCGCCGCACGGACGTCCTCGGGGAGGAGGTCCTCGATGGGACGACCGACGAGGTCGGGGACCGGCGTCCCGAAGAGGTGGCCCGCCCGACCGTTCGCGAAGAGGATCGTCCCGGCGTCGTCGACGACGAGCATCGCGTCCGGCGCGGCCTCCACGAGCAGGCTGGCGACGACGAGGCCCCGCGCGTCCGCCACCGAGGTCACGGGGACTCCGCCCCGGGGGCTGGGGACAAGACGCGCATCGTCGCCGACCGTAGGTCCACGCCGTGACCGCCCGTAGGGCCGAAGGTCACAGGGTGCAGGAGGGGATCACGCCTTGCCGAGCGCCTCACGACGCTTGCGGGCCCGTTCGAGCAGCGCATCCGGCACCTTCGACCCGCCGCCACCGTCGGAGGGACCGGCCGTAGCGTCGTCGGTCGGGGCGACCGGGGCGACCGGCGCCTGCGCGGCCGTGGAGCGCCGTTCGAGGTGCTCGTCCCACTGGCCTCGTCGCACGAGTTGGCGGTGGTCGAGGGACCCGAGGCCCACGCCGTTGTCGAAGAAAACCCAGTACCGGGTCCAGGTCACGCCGTTGATGAGCTTCACCCGTCCGTCGGTGCCCTCGGGGACGCCAGGCAGGTCGGTGGTCGCACGGACCTTCTCACCCTTGCGGAACGGTGCGTCGAGAGCGACTGTCTTGGCCATGGTGACCCCGGAGGGTACCCGTCCGGATCGGTCCGCCCCAAGCTTTCCGGCGGGTGACGTCGGCCGGGTCAGCCCCGGGGCGGCGGGGCGACGGCGTCGGCGGGGAGGTCGAACCGTTCGGGTGGGACGACGATGAACCGGGCGCTGCCGGTTGCGACCACGGTGCCGTCGGCAGCGGTCGCCGTTCCGGCGACCGTCCAGCGCCGTCCGTCTCGCTCCGCCACCCCGCAGCGGAACGTCACCGGCTCGTGCAGCGGCATCGGTGCCAGGTATCGCACGGTCAGTTCGCCGGTGTACGCGGCGATCGCGGCGACGGACATGACGTAGCCCATCACGTCGTCGAACGCCGATGCGGTGACCCCGCCGTGGGCGCGTCCCGGGGACGCCTCCTGGAGCTTGCCGAAGCGGGCGACGCCGACGGCGTCCTCGCCGTCGGCGTGGATGACGAGGTCGTAGGCGGCGGGGTTCGCCGGCCCGGAGAACGGCCGGTCGGTGAAGCTGATGAGGCGGTCGCCGTCGGCGGGGCGGGGGTCGGTGTACCGACGCTTCTGGTAGTCGTCCCGACGGGCGACCGGGTCGCCGCGCTCGAGCCGGGCGGCCGTCGCGTCGGCCCAGGCGGCGACGTCGTCGAGGTCGTCGTCGTCGACGTGGTGGGCGACGAGTGCCTCGGCGAGGCGGCGGACCGCCCGTGCCGTCGCCTCACGGCGGGCGAACTGCGGGTCGGGGTAGACGAGGTGCATGGGCTCCATGACGGGTCTGCATCCTGCCATGGTCGGCCGCTGCGGACACGCGGCGGGTCCGTCGACCCGGCGCTAGCGTGCCGCCCGTGGGGGCACTGTCACATCTCCGCATCTGCGACTTCACCGGCCAGCTCGCCGGCGCCGGTGCCACGAAATGGCTCGCTGCGTTCGGCGCGCAGGTGATCCGGATCGAGGATCCGGTGACGAAGGGGCGCTGGGACATCCTGCGGGGATCGCCCCCCTTCAAGGACGACCGGCGCGGCATCGAGTTCGGCGCCGGGTTCCAGAACCACAACGTCGGCAAGCTCGGCATCACCCTCAACGTGCGGACCGACCGCGGCAAGGAACTCCTCGCCGAGCTCGTTCGTCGTTCGGACGCCGTCACGGAGAACTTCGCCGCCGGGGTGCTCGAACGGTGGGGTTTCGGGTACCCCCGGCTCCGGGAGCTGCGGCCCGACATCGTCTACGTGTCGAACTGCGGGTTCGGCCAGACGGGCCCGTACGGCACGTTCAAGTCGTGGGGGCCGATCGCGCAGGCGGTGTCCGGGCTCACCTTCACCTCCGGGTTGCCCGACGAGGACCCGGCCGGGTGGGGCTACTCCTTCATGGACCACACCGGCGGGTACGCGATGGCGATCGCGATCCTGATGGCGCTCTTCCACCGTGTCCGCACCGGTGAGGGGCAGTGGGTGGACCTGTCCTGCACCGAGGCCGGGGCGGCGCTCCACGGCCCGGCGATGCTCGACTTCGACGTGAACGGGCGACCGATGCGCCGCCCGGGGTCGCCGAACAGCAACCGGAACGCGTGGCCGGCGATGGCGCCGCACGGCATCTACCCCGGCGCCGGGGACGACGAGTGGATCGCGATCTCCTGCCGTGACGACGCCGAATGGGAGGCGTTGCGCACCGTCGCCGGCGCGGCGTTGCCCGACCGGACGGCGTGGGCGTCGGTACGGGGGCGCCTCGACGACCAGGACGCCCTCGACGCCGCCGTCGCCGCGTGGACGCGTGGCGCCGACCGGTTCGCCACGGCGGCGGCGCTGCGGGCGGCCGGCGTGGCCGCTGCGCCGGTCCGACGACCGGCGGAACGCATCGACGGCGATCCCGCCACGGGTGCCTGGCCGCTCTGGCCGACGGTGGCGCACGGCGCGATGGGCGACGTCCGGGTCGACGGGCTGCCCGTCCACCTCTCCGAGACCGACTGGGACATGACCACCGGCGCGCCGCTGCTCGGCGAGCACAACGACGTCGTCTACGGCGATCTGCTCGGCCTGTCCTCCTCGGAGATCGACGGGCTGCGCGCCGAGGGGGTCATCTGATGGCCGGGGAGCGTGGTCCGCTCGATGGGGTGCGGGTCGTCGAGATCGCCTCCGAGGCGACCGCCTACGCCGGCAAGCTGCTCGCCGACCACGGCGCGACGGTCGTGCTCGTCGAACCGCGGGCGGGCAGCCCGTTGCGCTGGTACGAACCCTTCGTCGACGACGTGGGCGATCCCGAACGCAGCCTGTGGTGGTGGCACCACCAGACCTCCAAGCACGGCGTCGCCCTCGATCTCGACGACCCGACCGACAGCAGGCGCCTGCGGGCCCTGCTCGCCGCCGCCGACGTCGTCGTCGAGGCGGAGGCGCCCGGCCGGCTCGCCGCAGCGGGGCTCGACCCGGCCGCGGTGCGCGCGGACGCCCCGCGCCTCGTGTGGACCTCGATCACCGGGTACGGCCCGACCGACGAGCGGTCGCGCCAGCCCTTCACCGACCTCACCCTCCTCGCGGAAGGGGGGCCGGTGTGGAGTTGCGGGTACGACGACCACACGCTGCCGCCGGTGCGCGGCGGCGGGGGTCAGGCCTTCAACACCGGCGCCCACTACGCGGTGATGTCGATCCTCACGGCGCTGCTGTACCGGGAGCACGCCGGCGTCGGTCAGCGCATCGACGTGAACCTGTACGCGGCGGCGAACGTGACCACCGAGTTCGCGTCGTACTCCTGGCTCGTGGCCGGCCAGACCGTGCAACGCCAGACCGGCCGGCACGCCGCTCCGAACCCGTCGTTCCCCACCCAGGCCGCGACCGCCGACGGTCGCCACGTGAACACCGGCATCCCGCCGCGACGACCGCCGGAGTTCCGCGCCGTGGTCGCGTGGCTCGACGAGCTCGGGATCGCGGAGGACTTCGACGGGATCGGGGTGCTCCGGCTCGGTGCCGAGCTCGACGGGGAGGGCGAGGCGGGCAACGTGTTGGACCTCGCGCAGATCGCCGAGGACGATCTCATGGGCGAGATCTTCCAGTCGGGTCGGGACGCGGTGATCTTCATCGCCGCGCACGTCACGGCGCAGGAGTTCATGCTCGGCATGCAGCAGCGGGGTATGGCGTCCGGCGCGATCAACAGCCCGGAGGAGGTGCTCGCCGACCCGCACTTCATCGCACGTGGCTGGCCGACCCCGGTGCACCAGCCCGAGCTCGGTCGGACGGTCACCTATCCGGGTGGGCCCATCCGGTTCGGGGCGACGCCGTGGTCGATCCGGCGCACGGCGCCCCGCCTGGGCGAGCACGACGACACGGTCTTCGGATCCGACGGCACCGTCCGGTTCCCGTGATGTCCGCGTCGACGACCACCGTGGCGAGCCCGATCGGCCCGCTCGCCCTCGTTGCGTCGGACGGCGCGCTCGTCGGGGTGTACCTCGACGGGCACCACCAGCGGGTGCCGGCCGGAGCGCTCCCCGGCACCGACGACCCGTTGCTCGGTGAGGCCGCTGCGCAGTTGCACGACTACTTCGCCGGGCGGCTCCGTCGATTCGACCTGCCGCTGCGACCCGTCGGGACGGCGTTCCAGCGGGCGGTGTGGGCCGCGCTCGTCGAGGTCCCCTACGGGGTGACGTGTTCCTACGGCGAGCTCGCGGATCGGATCGGCCGGCCCCGCGCCGTGCGGGCGGTGGGGCTCGCAAACGGACGCAACCCGCTCGCCGTGGTCGTCCCGTGCCACCGGGTGATCGGTGCCGACGGTCGGCTCACCGGCTACGCGGGCGGACTCGACCGAAAGCGCGCGCTGCTCGAGCTCGAGGCGGGAGAGGGTCGGCCGGCTGCATAGCGTCGGGTCATGGCCGCCAGCCGGTGGTTCCGACGTCCCGCCGCAGTCGCCGGCGCACTGTTCGCCTCGGTCGCCCTCGTGGCCGCGTGCGGTCCGGACGCGTCGTCCGCGTCGCGTTCCGGCGGCTCCGCTGCGACGGTGGGGTCGACGGTGGCCCCCGACGACGGGGTCTCGGGCCCGACGGTGGTCGTGGCCCGACCGGTCGGGAGGTTCAAGGAGCCCGTCGCCGTCGTCGCCCGGCCGGGCGACCCGGTGCCGGGGCGGTTGCACGTCGCCGAGCGCGGCGGACGTGTGTTCAGGTTCGTCCCTGACGACGACGGTCCGCCGGTCGAGGTGCTCGACGTGTCCGACCGCACCGAGGCCAAGGGCGAACGCGGCCTGCTCGGCATAGCGTTCGAAGCGACGGGCACCCGGCTGGTGGTGCACCTCACCGACGAGGACGGCGACACCGAGGTCGCCGCCTACCGCATCGGCGCGGACGGTCGCGCCGATCCGTCGTCCCGAACCGTGCTGGTGCGAGTCGCACAGCCCTATGCGAACCACAACGGCGGACAGATCGTCCTCGGCCCGGACGATGCGTGGTACCTCGGCCTCGGCGACGGTGGATCGTCCGGCGACCCGGGTGGTGTCGCGCGGGATCCGGCGTCGTTCCTCGGCAAGATCCTGCGGATCGACCCGGATGCTCCGGTGGGGACACCACCCGAGGTGTGGTCCCAGGGGCTGCGGAACCCGTGGCGGTTCTCCTTCGACCGCTTGACGGGCGACCTGTGGGTCGGTGACGTCGGGCAGAACGCGATCGAGGAGATCTCGGTCGTGCGGGCGGTGGAGGGTGGCGGCCGGGGCGCCGACTTCGGATGGGACGCGTTCGAAGGTTCGGCAACGTTCGAGGGTGGTGCGACGGTCGCGCCCGACGCCGTCGGGCCGTGGTTCGAGTACCGCCACGACGACAAGGGGTTCGGAGGCTGCTCGGTGACCGGTGGGGTGGTCTACCGGGGCCGCCTCCTCCGGGCGCTGGTCGGCCGGTACCTGTTCGCCGACTACTGCCGGGCGGGGGTGCGGATGATCTCGGCGACGGTGGCCGCCGGTCCGGTCTCGCTGCTCACCGACGGTCCCGAACGGATCGTCTCCTTCGGTGAGGACGCGGCCGGCGAGGTGTACGTGGTCTCCCTCGAAGGTGTCGTCGCCCGACTCGAGGCGGCCGGCGGGGTGCCGGCGGGCGGGCGGTAGCCTCCGCCCCCGTGCGCCTGACCGAACTCCTGGCCCTCGAACATGTCGCCGCCGACTTCTTCGTCGGCCAGAGCCCGGCCTACGACTGGGGCCGCATCTACGGCGGACAGGTCGTCGCGCAGGCGGTCCGTGCCGCGTTGCACACCGTCACCGCCCCGCACCGCCTCCACTCCCTGCACGCCTACTACGTGTTGGCCGGTGAGCCCGAGCAGCCGATCCTGTACGAGGTGGACCGCCTGCGCGACGGCCGGTCGTTCTCGACGCGCCGGGTCGTCGCCCGCCAGGCGTCGGGAGCGATCCTCAACCTCGATGCGAGCTTCCAGCGGCACGAGCCGGACCTCGACGTGCAGGAGACCGGCCTCCCCGACGACATCCCTGCACCCGAGGACTGCGCGCCCGTCGACTGGCCGTGCTCCGGCGAGGTGCGCGAAGTGCCCCGCCGTCCGGGTGAGGCGCGCTCGCAGCTGTGGATCCGGGCCGATGAGTCCCTCGGCGACGACGAGGCGCTGCAGGTGAGCGCGCTCGCCTACCTGAGCGACCACAACCCGATGGACGCCATCGCCCTGTCGCACCCGATCGGCCAGGACTGGGACTGGCTGATGACGGCGAGCCTCGACCATGCCGTGTGGTTCCACCGCCCGGCGCGGGCGGACGAGTGGCTGCTGTTCGACCTTCGGGGTCATGGTCTCGTGAACGCGCGGGGCATGGCGACCGGTACGGTGCACGATCGTCGGGGCACCCACGTCGCGACCATCGCGCAGGAAGGGCTCGTCCGGGTCAACCGCGACGCGGCAACGTCCGAGGGGGGACAGGGGACATGAGCGGGCACACACCGGTCGAACGCACCTACGCCGAGCGGCACGCGGCCGCCCACGACGTCCTGTCGACGCTCGTGCCGGGACTCGACCCGGAGAAGGCGACCGCGGGGATGGCACGGCGCTATGGGGCGCTCGGCAGCTTCGCCCAGGACTTCGTGCTCGGCGACCTGTGGAGCCGCCCGCAGCTCTCCCGTCGCGACCGCTCGATGATCGTGATCGCGTTCCTGGCGACGCTCGGGTCGGAGGAGGAGCTGTTCCTGCACTGCAAGGGCGGCCTCAACCACGGCCTCACCCGCACCGAGATCGACGAGATCCTGCTGCACGTCGCCACCTACGCAGGGTTCCCGACTGCTCTCCCCGCCGCGCGGGTGTGGGACCGCGTGCAGAACGAGCTCGACGGTGTCGACCGGCGTCCGCCGAAGACTCCAGCTGCGTCGAAGTCCGACGCCGAGCGCCGCGCCGCCGCATACGACGTGCTCGTCGGGCTCACCGGCGGGCGGGTCGACCCGGACCCGGCGGTCGCGCGGGCGAACCTCGTCGACCGCCTCGGTGCGGTCGGGGAGCTCGCCCACGACTGGGCGTTCGGCGAGGTCTGGGCTCGTGACGAGCTGTCGCGTCGTGACCGCTCCATGGTCGTGTGCGCGATCCTCGCCATGCTCGGCCGGCACGACGAGTTCCGCGTGCACGTCCCCGGAGCGCTGCAGCACGGCTGCACGGCGACGGAGGTCGAGGAGATCATGGTGCAGCTCGTCGTGTACGGCGGGTTCCCTCGGGCGGTCGAGGCGTTCACACACGCCCGGGCGTGCATCGCCCGCGCAACGGCGGGCTGATCCCCTCGCTCCGGCCGAAACACGGCCGAAACATCGTGTGCATTGTTCGTTCACGCTGAGCGAACAGCCGGGAAATGCTGACCCTGCATGCTGATGCACGTCGACGGGACCGTCGTCGGCGGATCACAGAGCAGGAGGACACGAGGTGAAACTCGGAACGATCGGACGAGGGGTGGTCGCCGCGGCAGCGGCAGGCGCCGTTCTCGTGGCTACCGCCGTACCGGCCCTGGCACAGGAGGCCGAAGGCCCCACGGTCGACGACCTGCAGGTGACGCTCGACAACGTCTACATCCTGTTGTCGGCGGTGCTCGTCATCTTCATGCAGGCAGGGTTCGCGCTCGTCGAGGCCGGACTCACGCGGGCGAAGAGCGTCGCGAACATCATGATGAAGAATCTGATGGACTTCGCGGCCGGTGCGCTCGCGTTCTTCGTTGTCGGCTTCGCCATCGCCTTCGGCGGCGGGTTCGAGGGCCTCGGGGCGTACATCGGCGGCGGCGGGTGGTTCCTCGGTGACGGGGCCTTCGCCTACGGCAACCTGACCGCGCCGACCTTCTTCATCTTCCAGGTCGCCTTCGCGGCGACCGCTGCGACGATCGTGTCCGGTGCGATGGCGGAACGGACGAAGTTCAAGTCCTACTTCGTGTACAGCATCTTCATCTCGGCGGTCATCTACCCGGTCGTCGTCCGTTGGCAGTGGGGTGGCGGCTGGCTCTACCAGCTCTCGACCCCCTTCCACGACTTCGCCGGGTCGACGATCGTGCACAGCGTCGGCGGTTGGGCGGCACTCGTCGGTGCGGCGGTGCTCGGACCCCGCCTCGGGAAGTACGGCCCCGACGGGAAGCCCCGTGGCATCCCCGGTCACAACATCCCCTTCGCGATCCTCGGCACGTTGATCCTCCTCGTCGGCTGGTACGGCTTCAACCCGGGCTCGTGGCTCGGGGCGGGCCCCGAGATCGGCGAGATCGCCCTCACCACCACGCTCTCCGCTGCTGCGGGCGCGGTGGTTGCGATGTTCACGATCTGGGCGAAGGCGGGGAAGCCGGACGTGGCGATGGCGGCGAACGGTTTGCTGGCCGGTCTCGTCGGCGTCACCGCCGGGACCTACGCCATGTCGGCGGTCGGCGCCGTGATCACCGGTGCGGTCTCCGGTGCCCTCGTGGTCGCCTCGGTCTTCTTCTTCGATCGGATCAAGATCGACGACCCGGTCGGCGCGATCTCCGTCCACGGTGTCTGTGGTGCCTGGGGCACGATTGCCGTCGGGTTGTTCTCCGCCAAGGAGGTCGAGGGCGTGGTCGCCAAGGGCCTCTTCTACGGCGGCGGTGCCTCGCAGCTCGTGAGCCAGCTCATCGGTGTGGTCGCCGTGGCGGCCTTCACGATGGCGGCGGCGGCGGTCCTGTTCCTCGGGATCAAGGCGACCATCGGTCTCCGGGTCCCCGAGGAGGAGGAGATCGCCGGCCTCGACGTCACCGAGCACGGCATGGCCGGCTACGGCTCGGAGCGGGCCACGATCTGATCCGGATCGTCGGACCCGAGCGGTTCGTCACGGTGCCCCGGCCCTCGGGCCGGGGCACCGGCGCGTCCGGGAGCGGTTGTGCGTCGTCAGACCCGCAGCCGTGCGGTCATCCGTTCGAGATGGCCCCGCTGGTCGGGGTTCTCCGGACCGGAACCCGGTCGGGCGGCGCGCACGGTTGCCAGCGCGTCGACGAGCGGCACGCCGGCTCGGACGAGGAGGAGCCCGCACACGATCGCCGTCCGTCCGAGGCCGGCACCGCAGTGGGTGACGACCGACGCGCCGGCGTCGAGCCGGCCACTGAGGTCGTCGATCATGTCGGCGACCGCGTCCTCGTCGCCGATCCCACCGTCGTCGACGGGGAAGTGCAGCGCCCTTCCTCCGGCGTTGGCACGCAGCCAGTCACCGAACGCGGGGAACCGCAGCCCGATCTCGTGGTCGGTGATCAGGCAGAGGAGCAGGTCGGCGCCGACGTGGTCGAGGGCAGCGTCCGGGTC
Source organism: Actinomycetota bacterium (assembly GCA_016870475.1). Classification (GTDB taxonomy): domain Bacteria; phylum Actinomycetota; class Acidimicrobiia; order Acidimicrobiales; family CAIXPF01; genus VGBO01. The sequence continues at coordinate 30,869 of VGBO01000005.1, read as the reverse complement.
GGGGCCGACGACGCTGAACCCGGTGGCGAACAGGCGGCCCGGTCGACCGGCAGGGAGGGGGATCTCGTCGATGCGCACCGCTGCAGTCTGGTCAACGGATCGCGCGGCGCGTCGTTCCGCGCTGCGGTCTAGGGTGCTGCACCATGGGTGAGTACTGCACGACCGAGCGTGACGGGCATCTGACCATCGTCACCATCAACCGTCCCGACGTGATGAATTCGCTGCATCCGCCGGCGAACGCCGAGCTCGCAGGTGTGTTCGACGACTTCGAGAACGACCCCGAGCAGTGGGTGGCGATCGTCACCGGTGCCGGCGACCGGGCGTTCAGTGCCGGCAACGACCTCAAGTACCAGGCCTCCGGCGGCGACATGAGCGGTCAGCCCGAAGCCGGGTTCGGTGGGCTCGCCTCGCGCTGGAGCCTCACCAAGCCGGTCATCGCCGCCGTGAACGGCGTCGCCATGGGCGGCGGGTTCGAGATCGCGCTCGCCTGCGACATCATCGTCGCCTCCGACAAGGCCGTGTTCGCCCTGCCCGAGCCGCGTGTCGGTCTCGCCGCGCTCGCAGGTGGGGTGCATCGCCTTCCCCGGACGATCGGCACCAAGCGAGCGATGGGGATGATCCTCACCGGTCGTCGGGTCGGCGCAGTCGAAGGCGCCGAGCTCGGATTCGTGAACGAGGTCGTCCCCCACGACGAGCTGATGGACGCCGCCCGTCGCTGGGCGGGGCTCATCCTCGAGTGCTCACCGATGTCGATCCGGGCGTCCAAGCAGGCGGTGCTCGCCGGTCTCGAGTTCGCCGGCGTCGAGGCCGCGACGAAGGCCCAGCGCGAGTTCACCGCGATCAAGGCGATGGCCCGCTCCGAGGACTACATCGAGGGCCCGAAGGCCTTCAGCGAGAAGCGGCCGCCGAACTGGAAGGGCCGCTGAGCCCGACCGGTCAGCCCGGGTAGCAGGTCGCCTCCCAGCGGTCGTCCGTGCGGACGACGCTGAGGAGGACGGCCGCATCGAGCAGGAACCGCACGACCGCAGCCGGATCGACGTCGGCCGGGACCTCGAGCACGAGACCGCGGCGCGGATGGTCCTGGCGGCGCCGCGCCCCGGTGGGGAGCTCCACCCCACCTGCCGTCAGGCGGGCGACGGCATGACCGCCGCTGCCGTGTTCGATCCCGAGGCTGTGCGGCCGAGGCGACCGGGCGGCGACGAACGTCGCCGTCGGGACCGCCGGCCCACGGCCACTGAACCACGACGCCGGGTTGCGCGCCGTCGCCGGTGCGTCGTCGAGCACCGGCGACGCGTTGATCCAGCCCCGACCCGCCCCGACGACGCGACGCACGGCGTCGACGAGCGCGACGGGGTCGTCGCGTCGGAACGTGAACCGGTCCGGCTTGTCCGCCATCGACGGCTCAGAGCGGGGGGGTACGGCGGCGGAGCCGCGCGATCGGTGCACCGGTGAGGAAGGGGTCGCCGGCACCGAGCGTGCGGGCCACCCGGCGGGCGAGCTCGTCGGTGGCGTCGGACCGGTCGTCGCCCAAGATCCGGTCGATGAAGAGCACCCCGTCGAGGTGGTCCTGTTCGTGCTGCACGACCCGGGCGAGCAGCTCGTCGGCGTCGAGGTCGATGACCTCGCCGTCGAGGCCCAACGCCCGCAGGTGGAGCTCCTTCGGTCGGACGACGTCGTAGTAGAGGCCGGGGATCGACAGGCACCCTTCCTGGAAGGTCCACTCGCCGCGCGACTCCACGATCTCGGGGTTGATGAGCACCGGTGGTGCGAGCTCGGGCAGCGCGTGGGTGAAGACGCGCAGCGAGACCCCGACCTGCGGTGCAGCGAGCCCGATCCCCTCCTCGACCTCCATCGTCACGAGCATCCGTCGGGCAAGCTCGACGACCTCGTCGGTGATCTCGGTGACGGGGCTCGCCACCCGTCGCAGCACCTGGTCGCCGAAGAACCGCAGCGGCATCGGCGCGACACCGGTCGCATCGATCGGGCCGTCGTCCTCGAGGGCGTCCATGGGGTCGCATGCTACCGACGGTGTTCCCGACGGCACGGTGGTGCCCGACCGTGGGATGCTGCGCCGATGCAGGAGCTCGATCGCTTCCCCGGCGCCCATCTGGGCGCGCAACGTCCCGCCGGTCTCGGCTACTGGCCGCTCGCGGAGGACGATCCGGGGGTGGCTGTCGGCCGGGAGTCGGTGCGCCTCGTGACCGAGGACGGTGCGCTCGTCCGCGGGGTGCTGTGGACGCCGCCCGGCGGTCGCTGGCGGACCGCCGTGGTGCTGAGCCACCCGAGGGGCGACTTCTCGGTGCACTATGCGTGCCCGTTGCTCGCCGCCGCCGGCTACGCGGTGCTCGGCTTCGGCACCCGGTACCAGAACAACGACACCGACTGTCTGCACGAGAAGTGCGTGATCGACGTGCGGACGGCCGTCGAGGAGATGCGGCGGCGTGGAGCCGAGGCGGTGATCCTGCTCGGCAACTCGGGCGGAGGTTCGCTCATGGCGCTCACCCAGGCGGAGACCGGGTGCGGCGACGGTTGGGTCGGCATGGCGGCGCACCCCGGTGAGGGCGTCTTCATGCTGCAGGTGATCGACCCGTCGGTCGCGGACGAGTCGGACCCGTTCTCGACGGTCCCCGAGCTCGACATGTACAACCCCGACAACGGGTGGCGTCCGTGGCCGCAGCCCTGCTCCTACGACCCGGCGTGGCTGGCCCGGTACCGGGCGGCGCAGCGCGACCGGGTCGCCCGCATCGACGCGCTCGCGAAGACGGCCCTCGCCGAGCAGGCCGCCGCACGCGAGGAGGCCCGAGCGCTCGAACGCGGATCGGCCGCCTGGCGGGCGGCTCGTGCCCGGGGGGTCGGCACTCGCTACCTGACCATCTACCGGACGCTCGCCGACCCGGCGTACCTCGACCTGTCCATCGACCCCGACGACCGGCCGATCGGCAGTCTGTTCGCCCACCCGGATCCCTTCGAGGCCAACTACGGCCGCGGCGGTCTCGCCCGGACGATGACCGACCGCGGGTGGCTGTCGACGTGGTCCGGGTTGTCCTCGCACGCCCGCTTGGCGGACACCGCGCCGCAGGTCACGGTGCCCTCACTGTTCCTGCACCCGACCGCCGACACGGAGATCCGCGTGCACCAGGCGCGTGAGGCGTTCGAGAACCTCGGCGCCGTGGACAAGACCTACCACGAGATGGTCGGCGCGCCGCACTACCTCGAAGGGCATCGACGTGAGGCGATGGACCTCGTCGTGACATGGCTCCGGGAGCGTTTCCCACACTGAAACCGGTGATTCGGGCGCGCGCCAGCACTGCGTCGGGGAACCACGCTGGTAGCGTGAGAGCGCCCCGTCGCCGTACCCGTGGCGTCGGATCCCTACACCTGATGCTCCGTCGACCGTTCCTCGCCGTTGCGACCGCCCTGGTGGTCGGGCTGGCCGGCCTCCCCGCCGCCGCCCAGTCGTTGGAGGACGCGCGCGCCCAGCGCGAGGCGAACCGGGCACAGCAGGCGCAGCTCGCCGCCGAGCTCGACCTGCTCAACGCCGAGGCGGCGGAGATCGGCGAGGCGCTCGAGGCCGTCGAAGCCGCCCTGCGCGACACGCAGGCGGAACTCGCCAACGCGAACGCCGCACTGTTCGCTGCCCAGGTCGAGCTCGACGACCGCAGACGGGCGCTCGAGGCGACCGCCTCGGAGATCGCCACCACCGAGGAACGGATCTCCCGGGCGGTCGTCGACGCCTACATCGGCGGGCTCGGTGGCGACAACCAGTGGTTCAGCGCCTCCGACGCCCGCGAGGCGACGCAGCGGAGCCAGCTCCTCGGCGCGGTGCGCGGTCGATTCGGCGACGACATGGAACAGCTCCGTGGGCTCCGCCAGAAGCAGCTCCGCGACCGCGAGGCGGCGGAACGGAAGCGGATCGAAGCCGAGGACCTCCAGCAGCGGGTCGCGGCCGCCGAGGCCCAGCTCGCCGCGCAGCGCGACACCCAGGCCCGGCTCGTCGACGCGCTCCGCAGTCGCATCGGCGACGTCGAGGCTCGCAAGGCCGAGCTCGAGGCCGCCGAGGCGGAGCTGTCGTCGGTGATCAACCAGTTCCTGTCGAGTCGCTACGGTCGGGGCGGCACGCCGCCGCTGACATCGGAGTCGGCGAGCGGGTTCGGTTGGCCGCACAACGGTTCGATCTCGTCCTACTTCGGATGGCGCATGCATCCGGTCCTCGGGTACGAGCGGCTCCACGCCGGCATCGACCTGGCCGGTGACTCCGGCGACCCGATCGGCGCAGCCAAGGGCGGCGAGGTGATCTTCTCGGGTTGGAACGGCGGCTACGGCTACTGCGTGATCATCGCCCACGACGGTGGCGTCTCGTCGTTGTACGCGCACCTGCTCGAGACGACGGTCGGCGTCGGCGAACGGGTCCGCCGCGGTGACCTCATCGGCTACCTGGGGTCGACCGGGCTCTCGACCGGGCCGCACCTCCACTTCGAGATCCGCGTCGGCGGCACACCGGTCGACCCGCTCAACTTCCTCTGAGGATCGGGTGACGGACCAGGTCCCCGACTGGTTGCGCCCCTCGGTGGACCGCTCGGCCCGCATCGACGGTCGTCCGCTCCAGTTCCTCGACCGGATCGACCTCGCACAGCGACGGTTCGTTCCCGCTGCGTTCGTGGTGGCGGTCGTGCGGAAGTACCTCCATGACCGGGGCGGCCAGATGGCGGCGCTCGTCTCGTACTTCTCCTTCTTCTCCGTGTTCCCGCTCCTCCTCGTCGCCACGGCGGTGCTCGGGTTCGTGCTCGACGGCGACCCCGAGCTGCAGCAGCGCATCGTCGACTCTGCGTTCACCGACATCCCGATCGTCGGGATGCAGATCCGCCACGACATCGGCTCGCTGACCGGTTCGGCGGTCGCGGTCGTCACCGGTCTCGTGATCGCGGTCTGGGGTGGGCTCCGGGTGGTCGACACGACGCAGATCGCCTTCCACGACGTGTGGGACGTCCCCCGTGAGGAACGACCGTGGTTCCTGCACCGTCGGCTGCGAGGTGTCCGCCTGCTCGGGGTGATCGGTCTGTTCATCGCCGGGTCGGCGATCACCTCGCCGGTCGCGGCGGTGCTCGTCGAACTGCCCTTCGTCGGATCCGTCCTCATCCTGGTGGCGAGCCTCGTCGTCACCGTTGCGGTATTCCTGCTCGGGTTCCGGCTGTTGTCGCCGCGGTCGGCACGGTGGCGTGACCTCGTCGCCGGGTCGGTCGTCGCCGGGGTCGGATGGCTGGTGCTGCGCACGATCGGCGAGCGCTATCTGTCGCAGGTGATCGTCTCGGCGTCGGTGACCTACCGGGACTTCGCCGGCGTCATCGGCCTGCTCACGTTCTTCTGGCTCGTCGGCCAGCTCGTCATCGTGTCGGCGGAGGTGAACGTGGTCCACGCCCGTCGGCTGTGGCCACGATCGCTGCGCGACGGCCACCTGCCACCGGCGGAGGGTGATCTCCGTGTGGCGTCGTTGCGCCAGAACTAGCCTGCCGGCGACCGGGGGAGGTCGTCGTGATCAAGGTCGTCACGTGGTTCAAGCGTCGGGCGGATCTGTCGCCGGAGGCGTTCGTCCGCCATTGGCAGGGCCCGCACGCCGAGAAGGTCGTGCGCATGCCCGGGCTGCGGCACTACACGCAGAACCCGACGCACCCCTCGGCGTACGCGGGCGGGCGTGAGCCGTTCATCGACGGGTTCGCCGAGACCTGGTTCGACGACACCGACGCGCTGCGGACGAACGCCGCGAGTGCGGCGTACGCGGCCGTGCGGACCGACGAGTTGGAGTTCCTCGACGTCGAGGGGATGGAGGCGATCTTCTGCACGGAGCAGGTGATCCTCGACGGACCGCGGGCGCCGCTGAAGTTCGCAGCGTTCATCCGTCGTCGCCCCGGGCTCGACATCGTCGTGTTCCAGGACTACTGGCGAACCACCCATGGGCCGATCGCCGCCCGGAACCCGTACATGCGGCGCTACGTCCAGAACCACGTGCGACCGAGCGCCTACACGTCGGGCCGTGCGCCGTCCTATGACGGCGTCCCGATGACCTGGTTCGACTCCTTCGACGACCTGCGCGCCTCGGCGGTCACGCCGGAGCTCGCAGCCACCCGGGCCGACGAGGTCAACTTCATGGACGACCCGGGCGGCGACCTCCCCTTCGTGATCGCCACCGAGCACGTCGTCATCCCCTGAGCGCCGCCGTGACCGGGGAGGCTGCCGCAGCGGGGACGCCACCCGAACTGCTGCGGATCGCGGACGTCACCGTGCGTCGGCTCCGCCCCGACGACCTCGACGACTACCTCGGGTCGCTGGAGCGCAGCCGCGAGCACCTCGCGGTGTGGGAGCCGTGGGCGGCGGCGCCGTTCCGTCGGGACCTCGTCGAGCGATCGCTCGTCGACGTCGACGACGCCTGGCGGAGTGGTCGGGCGTACGTGTACGGCGTCTGGCGTGACGGACGCTTCGCCGGCTCGTGCGGTCTCTGGCCGACCGAGCACCCGGGCGTGCGCACCATCGGTTACTGGACCGACGTCGACCACGTCGAGCGCGGCGTCGCCGGAGCGGCAGCGACTGCGTTGACCTTCGCCGGCTTCCAGCTCCCCGGTGTCGACACGCTCGAGGTGCACTGCGACGTCGCCCACCAGGTGAGCGCCCGGATCCCGACCCGGCTCGGGTACCGGGTCGCGGAGACCCGGGTCCGGGTGCTCGGTGTCCCCGCCGAGGCCGGCCGGGTGCTCGTGTTCCGGCTCGCCCGGGAGCACTACCGGATGACGTGGGCGTGGCGTCGTTGGCAGGAGGAGCGGGTCGGCTGAGCGTCCGCGTGCGCCCTAGCGTCGTCGCCCATGGCCCGGCCCACCTCCCTCGTGCTCGTCAACACCGGTGACGGGAAGGGCAAGTCGTCCTCGGCGTTCGGGGTGATGGCCCGAGGGTGGGCGCGGGGTTGGCGGGTCGGGGTCGTGCAGTTCCTCAAGTCCGGTGAGTGGAAGACGGGGGAGCGGAAGCTCGCCGCCGAGCTCGGCATCGAGTTCCACGAGGCGGGCGACGGCTTCACCTGGGATTCGACCGATCTCGACGAGACCGCGGCGAAGGCCCGTCACGCCTGGGCGATCGCGCGCGAGCGTCTCTCGAGCGGGGAGTTCGACCTGGTGATCCTCGACGAGATCACCTACACGATGTCCTTCGGGTGGGTGGACGTCGCCGACGTCGTCGCAGCGGTGCGGGACCGTTCGCCGGGGACCAACGTCGTCCTCACCGGGCGCAACTGCCCGGCCGAGCTCATCACCCTCGCCGACACGGTCACGGAGATGCGCAAGGTGAAGCACGCCTACGACCGGGGCATCCAAGCCCGGCGGGGGATCGAGTACTGACCGTCGTCGCACCGCCTCGCCCCGCTCCCGCCTTGTGGAGGTCGGGGTCGGACGGACTAGGATCATGACCCGCTGTGCGACCCGCGCGTCGCTCCACGAGGACTGCACACCATGTCAATGATCTGCCAGGTGACCGGCCGTAAGCCCAGCTTCGGCAACACCATCTCCCACTCGCATCGCAAGACCCGCCGTCGGTGGGACCCGAACATCCAGAAGCAGCGCTTCTGGATCCCGGGCGAGCGCCGCTGGGTGACCCTGCGCGTCTCCGCGAAGGGCATCAAGACCATCAACAAGAAGGGCATCGAGGCGGTCCTCGCCGAGATGCGCTCCCGCGGCGAGAAGATCTGAGAGGGTCGGTCGAACCATGCCGAAGAACGACAAGCGCCCGATCATCAAGCTGCGTTCCACCGAGGGCTCCGGCTACACGTACGTGACCAGGAAGAACAAGGTCAACACGCGGGAACGACTCGAGATCAAGAAGTACGACCCGGTGCTCCGCCGACACGTGGTGTTCCGGGAAGAGCGCTGATCCGTCGCTGACCCGGGGTGTGACCGCCCCGAACGATCACCGGATCTTCTCGTCCCGAAGGTCGAAGCACACCTTTACGGACTGCCGCATACCCGCCTGCGAGGCGTGGGCGATCGCGTCCCGATACCGGTCGAGCGGGTAGCGGGCGGACACGAGACGACCGAGCTCGTTCCCGAGGCCGTTCGCCGCGAGATCGAGCGCGAGGGAGAACGACGAGCGACGGCCACCGTCCGGCAGCGGGTCGGTCGCGTAGCAGTAGGTGCCGACGAGCTCGGTCTCCCGGTGCCACAGCGCCGTCAGTTCGAGTCGCACGGTCGCCGGCATGCCCATGAGCACGACGCGTCCGCGCGGTCGGGTGATCCCGATCGCCTCGCGGATCGACCGCGACGTGCCGAGGGTGTCGATGGTGACCTCGGCGCCGCCCGTCAGATCGGCGCCGATCATCCGGCAGCCGACCGCACGACGGACCGCCCGGGCGAGCCCGGCCGGTTCGACGACCGTCGTGGCACCGAGGCGCCGGGCGAGGACCTGCTGGTGGGGGTACTTGGCGCCCACGATCACCCGGCAGTCCGGCCGCAACGCCCGAAGCGCGGCGATCGTGAGCAACCCCATCGTGCCCGCACCGAGGACGGCGACGGTGGCGTCACCGTCGGGGACGGCGCCGCGGAGCACGGCGTGCACGGCGACGGCGAGCGGTTCGACGAGCACGGCGGTGTCGTCGTCGAGCGTCTCGGGGACCTCGTGGAGCTGCGAGGGGTGGGCGACGAACCCGGTGGACCATCCGCCGCCGGTCGACGCGCAGAACCCGATCTGGATCCCTCGTTCGAGCGGCCCGTCGAGCAGGTGGTCGTAGTCCGTCGCATCGCCCGGTCCGGCTCCCTCGAAGGGGACCGTCCCGTTGCGTGCCTCCGGTCCGAGCACCGGTTCGACGACCACTCGCCGACCGTCCTCCGTCATCCCCACGATCTCGTGGCCGAGCACGAAGGGGAAGGACACGTGGTCGTCGAAGTATCGGGCGGAACCGCCGGCGACCGTGGTCAGGTCCGACCCGCAGATCCCTGCGAGCAGGGGTCGCACCCGCACCCAGTCGGGTGCGGGGAGCGTGGGCGGTTCGACGTCGACGAGGTGCAGCGGGCCGACGCGAGCGCCGTCCGCGCCGAAGAGCCGCGAGCCGATCGCAGCGGCCGCGTAGCGGAGTTCCTCGCGGCGGAACTGCAGCGCTCTCATCGTGCGACCTCCGTCATCGTCTGCGCGCCGATCACCGCTGCGCCGTGCCGTCGAGCACCACGGGTTCGCCGCGCCGCAGGGTGTGACGGACCCGGCCGCGGAGGTCCCAACCGGCGAACGGCGAGTTGCGTGACCGGCTCGCCATCATCGCCGCGTCGACCTTCCAGCGTGCCTCGGGGTCGATGACGCACAGGTTCGCCGGTTCGCCGGGGGCGACCGGGCGCCCCTGGTCGGTCATGCCGGCGATGCGTGCCGGCCGCCACGACAGGGCGCCGAGGACCGTCTCGAGCGACGCATGGCCCCCGCCGACCACCGTGGTGAGCGCGACGCCGACCGCCGTCTCGAGCCCGAGCATGCCCGGCGGCGCGTCGGCGAAGGGGCGGGCCTTGGTGTGGGGGGCATGGGGGGCGTGGTCGGTGGCGATGGCGTCGACCGTGCCGTCGGCGAGGGCGAGCCGCAGAGCGTCGACATCGGAGCCGGGTCGGAGCGGCGGGTTCACCTTGAAGGTCGGATCACCGGCGGCGCACGCCGCATCGGTCAGCACGAGGTGCTGCGGGGTCACCTCCATCGTCACCCGGAGGCCTTCCGCCTTCGCGGCGCGGACGAGCGCAGCGGTCGTCGCGCACGACGCATGGAGCACGTGCAGGCGGCCGCCGGTCAGACGGAGGAGTGCGAGGTCTCGGGCGACGGTGATCTCCTCGGCCGCCGCCGGGCGCCCGCCGAGGCCGAGCGCCGCGGACACGGCGCCCTCGTGCAGGTGGCCGTCGCAGACGAGGGACGCGCACTCGGCGTGCTGGCCGAGCACCGCCCCCGGCAGGGGGAGGCACGCCTCGAACGCGGCGCGCATGAGTGCGGCGTCGGCGACCTCGTTGCCGTCGTCGGTGAAGATGCGGACGCCCGCGGCGTGCAGCGCGACGAAGTCGACGAGACGCTCACCGGCCCGGCCGACCGTGATCGCCGCCGAGGGGTGCACGTCGCACAGGTCGGCCTCGGCCGCCCAGCGTCGTACGGCCCGGATCACCTCGACGTCGTCCTGGGCGGGCGTGGTGTTCGGCATGGCGACGACGGCGGTGAACCCGCCGAGCGCTGCGCCCCGGCTGCCCGTCTCGACGGTCTCGGCCTCCTCGCCGCCGGGCTGGCGAAGGTGGACGTGCAGGTCGACCAGCCCCGGGGTCACGAGACAGCCGGAGGCGTCGAGCACGGTCGCACCGGCCGGCGGGTCGATCGACGGGGCGACCGCCACGACCGATCCGTCGTCCACGGCAACATCCCCACGGCGTCGTCCGTGTTCGTCGACGACGTCGCCACCCCGGATCACCAGCACGCCCGTCGAGCCTAGTTGGTAGCCTCGCCGACCCGTGACCGACGACCTGCGCTCCGAACTCGACGCCGTGCTCGCCGCCGTGGATCCCACGGACGGCCTGTGGGCGCTCGTCGACAGCGGTCGTGTGCACGACATCGTCCCCGAGTTGCCGGCGCTGCGGCTCGAGCAGGATCCGATCCACCGGCACAAGGACGTGCTGTCCCACACGATCGCCGTGACGGCGAAGACCCCTGCCCGCCCGGTACTCCGACTCGCCGCGCTCTTCCACGACATCGGCAAGCCGGCGACCCGGGCGATCATCGACGGCGAGGTCACGTTCCGGAACCACGAGGCCGTCGGCGCGAAGATGACGAAGCGGCGGCTCCGGGCGTTGGGCTACGACGACGCCACGGTCCGTTCGGTCGCCGACCTCGTCCGCCTCTCCGGGCGGTTCAAGGGGTACGCCGGCGGGTGGACCGACGCCGCGGTGCGTCGCTACGCACGCGACGCCGGCGCCCTCCTCGGCGACCTCAACGAGTTGGTGCGCTGCGACTGCACGACGAGGAACCGGGCGAAGGCCGACCGTCTGCGGGAGCAGGTCGACGCGTTCGAGGAACGCATCGCGGCGCTCGCGGCGGAGGACCGTCGGAGCGCCGAACGACCGGCGATCGACGGGAGTCGGGTGATGGAGCTGCTCGATCTACCCCCCGGACCGCTCGTCGGTCAGGCGGTTCGCCACCTCCTCGACCTGAAGCGTGCCGGGGCGGCCACCGACGAGGCATCCGCCGAGGCGGCGCTGCGTGCGTGGTGGGCCGAGCTGCCGGACGCTCAGCGCACCCAGGCGCCGCTTCCGTCGGACCGGTAGCCGAGCGACCGGTAGATCGCGTCGACGAGCGACTGGCCCCGCTCGTTGAGCAGGATGCCGTTCCCGTGGCGGTTCATCGCGTACCCGACCGAGAGCCGCTCGGCCGGGTCGGCGAAGCCGATGCTGCCGCCGGCACCGACGTGGCCGAACGCGGTCGGCGACAGGATCACCGAGTCGCGGTCCTCGCCGTCGGGGCGGCGCCGGTTGTCGATCGTGGTCATGAACCCGAGGCCGAAGGTCGTGCCGATGCCGAGCGTCGCATCGCGCATCGTCGCTGCGGACACCCGACCCATCCGGGCGAGCGTGTCCGCCGACACGGCGGTGCCGGTAGCGAAGGGGCGGTAGGCGTGGGCGAGGCCCCGGCCGGTGCCGAGTGCCCCGCCACCGCCGATCTCGGCGGCGTGGGCCTCGCGTCGGTTCGGGTTGAACCCGGGGTTCAGCAACGCGAGCGCCGGGATGGAGTTGCGGTCGTCGCGGATCACCCGGGTCATCGCCGAGGGGTTCGCCGCGTCGGGCACGAAGTGGATGACCGGCGACACCCGAACTTCCTCGGCCTCGGGGAGACCGAGGAAGATGTCCGCGCCGGCCGGCTCGGCGATCTCCCGGCGCAGGATCTCGCCGAGCGAGTCGCCGGTGACGCGCCGCATGACCTCGCCGACGAGCCAACCGAAGCTGATCATGTGGTACCCCTGGCGGGTCCCCGGCTCCCAGAACGCCGGTTCGGCGGCGCAACGGGCCGCCATGGCGTCGAAGTCGTAGAGCTCCTCACGCGGCACCGGGTCACGCCAGGCGGGCACACCGACCGTGTGGTTGAGCAGCATGCGCACCGTCGCCGACTCCTTGCCGGCGGTAGCGAACTCGGGCCAGTACGTCGCCACTGGGGCATCGAGGTCGATGAGCCCGCGGTCGACGAGGCGGTGGAAGGCGAGCGCGCACAGCCCCTTCGTGCAGGAGAACACCACGACGAGGGTGTCGGGGCCGAACGGTGCGGCGTCGGGCTCGGCGGTCACGGTGCCGCCGGCGAGGTCCACGACGACCTCGCCGTCGAGGGTCACGCAGAGCGAGGCGCCGACCTCACCGTGCAGGTCGAAGTTGCGGGCGAACGCCTCCTGCACGGCGGAGAAGCGCGGGTGGACGGTTCCGGTGATCGTGGACATGACGTGGTGGTCCCCCAGGTTCGGTTCGGGTCAGAGCAGGGCGTCGGCGAGGGTGCGCCAGGCGGCGAGCGGGAGCTCACGGTCGGGGCGCAACACCTGCACGCAGACGTGGTCGGCGCCGGCGTCGTGGTGGGCGCGAACCCGCTCGACGATCCGGTCCATCGGCCCCCACGCCACGATCGCGTCGACGAGCCGGTCGCTCCCGCCGTCGGTGAAGTCGTCCTCGACGAACCCGTGGCGGAGCAGGTTGTTCTTGTAGTTCGGCAGGTCCGTGTAGATCTTCATGCCCGCCCGTGCCGTCGCCCGGGCGGACGTCGGATCGGCGTCGAGGACGACCATCTGCTCGGGGGCGAGGAGTGCGTCGGGGCCCATCACCTCGCGGGCGTACGCCGTGTGCTCGACGGGAACGAAGTACGGGTGCGCGCCGGCGGTGGCGGTGGCGGCGAGCTCGAGCATCTTCGGGCCGAGCGCGGCGAGCACGATCGGCGGCTGTTCCTCCGGTCCCGCGGCGAAGTACCGCGACTTCGCCATCGCAGCGAGGTAGGTGCGCATGTACGACAGCGGCTTGTCGTAGCGGTGCTTGCGCACGTGCTCGACGAGGTGGAGGTGGCTCACCCCGAGCCCGAGGAGGAAGCGGTCCGGGTAGGCCTCGACGAGCGAACGCTGACCGGCGTTCATCGTCATCGGGTCACGGGCGTAGATGTTCGCGATGCCCGTTGCGAGCCGGAGCGTGCTCGTCGCGCCGAGGAGGTTCGCCGACAGCACGAAGGGGTCGCGTCCGACCGCCTCGGGGATCCACAGGGTCGCGAAGCCCAGCGCCTCGAGCTCGAGGGCGGCGTCGCGGACGGCGCCGGCCGGGTGGGGGTCGAGAGCGCCGGTCCAGATGCCGACGCGGCCGATGTCGAGGGTCATGGTCGGCACCGTAGCCGCATCCCCGACCCGGGCACCCTGCGTTCGGTTCAGCCCCGGCGGTAGGTGCTCGTGAGCTTCGGGTCGCCGCCGCCGTCCACGCCGAGGCGACCGTCGCCCACCATGCCGAGCACGTGCGCGTACACCGACGCCGCTGCCGGGTACCACAGTCGCTTGTCGTAGGCGGCGTACATGGTCGGCACGAGGTCGGCGATGCGGGCGGGCCGTTCGCCGAAGAACGCAAGGATCTGCGCCTCGCGCTCCTCGCGGTGGGCGAGGAAGCTGCGGACGTAGCTGCCCGGGTCCTCCACGGCGGGACCGTGCGAGGGCCAGTACCGGGTCTCGGTGCGGGGGAGGAGCTTGCGGAGCGACGCCAGGTAGTCGGTCATCGACCCGTCGGGCGGCCCGACGACGGAGGTCGCCCACGCCATCACGTGATCGCCGGGGAACAGCACGTTCTCCTCACGGAGGGCGAAGCTCAGGTGGTTCGAGCAGTGGCCGGGCGTGAAGACCGCCTCGAGGGTCCACCCGCCGGCCGCGTCGGCGATCACGTCACCGTCGCCGACCCGTTCGTCGGGCACGAACGCCAGGTCCGGGCCCTCACGCTTGAGGGCCGGGTCGAGGTCGGCGTGCTCCTTCTCGTAGGTCGCCCGTTCCTCGGCGGAGATGTAGGCGGAGAAGTCGACCTTGTCGTCGGGATCGTCAGGGCCGACGAGGCCGTGCGGCCCGTACCCGTAGGTCGGCGCGCCGACCCGCGCCTTCAGCGGCGCGGCGCCCGGCGAGTGGTCCGAGTGGGTGTGGGTGATGAGGATGTGGCCGATCTCCTCGTCGGGCCCGAGGGCGGCGACGATGGCGTCGAGGTGCGCGTCGAGTGCCGGGCCCGGGTCGATCACGGCGACGCGTCCGTTGCCGACGATGTACGTACCGGTCCCCGTGTAGGTGAACGGACCGGGGTTGCGGCAGATGACCCGACGGATCAGCGGGGAGAGCCGGTCGACCCGGCCGTACTCGAACTCGATGTCCCGGTTGTGCACGATCGGCGCGGCCATGGGCGCATCATGGCACGCCCGCCGAGACCCGGGAACCGGCCCGCAGCTACCGTTCGTGCCCATGAGCGAATCCGGTCCCTACCGTGCGCTGCGGCTCGACGTCACCGACGGCCTCGCGCACATCACCCTCGATCGTCCCGAGGCCGCGAACGCACTCGACCGGACGATGGCGTCCGAGCTGCGCGACGTGGCCGTCGGGCTGTACCACCGCGACGACGTCCGCGCGGTCCTGCTGTCGGCCACCGGCAAGGTGTTCTGCGGTGGCGGCGACCTCGGCTCCTTCGCCCAGCAAGGCGACGACCTGCCCGCCTACATCGACCACGTCACCATCGACTTCCACGCGGCCATGAGCCGGTTCGCCAAGATGGACGCACCGCTCGTGGCGGCGGTCACCGGGTCGGCGGGCGGGGCGGGCATGTCCCTCGTCGCGGCGTGCGACCTCGTCGTCGCCGGTGGGTCGGCGAAGTTCACGATGGGGTACACCCGGGCGGGCATGGTGCCCGACGGGACGTCGTCGTTCTACCTCTCCCGGGTGGTGGGGCTCCGCCGAGCGATGGACCTCGTGCTCACGAACCGCGTGCTCGGTGCGGTGGAGGCCGAGTCCTGGGGGCTCGTGAACCGTGTCGTCGCCGACGACGAGGTGCTCGACGCGGCGACGACCCTCGCCCGCCAGCTCGCCGCCGGTCCGACCCGGTCGCTCGGGCTCGCGAAGCGGGTCGTCTACGAGGGGGCGTCCTCGGGACTCGAGGCCGCCTACGAACGCGAGTCGCTCGCGATCGCGGAGGCGTCGGGCACCGCCGACGGCCGGGAGGGCATCGCCGCGTTCCTCGCCAAGCGTGCCCCCGAGTTCGGCGGGCGGTGACCGTGACGACGACGATGCCCGTCGCGGCCCGCCTCTGGGACGAGGAGATCCTTCCGTCGCTCGTCGACTACGTGCGCATCCCGGCGCTGTCCCCGGCGTTCGACCGTGACTGGGCGACCACCGGCGAGCTCCGCCGTGCCGTGCAGCACCTGCACGACTGGGTCGCTGCCCGGCTCGACTGGTTGCCCGGGGCGACCGTGGAGATCGTGGAGCTCCCCGGTCGGACGCCGGTGCTCTTCGTCGACGTCCCCGCGTCGGACGGCGCCGCCGGACCGGACACCGACACGGTGCTGCTGTACGGCCACTACGACAAGCAGCCGCCGACGACGGGATGGGAGGACGGGTTGGGCCCGTGGACCCCGGTCCTGCGGGACGGCCGGCTCTACGGCCGTGGCGCGGCCGACGACGGCTACGCGCTGTACGCCTCGTTCGCCGCGATCGAGACGGCGCGGGCGACCGGTGGTGCCCATGCCCGGTGCGTGATCCTGATCGAGGGGTCGGAGGAGTCCGGCAGCCCGGACCTCCCCGCCTACGTCGAGGCGCTCGGCGGGCGGATCGGCTCGCCGAGCCTGATGGTGTGCCTCGACTCCGGGTGCGCCGACTACGAGCGGCTCTGGTTGACCACCTCGCTGCGCGGGCTCGTCGCGGGCACGCTCACAGTGCGGATCGCTACCGAGGGCAAGCACTCGGGTGCCGTCGGCGGGGTGGTGCCGTCGACGTTCCGGATCGCACGGATGCTCCTCGACCGGGTCGAGGACGCGGCGACCGGGCGGGTGCTGCTCGGTTCGGCGAACGTCGAGATCCCCGAGGAGCGCGCCCGGCAGGCGGCGGCGCTCGTCGAGGCGGTCGGCGACGGGATCGACGCCCTGCCGCTGCTCCCCGGTGTCGACGTGCGCACCCGGCCGTCGGCGGAGATCGAGCTCGACCGCACCTGGCGCCCGGCGTTGCACGTCACCGGCGCCGACGGACTCCCGTCGGTCGAGGTCGCGGGCAACGTGTTGCGCCCGTTCACGTCGCTCAAGTTGTCGTTGCGACTGCCGCCCACCGCGGACGTCGACGCGGTCGCCGCCGAGCTTGCGGCGACGCTGTGCGTCGAACCGCCCTTCGGGGCGGAGGTGACCTGGGTGCCCGACGCGTCGGGACCGGGCTGGAACGCACCACCGATCGCCCCGTGGCTCGAGTCGTCGCTCGCCGCGTCCTCCGACGCGCAGTTCGGACGTCCCCTCGGGCACGTCGGCGAGGGGGGCACCATCCCGCTGATGGGGTTGCTGCAGCGCAGCTTCCCCTCCGCCCAGTTCGTGATCGTCGGGGTGCTCGGCCCCGGGTCCAATGCGCACGGGCCGAACGAGTTCCTGCACCTCGAGACCGGTCGCCGACTCACGGCGGCCATGGCCGATGCGCTCGTGGCGCACGCCGAACGGGAGACCCGATGACCGACGACCGTGCCGACCGGATCCGACGGGGCGACGACGGGACCTTCGTCGTCGACCGGTCGCTCGTGAGCAACTGCTTCGGCTGCGGCCAGGCGAACGAGCAGGGGCTCCGCCTGCGGTTCCGTGAGGTCGACGACGGCTGGGTCGAGACTCGGGTGCGCGTCCCCCGCCACCTGTGCGGGATGGACACGGTCGTCCACGGCGGGATCCAGGCGACGATCCTCGACGAGGTGTGCGGGGTCGCCGCGCAACTCGGGCTGCCACCCGGTTCGACGGACGACCCCTGCGTGACCGCGGAGCTGTCGTTGCGTTACCAGCGGCCGGTGCCCATCGCCGACGACGTGGTGGCGCAGGCGCGTGTCACCGGTGTGGAGGGCCGCAGGATCTCCGTCGAGGGGCGCATCGTCTCGCCCGACGGGGAGGTGCTCACCGCGGTGACGTCGCGCTGGGCCCAGCTCGTCCGCCCGCCGGCCTGACCGGTCGGCTCAGCCGACCCGGACGACGACCGACCGGGCGATCTTGTCGTGCAGCGCCTGGTTGCGTGCGTCCCACAGCGGCCACAGGCTGTCGACCACCACGAAGATCTGGCCGACGTAGGGCACGAACAACGGCGTTGCGATCTGGAGCACCTGGCGTTGGAACGCCCGGCCGAGGCCGATCCGCGAGCCGGTCACCGCGTCCTCGACGCGGATGCCGAGCAGGCGCTTGCCGAGCGTCTGGCCCTGTGCGTTGAACACGACCTGGTACACGAGCGATGAAGCGGCGACACCGGCCTGTAGCGCCAGGAACCGGCTCGTCGATGCGTAGGTGACGAGCTGCTCGAAGGTCGTGATGTCGTCGACGTCGGGGAACACGAGCACCGCCAACGGGATCGAGAACAGCAGCGAGTCGATCCAGTACGCGACGGCCCGGCGCCACCACGCAGCGAGACGGACGCCCGTTCCGGCGACCGGCGGCGGGAGCATCGGCGGTGGCGCGGTCGGTGCCGCCCACCCCGCGCCGACCGGCGGAGGACCCGCAGGCGGGACGGTCTCGGTCGCGGTGCCCGGCACGGCGAACAACGGGAAGGCGACGCCGAGGTCGTCCTCGGCCTCGGCGAGGGTGCGCCACGTCGTCGAGCCGGCGTCGAGCACCTGGGTGTCGGGCCCGAGCGTGCCGTCCATGGCGAGGGTTACGAGGTCGTCCCGCTCGACCGGCCCGACGGCGGCGCCGTCGACCGCGTAGTACCAGGTTCCCATCGGCTGCTCTCCGGGTGCGGGGGACGGTGCGCCGCCACACTAGGCACGCGCGGCGTCTGCGCCGTACCGACCCCTAGGCTCCCGCTCCGATGGATCGTCGTCGTCCTGCCCCGCCGACCGAGTCGTTCCCCCGTCGTTCGGCGAGGACCCGACGCTTCAGCCTCGGTGAGCCGCGCACGTTCGCCGTTGCGCCGGCGCGCGGCAGCGTGCTGTTCCTGCGGAGTCGCAGCGGCACCGACCCGTCGACGGCGCTGTGGGAGATCGACGCAACGTCCGGGGCGGAGCGCCTCGTCGCCGATCCGGCGGCGCTCGCGGTCGGGGGGCGGGGCGGTGCCACGGCCGAGGAGTTGCGTCGCCGTGAGCGACTGCGGGAGAGCGCCGAGGGCATCACCTCCTTCGCCGGCGATGCGGTGCTCGACCGGGTCGCTGTCGCGCTCGACGGCGCCGTCCACCTCGTGGACGTCGGCACCGGTGGGCACCGCGTGCTGCCCGCGGTTGCCGGGGCGTTCGACCCCCGGCCGGATCCGACCGGTCGGCGGGTCGCGTACGTGGCGGCCGGGGCGTTGCGGGTGGTGGAGCTCGCGGACGGGGTGCGGCGCCGCGTCGACCGCGACCGCAGCATCGTCGTGCCCGACCGGGACGGGGTGACCTGGGGCCTGGCCGAGTTCGTCGCGGCGGAGGAGATGGGGCGGCAGCGCGGGTTCTGGTGGTCGCCGGACGGCGAGCGGCTCGCGGTCGCCCGCGTCGACGAGACCCCGGTGGCCGTGTGGCACCTCGCCGACCCGGCGCACCCCGAACGTCCACCGGCACCGCACCGCTACCCGCAGGCGGGCACGGCGAACGCCGACGTCCGACTGGTGGTCGTCGACCTCGCCGGTGCGCAGGTCCCCGTCCGGTGGGACCGCCGCACGTTCCCCTATCTCGTCGACGTGTGGTGGCAGGCCGGCCGGCCGCTCACGGTCGCCGTGCAGACCCGGGACCAACGGTGCGTCCGCGTGCTCACCGTCGACCCCGACCGTGGCACGACCCGCACCGTCGCCGAGCAGACCGACCGTCGGTGGGTCGATCTCGTCCCGGGGCTGCCCCGCTGGCACGGCGCCGCGCTCGTCACGACCGTCGACCGGGGGGACACCCGGCGGCTCGCGGTCGACGGTCGGCCGGTCACCCCGGTCGGGTTGCAGGTGCGAGGGCTGCTCGGCACGCTCGGGGACGACCTCGTCGTCGCCGCATCCGAGGACCCGACCACCACCGACCTCTACCGGGTCGCACCGGACGGCGAAGGTATGCGGCGCCTCACCGACGGGATCGGGGTGTGCTCGGGTGTGGCGGCGGGGGAGATCCTCGTGCGGATCCGGCGGTCGCTCCGGTGGCCCGGCGCCCGGGTCGACGTGCAGGCCGGCCGGTCACGCACCGTTCCGGTGCGGGCCCTCGCCGCGGACCCGGGTCTCGTGCCGAGGCCGACGTTCCACGTCGTCGGCGACCGGCGGTTGCGCAGCGTCGTGCTGTTCCCCCGTGGCCGAGCGTTCCGTCCGCCGTACCCGGTGCTCTGCGACCCCTACGGCGGGCCCCACGCGCTGCGGGTCGTGCGGTCGCGCAACGACCTGCTGACCTCGCAGTGGTTCGCGGACCAGGGGTTCGCCGTCGTGGTCACCGACGGGCGCGGCACCCCGGCCCGGGGTCCTGCATGGGAGCGCGCGGTGTGGGGCGATCTCGCCGCACCCGTGCTCGAGGACCAGGTCGACGCGCTCGAGGCGCTCTGTCGCACCGATGATCGACTCGACCGCACCCGGGTGGGGATCCGGGGATGGTCCTTCGGCGGGTACCTCGCAGCGCTCGCCGTGCTGCGGCGGCCCGACGTGTTCCACGCCGCCGTCGCCGGGGCGCCGGTCACCGACTGGCGGCTCTACGACACGCACTACACGGAGCGCTACCTCGGCCACCCCGACGAACGCCCGTCGAACTACCGCCGCACGAGCCTGCTGGCCGACGCCGACCGGCTCCGTCGCCCGTTGCTGCTCGTGCACGGCCTCGTCGACGACAACGTCGTCGTGGCGCACACGTTGCAGTTCTCCTCGGCGCTCCTCGCTGCGGGGCGCCCGCACTCGGTGCTCCCGCTGTCGGGGGTGACGCACATGACGCCGCAGGAGGTCGTCGCCGAGAACCTCCTCCGGGTGCAGGTGGCGTTCCTGCGGTCGGCGCTCAGCGGAAGCGCGGCTCCCGCTTCGTGAGGAACGCGTCGACCGCCTCGCGGTGCTCCGCCGTGCGATAGGCGACCTCGAGAGCCTCGGCCTCGCGGTGCAGCACGGCGTCGAGGTCGGTCTCGACCGCGTTGGCGCTCAGCAACCCCTTGATCATGCGGAGCTGCGGGGTCGGGTTCGCCGCGTACTCCGCTGCGAGCGCGAGTGCGGTGTCGAGGAGGTCGGCGTCGGGCACGACGCGATCGACGAGACCGACCCGGGCGGCGTCGGTGGCCGGCACGATCCGACCGGAGAGGGTGAGGTCGCTCGCTGCCCCCCAGCCGCAGCGCTGCACGAGGAAGTGCGAGCTGGCGAGTTCGGGCGTGAGGCCCATCTTCACGAACCGGCACGAGAGCTTCGCGCTCTCCCCGGCGATGAGCTGGTCCATCGGGAGGATGAGGGTGAGGCCGATGCCGATGGCGGCACCGTTGACCGCGGCGACCATCGGCTTGGAGCGGCGGCACAGCGCGACCCAGTCGGTTGCCTGGCCCTCGCTGTCGCGCTCGGCGGGTGCGCCGGTCTGCGGCGCCTTGTCGCCGTCGAGTTGCGCCTTGAACTGCCCGCCGATGTCCGCCCCGGCGCAGAACCCGCGTCCGGCGCCGGTGAACACCATGGCGCCGATCGCCGGGTCGTCGTTCGCGGTGTTCACCGCGTCGGTGAGCTCGTGGTGCATGCGGCCCGTCCACGCGTTCAGCTTGTCGGGCCGGTTCAGCGTGACGAGCGCGACGGCGTCGCGCCGCTCGTAGGTGATCTGCTCGTAGCCCTGACCGTGCATGGTCCCTCCCCGGTGGCGGCGTCGCGACCTGCGGTCACGTCCCGGGGGAGATTACCGCCGCACCCGGGGGGTCGACCTGCTGGACGTCGACCGATACCACGAGTTCGGAGGCGACGCCGGCGGCGAAGATGACCCCGGACAATGGGGCGACGTCGGCGTAGTCGCGCCCCCACCCGACGGTGACGTGGGTGACGGGTTCGATGAGGCCGTTCGTCGGGTCGAGATCGATCCAGGTTCGATCGGGGAGCAGCACCGAGCACCAGGCGTGTGACGCGTCGGCGCCGACGAGTCGCGGGGCGGCGACCGGGGGGCTGGTCTCGAGGTAGCCGCTCGTGTACCGGGCGGCGAGGCCGAGCGAGCGGAGGCACGCGATCTCGACGTGAGCGAAGTCCTGACAGACGCCGGTCCGGCTGTGGAGCACCTCGAGCGGCGGGGTGGACAGTGTCGTGGACCCTGGCAGGTACGTGAAGTCCTCGAAGATCCGACGGGTGAGGTCGGCGACGGCGTCGTAGAGGGGTCGGCCGGCAGGGAACGACGGGGCGGCGTAGGCGGCGAAGGCCTCGTCGGTGCCGACCAGCGGCGAGTCGAGCGAGAACGCACGTCCGACGTCGCCGAGCTGGCGCGCCGCGGTGACGGCATCCTCCCACCGGGCGAGGCCGGCGAGGTCGAGCTGCGCGTCCTCGGGGCGCACGTCGACCTCGCTCACCGCGTGGACGACGAGGGTGCGGTGCGGGGTCTCGACGGAGAACACGGTCACCGTGTTGCCGAACAGGTCGAGGTGCTCGTTGCGGAACGCGGGTGTCGGGTCGATGCGCAGGTCGTGGGCGAGCACTCGCTGGCCGGTGGTCGTGCGGGGTCGAAGGACGGCCCGGTTGTAGCCGAGGGCGACCTCGCCCTCGTAGTGGTAGCGGGTCTCGTGGCTCACCCGGTAGCGGGTCATGCGTCACGCTGCCGTGCCCGGCGGCGGACGGTGCCGGAGGGCAGGGCCTCGGCGATCGTGTGCCGGAAGAACGTGTCGCTCGTGGAGCTCCCGAGCAGGTGCAGGTCGTCCCGGAGCTGGGCGAGCACGTCGGCGCGCCGTGCGGCGCCGGTGTCGTCACCGGCGACGAGGGCGGGGACGTCGACGCGGTCGAGGGTCCCGACGATCCGACGGGCGACGGCGGTCAGGTTCGTGCGCGCGGCGGACACGGAGGGGTTCGGCAGGCGACCGAGGTCGTCGACGACCGCCTGGGCGGCGGCTCGCACGCTGCGGGGGTTCGTGGCGTCGACGAGCAGGATGCCGAGCGTCGCGTCGGCCTCGAGGTCGGACCGGTAGCGACGGCGGTAGGCGTTGAGGCTGACAACGACGGTGAGCAGCATCTCGAGGAGGTCGTCGTCGGGGCGGTCGGTGGTGACGGCGAGGGTCGCCTCGAGCATGCGGACCGTGCCGAGCGCACGTTCGAGCCGTCGCCCGATGTCGAGCAGGTACCAGCCCGGGTCGCGGACCATGGACTCGGCGATCGTCCCGGCGATGCCGGCGAGTGCGGCGAGCAGGCGGTCGGCGAGGGCGCGGGCGGCGGCGACGTCGTGGGGATCGGCCAGCTCCGCGGTGTCGGTGTCGATCCGGTCGAGGTCCGACCACAGGTCGGTGGGGAGCAGCCCCCGCACGGAGGAGGCCGACGACACGAGGGCGTCGAGGAGCGGCCGGAGGCCGTCGACCCGCTCGGGGTCGACGAGCAGGGTGACGGCCGGCCCGGGGAGGAGGGCCGGGAGCCACGGGCGCTCGAGCGGTTCGGTCGAGGTCGCAGCGAGGTCGATCACGGCCCGGGCCCGGCGCAGCAGGTGCTCGGACCGCTCGAGGTACCGCCCGAACCACAGCAGCGCCTCCCCGGCCTGGCTCGGCAGCGACGCAGCGAGGTCGACCTGGCCGAGGCCGGCGGGGCGGAGTGTCGGAGCGGGGGAGGTCGACCCGCCGCCACCGACCCACACGTCGACGGCGACGCTTTCGTCGGCGCTGAGGGTCGCGTGCCCGCCGGGGAGGACGATCGCATCGCCACCCTCGCTGTCCACGGTGACGTAGGTACGCAACGTCGGTTCGTCGTCGGGCTCGCGTGCGGTCCACCACCAGGGTCGGCGTTCGATCTCGGCGCGCAGACCGTCGAGCTCCGCCCGGCCGACGAGGCGGGTGTCGACGGTCGGGGCGGTCGGGTCGAGCGGTTCGAGGACGAACTCCCCGAGTCGGGCGAGCGTCTCGCGCTGGCCGTCGTCGTCGCCGCACCAGAGTCGACGGGGACCGGGCAGGTGGAGCTCGTCGGCGTCGAGGTGGCGTGCCACGGCGGGCAGTACCACGTCGAGGATCGGGCTGTGCAGCCAGCCCGTGCCGATGGCGTCGGCGACGGTGACCGTGCGCGCTCGGGCCGCGGCGAGCAGGCCCGGCACGCCTCCCGCAACCGCCGGCGAGACCTCGAGCGCGTCGATCGCCTCGTCGCCGATGCCGCGCAGCACCACGTGCACCGGTTCGAGTCCGGTGACCGACCGGAGGTGGACCGCGCCGCGGCGCACGGTCACGTCGGCCGCCTCGGCGAGCGTGTAGCCGAGGATCCGGGCGAGCTCGCCGAGGTCGGCGTGCGCCGGGTGGTCGGCGCCGGGGCTCAGCACGATCACCCGTGGGGAGCGCTCGGCCGTCGCGATCGTCCCGAGCCGTCGTCGTAGGCCGACGAGGAACGGGGTGAGCGGTCGGACCCCGGTCTCCGCGAGTCGGTCGCCGAGCAGTTCGGCGGTGATGGTGCGAGTCTCGAGCAGGCGTCCGAGCGGGCCGGGGTCGGCGACCCGCACCGCTCGGACGACGGGTCGGCCGCCGTCGATCCCGCTCAGGTCGAAGCCGGTGAGCGACAACCGTCCCGATCCGGCCGGCGTCCACCCTGCTGCTGCAGGGACGAACGCCGGGTTCGCGTGAACGACCTCGGCGGGCACGACGCGGCCGATGAGCCGGGGGTCCGGGCCGTACAGGTCGTCGATGAGGGCTTCGAGCAGACGGTGGCGTTGGAGCAGCCCGCGTTCGACGATCTCCCAGGTGGCGGCCCCGATGACGAGCGGAGCGGGTTCGACGGCGCGACGGGCCGCCGGTCCGTGGGCGGCGCCGGCGGCGACGAGTTGGCGGCTCCGGAGTCGGCGATCGGCTCGCCGGCGCAGACGGTCGCGGGTGTCGGTGCCCATCGGCGCGTCGTCGTCCGGCCCCGTCACGGACCGGAGTCAACCAGATCGCCACCCTCGGGGTCGACGACCTCGGCGCCGGTGAAGTAGGCGGTGTCGAGCGCGCCGTCGAGGACGATCAGGTCCGTTTGCAGTCGGTCGGCGAACGCCGAGAGCGCCTCAGCGGTCTCGGGTTCCGTCGTAGCGGCCTCGAGCGTGGCCCGCGCCCCGTCCGTTGCGGCTCGCACGGGCGGCGCAGGGGGAAGGTCGGCGGTGAGCCGGTCGATCCGATCGAGGCCGAACCGCAACGACCGCGGGAAACGTCCGTCGTGGAGCACGAACCGGAGGACGCGACGGGGTTCGATCATCGCGCCGGTGGTGCGCCGGTACATCTGCAGGGCGTCGAGGGATCGGAGCAGCGACATCCACTGTGCGTCGCGGTAGAGCCCGTCGCGTCCGAGATCGTCGCCGCCCCCGACCAGGGCGCCGGCGCGCACGTCGAGGACCCGGGTGACCATGTCGGTGCGTTCGACGGCGACGCCGAGGCGGTAGAAGTTCCACGTCTCGTCGCGGCTCATCCCTCCGGCGAGGAAGCCGTCGAGGCGCTGACAGCTCGCGATGATGCGTTCGCAGAACGCGTCCCGACCGGAGCGGCGTACCCCGCTGTCGATCCCGTCGCGCACGGCGCCGGTGAGTTCGTTGACGATCCTCCAGGTGCCGCGGGGCAGCACGGGGCGGGTGGTGCGGAGGTTCTCGCGTGCGTGGCCCAGCGTGGCGGCGAGGGAGGACGGGTTCGTCAAGTCGGCGAGCAGTCGCTGCATCACCGCCCGTTCGTCGTTGCCGATCGTGGTGACGCCGGGTGTTCCCGGAATGGCGAGGAGGGCGTCCCAGCCCAGCGGCACCCGGGTCGGGAGGTCGACCATCAGCGCGGTGTGTTCGCGCACGACCCGTGCGAGCGCCTCGGCACGTTCGAGGTGGCGACCCGCCCAGTACAGGTTCGCGGCGGTGCGGCACAGCAGGGTCACGCTGTCCCCTCCACGATCCAGGTGTCCTTGCTACCGCCACCCTGGGAGCTGTTCACGATGAGGGAACCGCGGCGAAGTGCCACGCGGGTGAGCCCACCGGCGGTGACCCTGGTCGTGGCGCCCTGCAGGGTGAAGGGTCGCAGGTCGAGGTGGCGGGGCTCGACGCCCTCGGGGGTGAGCGTGGGGGCGACGGAGAGCGACAGCATCGGTTGGGCGACCCACGTGCGCGGGCTGGCGCGGAGTCTGCGGCGGTAGTCCTCGTGTTCGGCGGCGGTCGCGTGCGGCCCGATCAGCAGGTCCTTGCCGCCGGCTTCGTTCGCCGGCTTCACGACGAGATCGGCGATGTTGTCGAGGACGTGGGCGAGGTCATCGGGCCGGTCGCAGCGCCAGGTGGGGACGTTGCGGAGGATCGGTTCCTCGCCGAGGTAGTAGCGGACGAGGTCCGGTACGTAGGAGTACACGGCCTTGTCGTCGGCGACGCCGGTCCCGGGGGCGTTCGCGATCGCCACGTTCCCGGCGCGCCAGGCCCGCACGATCCCCGGCACGCCGAGCGCGCTGTCGGGCACGAACACCTCCGGGTCGAGGTAGTCGTCGCCGACCCGGCGGTACACGACGTCGACCTGACGGGACCCCGACACGGTGCGCAGGTAGAGGCGGTCGTTGCGCACGAAGAGATCGCGCCCCTCGACGAGTTCGACACCAATCTGCATCGCGAGGAACGAGTGCTCGAAGTACGCGGCGTTGTACACGCCCGGGGTGAGCACGACGACGAAGGGGTCGTCGCTCCCGCTGAGGGAGCGGAGCGTCGCGAGCAGTGCGTCGGGGTAGTCGTCGACGGGTCGGATGGACTGGCGTTCGAACAGCTCGGCGAAGACCCGCTTGGTCACGATGCGGTTCTCGAGCATGTAGGACACGCCGGAGGGCACCCGCAGGTTGTCCTCGAGCACGTAGAGCGTGCCGTCGGCGTCTCGCACGAGGTCCGACCCGCAGATGTGCGCCCACACGCCATGGGCGGGTTCCATGCCCCGGCATGCGGGGAGCCACCCGGGCGAGGTGTCGACGAGCTCAGCGGGGACCACGCCGTCGCGCACGGCGGACCGCTCGTGGTGCAGGTCGTGGATGAACCGGTTCAGCGTGGTGAGCCGTTGGGCCAGTCCGGCCTCGACGACCTGCCACTCCTCCGACCCGAACACCCGGGGGATCACGTCGAAGGGCCAGGCGCGGTCGATGTTCCCCCCGTCCTCGCCCGACAACGAGAATGTGATCCCGGACGCGGCGATGTCCGCCTCCGCGGCGCGCTGGCGTGCGCGGAGCTCGTCGAGAGTCAGTGCGCCGATCGCGTCGATGACCGCGCGGGCGGGCGGCCGCGCGGTCCCGTCGGGGGCGACGAGTTCGTCGTGGAAGGCCCCGGCGTCGTACCCCTCGAGTGCTCCGCGTCGGTCAGGCACGCCCCGCAGCGTAGGGCGCCGGTGTTTCGGTCGCGTGCGGGCGTGTTTCGTCCGGGTGAACGAGCGGTGGGGCCGGTTCAGGCGCCGTTCGGCCGGACCAGGATCTTCGCGTGGTCGTCGGGACGGTCGAGCGTCGTGAACGCGCCGGGCGTGCCGTGGAGGTCCACGGTCCCCGTGATCAGGGGGGCGACGTCGATCATGCCGGTGGCGATCCCCTCGAGCGAGGCGGCGAACTCCGCCGGTGACCAGCCGAGGACGAAGCGGATGCTCAGTTCCTTCGAGATGGCGATGAGCGGTTCGAACCGGTCGGTCTCCATGCACACGCCGGCGACGGTGATCTCGCTCCGACGTGGAGCGCTCCGTACGAGGCGGTCGATCATGCCGGGGACCCCGACGGCCTCGACGAGAACGGCCGGACCGCGGCCACCGTGGTCGCGCCACGCGGTGACGGCGTCGCCGTCGGCGGGGTCGACGACGACGTGGGCACCGAGCTCGGCGGCGAGTCGACGCCGGGTCGGCGAGAAGTCGGCGGCGACGACGAGCGGCACGCCACGGAGGCGCAGCGCCGCGACGACCGCGAGGCCGACCGGTCCGCAGCCGATCACGATCGCGCTGCCGCGCCGTTCGGCGGACGTCGCGTTGACGGCGTGGAGGCCGACGGCGAGCGGTTCGGTCAGCGCGGCGTGGACGGGATCGCAGCCGTCGGGCACGCGCAGCACGCCTGTGGCGTCGACGACGAGACGCTGCGCGTACCCGCCCGGGTGGGCGTTGCTGTACCCGACGGAACGCATGCCGTCGGTGGTCCGCACGACGGGGTGCGCGACGACCGCGTCGCCGAGGTCGACGCCGAGCGCTGCGAGGTCGACGTCTGGCCCGGCACCGATGAGCCGACCGGAGAACTCGTGCCCCATCACGAGGGGGCGGTCCGGGTCGAAGTCGAAGATCGTCATCCCGGTCGCCCGGGCGGTCTCGGTGAAGGTGCGGGCGTGCCTGGCGCAGTGCAGATCGCTCCCGCAGATCCCGCAGGCGATCGTCTCGAGGAGCACCTGGCCGAGGCCGGGCTCCGGTTCGGCGACGTCCTCGACGCCGAGCGTCTCCCCGCGCAGTACGACCGCTCGCATGTCCGTCCCCCGACTCCCCGACCCATCGGTCGGTCCGGCGGTGACGCTACCGGGGGACCGCTATCGTCCGCCGCATGACGTCGATCACGTTGACCGCTGCCGACGGCCATGCCGTCCCCGCCTACGTCGCCACGCCGGAGGGGACGCCACGCGGGGGCATCGTGGTCATCCAGGAGATCTTCGGGGTGAACGGGCACATCCGCGAGGTGGCCGACGGCTATGCCGCTGCCGGATACGTCGCCGTCGCTCCGGCGGTGTACGCCCGGGCCGGTACCGCCGGCCTCGGTGACGGTGGGCCGTACGGCGTCGAGCTCGGGTACACGCCCGACGACGTCACCCGCGGGCTCGAGATCCGCGCGGCCGTGGCGCTCGACGACGTGGTCCTCGATCTCGCCGCTGCGGCCGAGGAGGCACGTCACCGTTCCGCCGGTCGGGTCGGGGCGGTCGGCTACTGCTGGGGCGGTTTCCTCGCGACGGCGGCGGCGCAGCGGCTCGCCGGCACGGTCGACGCTGCGGTCGGCTACTACGGCGGCGGCATCGCCGCGTCGCTGCTCGGCGACGTGCCGGTCGCACCGCTGCTGCTGCACTTCGCGGAGAACGACCACGCGATCCCTCTCGCCGACGTCGATGCCGTGCGGGCGGCGTTCCCCGGCGTGCCGGTGCACGTGTACGCGGGAGCGCAGCACGGGTTCAACTGCGACCAGCGGGCGAGCTTCGACGCGACCTCGGCGCGCGTCGCGCTCGCCCGGACGCTCCGGTTCTTCTTCACCCACGTCGGTTGACGCCGACGCGGGCGCCGATCAGGCGAGCTCGCGGCGGGCGGCGGGGACGACGACGTCGAGGTACGCGGTGAGCGCGTCGGGGTCCCATGGAGCGCGGAGGGCGATGTTGATCCCGCCCGCACCTGCCTCCCGGTAAGCGGCGAGGATCTCGAGTGCGTGCTCGGGCGTGCCGAGCAGCGCGCCGCCGCGCACGCGGTCGGCCATGCTGCCCCACGACCGGTCGAAGCCGCGCCGGTCCTGGTCCACCCGCGACGCATCGGTGGAGAGCTGGAAGAGCAGGTTCACGGAGCGTTCGAGCGTGGCGGGGTCGCGTCCCTCGGCCTCACAGGCGGCGTCGAGGATGCCGTTGAGGCGGGCGTACTCGGCGGGCGGGACGTAGGCGGCGTTCCACCCTTCGGCGTGACGCGCGGCGAGCTGCGGGGTGCGACGTGGGCCGATACCACCGACCCAGATGGGGAGGCGCCGGCCGCCGACCGGGGCGGGCAGGCAGGTCGCCCGGTGGGTGCGGTAGTGGTGGCCCTCGAACGTCGTGCGTTCCTCGGCGGGGTCGAGCAGCCGACGGATGAGCGGAAGACCCTCCTCGAGCATGTCGAACCGGGTGGCGAGCGGGGGGAAGTCGTAGCCGAACGCCGCGGCCTCCCACTCGTGCCAACCGGCACCGAGGCCGAGCTCGAAGCGGCCCCCGGAGATGTGGTCGAGCGTCGTCGCCGCCTTCGCGAGCAGGCCGGGGTTCCGGTAGCCGACGTAGAACACGAGGCAGCCGATGCGGGCGTGGGTGGTGTCGGCGCAGAGCGCGCCGAGGGTGGCGACCGCTTCGAAGTGCGGTTCGGTGCCGTCCTTCGGGGGTGCCTCGTAGAGGTGGTCCCACACCGAGATCCAGTCGAGGCGGGCCTCGTCGAGGCGTCGCCACACCGTCCGCATCTCCGCCATCGTCAGGTTCTGCTGGCCGACGTGGGCGCCGAGGCTGAGGGTCATGGCGCCGCACGCTACCGGTCCTCGGCGCTACCGTACCGCGCCGTGACCACAGCGTCGTCGGTGCCAACGTCTCGGGGGATGACCGTGGGCATGAGCCCGCCGGGGCCGTTCTTCGCGCTCGACGTCGACGGGCGACGGTCCGTGCTCGACCGGATCGCCGACGCGGGTCTCGACGGTGTGGTGTACGCCGACCACGTGAGTTTCCGCGGCGGTGCGGGGACGGACGGTCTCGCGTTCATGGCGGCGGTGTCCCAGCTGCACCCGACGCTCGGGCTGCACCTCGGGGTGTACCTGTTGCCGTTGCGGCACCCGGTGCCGGTGGCCCGCCAGATCGCCACCATCGCCGAGCTCGCGCCCGGTCGGCTCCGGTTCGGCGTCGGCATCGGCGGTGAGGACCGCCACGAGATCGAAGCGTGCGGGGTCGATCCGCGCACCCGGGGACGTCGGTGTGACGAGGCGCTCACGGTCCTGCGCCCGTTGCTGCGCGGGGAACGGGTGACCTTCGCAGGCGAGTTCTTCGACCTCGCCGACGTGCGGATCCTGCCGGCGCCGGATCCTGCGGTGCCGATCGTCGTGGGGGGCCGCTCCGACGCGGCGGTGCGACGCGCCGGCCGCTTCGGTGACGGTTGGTTGGGTGCCTGGTGCTCCTCCCGCAGGTTCGCCGACGCGGTGGCGCACTGCGCCGAGGTCGCCGAGGCCAGCGGTCGAGGTCGCGTCGACTGGCAGCACGGGATGCAGCTCTGGGTCGGGATCGACGCCGACCGAAGCCGTGCCCGCGCCCACGTCCAGGCGGGGATGGAGGCCTTCTACCGCCTGCCGTTCGACGTGTTCGAGCGGTACACGCCCTACGGCACGCCGGCGGAGGTGGCCGAGTTCTTCGTGCCGTTCCTCGACGCCGGTCTCCGTCGGCTCGACATCACGCCGTGCGCGGCGTCCGACGGGGCGGCCATCGAGGGGGCGGCGGAGGTCAAGCTTCTCCTCGACGCGCACCTCGCTCGGTGAGGGAGAATGCTCCCATGCGCCTTGCCAAGGGGATCAACCATCTCGCGATCGCGACCGACGACATGCGCGACACGCTGGACTACTACTGCAACGTGGTGGGACTGCCGCTCGGCGGCCTGTTCTGGATGCACGGGGTGGAGGGTGCGGTGCATGCGTTCCTCCCGTTCCCCGACGGCAAGATGCTGAGCTTCATCCAGTTCGCCGAGTCCACGCCGCAGCAGAAGGGTGTCAGCTACCCGGGCTGGGCGGGCGGTGCGATGCCAGCGGGCACGATGCAGCACGTCGCGTTGCACCTCGAGGACCACGACGAGCTCGTCGCCATGCGGGAGCGTCTAGTGGCGAAGGGTCGCACGGTTTCCGAGCCGATCGACCACGGCTTCTGCGT
>VGBO01000004.1 GCA_016870475.1 Actinomycetota bacterium | reverse complement strand
GAACGCGGCCAACTCTGCGGCCAGATCCTCGCCGGCCTCGGCGCCGACGTCGTGCTCGTCGAACCGCCCGGCGGCTCCCGGTCACGGCGGCTCGCGCCCTACGCGGGCGACGTCGTCGACCCGGAGGGCTCGCTCCCGTTCTGGGGCATGAACCGGGGCAAGCGGTCCGTCGTTATCGACCTCGGCACCGGGGCCGGGCGGGCCGACCTGCTCCGCCTCGTCGCCGGGGCGGACATCCTCGTCGAGTCCGCCGACCCCGGCGAGCTCGAGGCCATCGGCCTCGGCCGGGACGTGTTCGCCGCGGCGAACCCGGCCCTCGTCCACGTGAGCATCACGGCGTTCGGGTCCGACGGCCCGAAGGCGAACCTTCCGGTCACCGATCTGACCGTGCACGCGTCCGCCGGCCAGCTCTCCCTCACCGGCGACCGTGACCGACCTCCGGTGCGGATCTCGATCCCGCAGGCGTACCACCACGCCGCCGTCGAGGGCGCCGCCGCCGCGCTGATCGCCCTGCACGAGCGCCAGAACCACTCCGGTTTCGGCCAGCACGTCGACATGTCGGCCCAGCAGTCGATGCTGCACGCCGCGCAGTCGATGATCCTCGCCCATCCCCTCAACTCCGCACACCTCTCGCGCGTGTCGGGCGGCGTCAACGTCGGGCCGATCACCCTGCAGCTCGCCTGGCCGTGCATCGACGGCAACGTCTCCGTCACGTTCCTGTTCGGCGCCGCGATCGCCCCGTTCACCAAGAACCTCCTGAAGTGGGTGTGCGAGGAGGGCCACTGCGACGAAGCCACCCGCGACAAGGACTGGGTGAACTACACGACCCTGCTGCTCGGCGGCACGGAACCCGTGTCGGAGTACCAGCGGGTCCTCGGCTGCCTCGCGTCGTTCTTCGCCACCAAGACGAAGGCCGAACTGCTCGAGGCGGCGTTCACCCGACGCCTGCTCGTCGTCCCCGCCCTCACCACCCAGGAGGTGCTCGACAGCCCGCACCTCGGGGCCCGGGGCCTGTGGGACGACATCGAGGTCCCCGGTCACGGTACGGTGCGTTTCCCGGGGCGGGTCGCGAAGTTCTCCGCGACCCCCCGCCCGGTGCTCCCCGCACCGCCACGCCTCGGCGAGCACACCGCCGACGTGCTCGGCGAAGCGGGCCGCACCCCCGCCGTCGACGGCCCGCGCCGTGGGGCCGGTGCGGCACAGCGGCCGCTCGAAGGCCTCAAGGTGCTCGACTTGTGCTGGGTGATGGCCGGTCCGGCGGCGAGCCGCGTGCTCGCCGACTACGGCGCCACCGTCGTGCGGATCGACTCACCGACCCGCATGGACACCGCGCGCACCCTCCTGCCCTTCCGTGACAACGGCGCCGCAGGCAGCGTCGAGGACTCCGGCCTCTACCAGAACATGAACGCCGGCAAGCTCGGGCTCGCGCTCGACATGAACAACGAGGCGGCGCGCCCCGTCGTCGAAGACCTGATCCGCTGGGCGGACGTGGTCATCGAATCGTTCTCGCCGAAGGCGATGCGCGGCTTCGGGCTGTCCTACGACGCCGTGCGGGCGATCAAGCCCGACATCGTCATGGCGTCGAGCTGTCTGATGGGCCAGGACGGCCCGTGGTCCGAGCTCGCCGGCTTCGGCACGATGGCCGGCGCCGTCTCCGGATTCTTCAACATCACCGGTTGGCCCGACCGACCGCCGTCCGGACCCTTCGGCGCCTACACCGACTACACGTCGCCCCGAGTCTGGGCGGCGACGATCCTCGCCGCGGTCGAACATCGGCGCCGCACGGGCGAGGGGCAGTACATCGACTTCTCCCAGGCGGAGGGGTCGATGCCGTTCCTCGCCACCGCGCTGCTCGACACGGCGGTGAACGGGCGGAGCTTCGAACGTCGCGGCAACGACGACCACGAGCTCGCCCCGCACGGCGTGTACCCCGCCGCCGGTGACGACCAGTGGATCGCCGTCGCCTGCCGGGACGACGCCGACTGGGCGACCCTCGCCGGGATGATCGGCGCACCCGCCGACCTCGCCGGCCTCGACACGGCCGGCCGGCTCGGCCGGCGCAGGGACCTCGACGCCGTGGTCGCCGCATGGACGGCGACGCTGCCTCCCCTCGAGGCGCAGCAACGGCTCCTCGCCGCCGGGGTCCCCGCCCACCAGGTGCAGAACACGGTGGAATGCGTGGAGGACCCCCAGCTCGTGCACCGCTCGCACTTCCGCAAGGTGCGCCACGCCAGCCAGCCCGACGGCATCACCTGGATCGAGGGAACCCGGTTCCGACTGTCACGGACACCGGCGATCGTCGAGGACGGCGGGCCGATCTACGGCCAGCACAACGAGCAGGTGCTGAGCGGCCTCCTCGGGTATGACGACGAGCAGATCGTCCAACTCGTCATCGCCGAGGCGATCGGCGGCTGAGCGTCGCCGCACCCGGTCCGCTCATGCAGATCGGGGGGCGGCCGCCTTGCGCAACCGGTCGAGCACGGCGAGGCCGAGACCGTCGGGCGGCGGCGGCACGACGAAGAGCTCCTCGACCCCACGGTCGTCGGCGTCGCGCAGCCTCCGGTACAACGTCGCCGCGTATGCGGCGAGATCGTCGGGCGGGTCGAGGACGACGACGTCGCCCGGGAGCGCCGCGCCGACGGACCCGGCCGGGGCGAGCACACCCACCCGTCGGCCCGTCGCCCGCGCCGCCGCCACCCGGGGCCCGATCGCCGTCGCGTCGACGAGGGTGACCGCCGTGGCCGGCGCGTAGTGCGACGCCAGCATCCCCGACGCCCGTGACGGCCCGACCGCCACGCGCTCGACGGGACCGCCGAGCACCTCCTCGATCACCTCGACCGGCACGCCGCCGGGGCGCAGCAGCACCGGCCGGTCGCCGAGCACCTCCACGATCGTCGACTCGACGCCGACCCGGCACGGGCCACCGTCGATCACCGCTGCCACACGGTCCCCGAGCTCGGCGACCACATCGGCCGCCGTCGTCGGACTCACCCGACCGAACCGGTTCGCCGACGGCGCGGCGACCGGGACGCCCGCGGCCCGGATCACCGCACGGGCCACCGCATGGTCGGGAACCCGCAGACCGACGGTGTCGCGCCCACCGGTCACCGCGTCGGCGATGCCCGGCCCACGCCGAACGACGAGCGTCAACGGTCCCGGCCAGAACGCGACGGCCAACCGCAACGCGTCGTCGTCCGGTTGCGGGGACCACCGGGGGAGCTCCTCGACGTCGGCGAGGTGCACGATCACCGGATGGCCGAGGGGACGGCCCTTGGCCGCGAAGATCGCCCGAACAGCCGCCTCGTTCGTGGCATCGGCGGCGAGGCCGTACACGGTCTCCGTCGGCAGACCGACCAGCTCCCCCGTCCGGAGCAGCGCTGCGGCACGGTCGATGTCGTTCGGCGGGAGCAGCAGCACCGGCCGATCGTACCGACGGGCCGGCGACACCCGGCCGCGACCGTGTGCGAGCATGCGGGCCATGGCGTCCTACGACGAGGTGTACCGACGGTCCGTCGAGGATCCTGACGGGTTCTGGGCCGAGGCGGCCCGGGCGATCGACTGGGAGACCGCGCCCGCCACCGTGCTCGACCGCAGCGCCGACCCCTTCGTGCGGTGGTTCCCCGACGGCGTACTCAACACCTGCCACAACGCGCTCGACCGCCACCTACCCGAGCGCGCCGACCAGGCGGCCGTCATCTACGACTCGCCGGTCACAGGCACCGTGCGCACGATCACCTACGCCGAGCTCGCCGAGGAGGTCCGTCGCTTCGCCGGCGTCCTGCGGGGGCTCGGGGTCGGCGTCGGCGACCGGGTCATCGTCTACCTCCCGATGATCCCCGAGGCGATCGTGGCCATGCTCGCGTGCGCCAGGCTCGGCGCCGTGCACTCGGTCGTCTTCGGCGGGTTCGCGCCCCACGAGCTCGCCGTGCGCATCGACGACGCGACCCCGAAGGTGATCGTGTCGGCGTCGGGGGGCATCGAGGTCGACCGTGTGATCCCCTACAAGCCGCTCCTCGACGCGGCGATCGAGCTCGCCGACCACGCCCCCGACGCCTGCGTCGTCCTGCAACGCCCCTTCGTCGACGCACCGCTCGTCGCCGGACGAGACCACGACTGGACGACGGCCATGGCCGCGGCGACCCCGGTCGAGGCCTGCGTCCCCGTCGCGGCGACCGACCCGCTGTACATCCTTTACACCTCCGGCACCACCGGGAAGCCGAAGGGCGTCGTGCGCGACAACGGCGGGCACGCCGTCGCCCTGCGCTGGTCGATGGCGAACGTCTACGCCGTCGAGCCCGGTGAGGTGTTCTGGGCGGCATCCGACGTCGGATGGGTCGTCGGCCACAGCTACATCTGCTACGCCCCCCTCCTCACCGGGTGCACCACCGTGCTGTACGAGGGCAAGCCGGTCGGGACCCCCGACCCCGGTGCGTTCTGGCGGGTCATTGAGCAGCACGGCGTCTCGGTGCTGTTCACCGCACCCACCGCGTTCCGGGCGATCAAGAAGGAGGACCCGGACGGCGCCCACCTCGCCGGGCGCGACCTCAGCCGGTTCCGCACCCTCTTCCTCGCCGGCGAGCGGCTCGACCCCGACACCTACCACTGGGCGACCGACCTGCTCGGCGTGCCCGTGATCGACCACTGGTGGCAGACCGAGACGGGTTGGCCGATCGCAGCGAGCTGTCTCGGCCTCGGCACCGCGCCGCTCAAGCCGGGCTCACCGAGCCGGGCGGTCCCCGGGTTCGACGTGCGGATCCTCGACGACGACGGTGCCGAGGTGCCCGCCGGCACCGAGGGTGCGGTCGTGGTGCGTCTCCCGCTCCCGCCGGGCTGCCTGCCGACCCTGTGGCAGGACGACGACCGGTTCGTCACCTCCTACCTCGCACGGCACCCCGGCTGGTACCTCACCGGCGACGGCGGCCACCTCGACGATGACGGCTACCTGTTCGTCATGGGACGCGTCGACGACGTGATCAACGTCGCCGGCCACCGGCTCTCCACCGGCGCGATGGAAGAAGTGCTCGCCACCCACCCCGACGTCGCCGAGTGCGCGGTCGTCGGCGCCGCCGACGCGCTGAAGGGCCAGGTGCCGCTCGGCTTCGTCGTGACCAAGGCGGGACGCGACCGCGACCCGGAGGACCTGCGCGCCGAACTCGTCGCACTCGTGCGGGAACGGATCGGTGCGGTCGCCTCGTTCCGAGACGTCCGCGTCGTCGCCCGCCTGCCGAAGACCCGCAGCGGAAAGATCCTGCGGGCGACCATGCGGGCGATCGCCGACGACCGGGCGTACACGGTGCCCTCGACGATCGACGACCCGGCGATCCTCGACGAGATCGCCACCGTGCTCGGGAAACGGTCCTGAGGTGGCCGGCGAACCCGCGACCGCCACCGCTCGCCGCACGTCACCGTCCGGCATCGCCGCGTCGATCACCGCGATGACGTCGTGGTCGGCGTCGGGCGTGATCACCAAGGGACTCGCCATGGGCGGCCTGGCGATCCTCACCTACCGGATGGTGCTGTACACCGCGCTGATGATCGGCCTGCTCGGCCTGCGAGGACGGCGGCTAACCGTCGCGACGCTGCGCACGGCCCTGCCCGGGGGCACCGCGCTGGGGCTCGACATCACGCTGTTCTTCACCGCCGTGAAGCTCACGACGATGGCGAACGCCACGGTGATCGGCGCCCTGCAACCCCTGGTGCTCCTCTTCGTCGGGCCACGGCTCTTCGGGGCGAGCGAACGCGCCACGGGGCGCGACATCGGCATGGCCTTCCTCGCCGTCGCCGGGGTCGCCGTCGTCATGTTCGGGTCGACCGGCTTGCCCGACTGGAACCCGCGCGGCGACCTGATCGCTACCGGCGCCCAGTTCGCGTGGGCGTGGTACCTGATCGCCTCGAAGCGGACCCAGCAGACGCTCGACCCCTTCGAGTACAGCGCCGCCACCGCCGTGATCTCCACGATCGTCGTGCTGCCCTTCGCCCTGCTGTCCGGTCAGGACCTGTCGTGGCCCGCCGCGTCGAACTGGCCGTGGCTCATCGGGCTCGCGATCGGCCCCGGACTCGTCGCTCACACGGCGATGAACTGGTCGCTCACCCGGATCCCCGTGTGGATGAGCTCGACGCTCAGCCTGTTCATCCCC
Source organism: Actinomycetota bacterium (assembly GCA_016870475.1). Taxonomy (GTDB): domain Bacteria; phylum Actinomycetota; class Acidimicrobiia; order Acidimicrobiales; family CAIXPF01; genus VGBO01. The sequence continues at coordinate 67,790 of VGBO01000004.1, read as the reverse complement.
GTCACCTCCGTGCTCCTCGCGTGGGCGTTCATCGACGAGGACGTCGCCCCGGTGCAGTTCGTCGGAATGGGCGTGGTGCTCGTCGCCCTGTTCGCGGTGGTGCTCCGGCCGTCCCGGCCGGCGGTGCCGGCGTGAACGGGGTCGCCGGTCCGCCCGGCATCACCCACTGCGACCGTTGCGGCGGCGCCCTCGAGGCCCGACTCGTCGGTGATCGCCGCCGACCGGTCTGCACGGCCTGCGGGCGCGTCCGCTACTTCAACCCGGCCGTCGGCGTCGCCGTCGTGGTGCGCGACGAGCGCGGCGACGTGCTGCTCGGTCGGCGGGCGGGCAGCTACGCAGGGCAGTGGTGCATCCCCTGCGGGTACGTCGAGTGGGACGAGGACGTACGCGCCGCGGCGGCCCGGGAGTTCGCCGAGGAGACCGGCCTGCACGTCGTCCTCGGGAACGTCGTCGCCGTGCACTCCAACGACCACAACCCGGCGCAGCACACCGTCGGCATCTGGTTCGCCGGCACGGTCGTCGGTGGCGAACTCGCCGCCGGTGACGATCTCGACGACGTCGGCTTCTTCCCGCCGCTCGAACCGCCGGGCGCGCTCGCCTTCCCCACCGATGTCCTCGTGCTCGAACGGCTCGGTCGGCAAGACTGGCCGGCATGACCGCCGACGGACCGCTCGAACTCCTCGTCTTCTCCGACTTCCTCTGACCCTGGTGTTACGTCGGGGCCGTGCGTCTCGAACAGCTCCAGGCCGAGTTCGGTGATGCGATCACCGTCGTGTGGCGGTCGTTCCTGCTCCGCCCGGAGGCGAAGCCGGGCGGTCGCCCGATGGACCGGTTCACCGAGTACACGACGAACTGGGCTCGACCGGCCGACCTCGAACCGGGGGCGCGGTTCCGGGTGCCGTGGTCGGGCGAGCACGAGCCACCGAGCCACTCGGTGCCGTCCGCGATCGGCGGGAAGGTCGCACAGCTCTTCGGCGCCGACGTCGGGGCGGCGTTCCGCATGCGCCTGTTCGAGGCGTACTTCGGCGAGCACCGCACGATCTCCCGTCGCTCGGTGCTGCGTGAGGTCGCCATCGAGGCCGGCATCGACGGCGACGCCTACGACACGGCATGGAACACCTACGAGGACGATCTCGTCCGCCGCGTGCTCGAGGACCACACGACCGCCGTGCAGTCGGAGGTGACCGGCGTGCCCGCCGTCGTGATCGACCGCACCTACCTGCTCCCCGGCGCCCTCGACCTCGAGCAGTACCGGAAGTCCCTGCACCATGTACTTTCCCGGCGGGAAACCACCCCCGAGAGTGAGGGAACCGCATGACCGAGCCGATGTCCGACCGGACGACGCTGCACCGCTACCCGCAGCGTGGGCGCCACGACCGCGCGACGATCGACGCGATCCTCGACGAGGGACTCCTCGCCCACCTCGGGTTCGTCCACGACGGTCGACCGGTCGTGATCCCCACGATCCACGCCCGCCTCGGGGACACGGTGTACCTCCACGGGTCGGTGGCGAGTCGTGCCATGCGAACGGCCCGGACGCTGCCCGTCTGCGTCACCGTCACCCTGCTCGACGGCCTCGTGCTCGCCCGGTCGGGGTTCAACAGCTCCATGAACTACCGCTCGGTGCTCGTGTTCGGCGACGCCCGTGAGGTCGTCGACCAGGACGAGAAGCGCCGCGCGCTCGACCGCCTCGTCGATCACGTCCTCGACGGCCGCATGGCGGATCTCCGGCCCCACACCGACCTCGAGATGCGCCAGACCACCGTGCTCGCCGTCGCGCTCGACGAGGCCTCGGCGAAGGTCCGCAGCGGCGGACCCGCCGACGACGACGAGGACCTCGACGCCACGGCGTGGGCGGGTGTCGTGCCCCTGCGGCTCACGGCCGGCACCGCCGAACCGGCGGCGAACCTCCGCCCCGGGATCGACACGCCGACCTCCGTGAGCGACTGGCACCGCTGACCGCGCAGTTCTCGCCGACCCGCCGTCACCGTCGCCGGTAGGCTCGCCCCCGATGGACCAGCCGACGCCCGTCGTCCCCGGACCGCCCCCCACCCCGGACCCCGCCACCGAGGCGGGCCTGCGCAGCGGGCAGATCCTCACCGGGACGGTGCGCGCCGTCGACGCGAACGAGGTCGTCGTCGAGCTGCCCGGCGGACTCGTCGGTGTGGTGCAGCGCGACCACCTCACCACCGGCGGGCGGACCGCTCCGGCGGACCTGCTCGCAGCGGGCGACGGGATCGAGGCGGCGGTGTTGCTCCGCGACGACCCGCAGCGGCGGATCGTGCTCTCCCGCACCTGGGCGATGCGCCAACGGGCATGGGAACGGATCGACGTCGCGCTCGCTGCGGCGACCCCGATCGAGGTGACCGTCACCGGCCGCACCAAGGGTGGTCTCGTCGTCGACCTCGGGGTCCGGGGGTTCCTGCCGGCGTCGCAGCTCGACCTCGAACGGGTCGACGACGTCGAGGCATGGGTGGGTCGCACCGTCGAGGTGCTCGTCACCGAGGCGGATCGCACCCGCGACCGGGTCGTCGTGTCACGTCGGGCCGTGCTGCGCAAGGCCGAACGCGCCCGGGCCGCCACCTTCGCGGCAACCCTCGAACCCGGTCAGGTACACCGTGGCAAGGTCGTGCTGCTCACCGAGTTCGGGGCGTTCGTCGACGTCGGCGGGGTGCGCGGGCTCGTCCACCTGTCCGAGCTCACGTGGCGGCGGGTGTCTCGCGCCGACGAGGTCGTCCGCGTCGGCGACGAGGTCGAGGTGAAGGTGCTGCAGGCCCGCGGCGACCGCAAGGTCAGCCTGTCGATGAAGGCACTGCAGGACGACCCGTTCCGCGGCGTCGAGCCGGGCGCCGTACTCGACGGCATCGTGACCCGACTCGCCCCCTTCGGCGCGTTCGTGCGCATCGGCGACGACGTCGAGGGCCTCGTCCACGTCAGCGAGCTCGCCGAGTACCGGATCAGCGGACCGGAGGAGGTCGTGACCCCGGGCGACGCGGTCTCGGTGAAGGTGCTCAAGGTCGACCGTCGTCGTCGGCGGGTCGAGCTGTCCGTCATCCAGGCCGTGCTGCGCTGACGCGCCGCGACCGCCGGCGGCGTCGGCCGGCGGCGACCGACGCCGCACCCGCGCTGCACAGCGCGGTGAGGAGCACGAGCTCGTCGAGCAACCGCACCGCCCGGGCCACGTCCGCCGCCGTCGGCGGGTCGCCCTCGCCGAGCGTCGGCCGCACCTCGACACGATCGCCGTAGCGGAGCTCCCCGCCGAGCCGTACCCCGAGCGCCGCCGCGAACGCCGCCTCGGCGACACCAGCGTTCGGTGAGGGGTGTGCCGGCGCCTGGGTCCGCACCGCCCGGAGGATCGCCCCCGCCCGCCTCGGCCGCAGCACGACGACACCGAGCACGACGAGCCGGGCCGGCACCCAGGCGGCGACGTCGTCGAGCCGCGCCGACGCCCACCCGAACCGCTCGTAACGCGCCGAGCGGTGTCCGACCATCGCGTCGAGGGTGTTCACCGCCCGGTGCGCCGTCGCTGCGGCGCGACCGCCGACGAGCGCCCAGAACACCGGGGCCGCGAACGCATCGACCGCGTTCTCCGCCACCGACTCCACGACGGCCCGGGCGATGCCCCCCTCATCCAGCGTCGAGGGGTCGCGACCTACGAGACCCGGCAACGCCTGCCGGGCCCCGTCGAGATCACCGGCGACGAGCAGGTCACCGATCTCCCGGGCGGTCGACCCGAGCATCCGCGGGGCGGCGACGACCCCGACCGCGACCGCCGTGGGCACGAGGGTGCCCGCCGCCGCACCGACCGCCAAGCCGGCGACGGCGTGCGCCACGCCGCGGCTCCGCCGGTCGGCGTAGCGGCGGCGCTCGAGCTCCGCCATGAGCGAGCCGAACCGCGCGACCGGGTGGAACGCATCGGGCGGCTCGGGCACGAGCCGGTCCCACAGGAGCCCGAGCGCGACACCTCCGGCCCGACGCCGCAGCACCTGCACCATGACCGCAGTATGCAGCACCCCGGGGAGGCCCCGGTCGTGATCGCGGCGGTGGGTGGCTAGCCTTTCGTCCACGATGACGACGGCCAGCGCCGCGGAGCGGCAGCCCCTTCGGCTCGATCGCACCTCCTCGACGGTGCGCCCCCGGCGACGACCGCTGCGCACCGCAGTCGTCACGATCGTCGCGTTCACCCTCCTCGCGCTCGTCCCCGCACCGGCCCGGGCCCGCACCATCGAGGAGCTCCGGGCCGAGGCCAACCGGCTCGCCGCCGAGCTCGAGGAGGCCCGCGACCGCCTCGACGTGCTCGGCGAGGAGTACCTGCAGGCCACCGCCGACCGTGAGGCCGCCCTCGCGGAGCAGGCCGCAGCCGAATCCGCGCTCGAGGCCACCCGGGCGGAGGCCGAGCTGCGCAGCGCCGAGCTCGCCGAGTACGCGATCACCGCATACATCGGCGGTGGCAGCCTCGCCGACGTCGAGGGGCTCTTCTCGAGCCGCGCGAACGAGGCCGGGCAACGGCTGAGCTACCTCGGGAACGCCGCCGGGAACCGTCGCCAACTCCTCGAAGGGCTGCGGTCGAGCCGCCAGGCGCTCGAGGGTCGCATCCGCACGGTCGACGCCGCACGGGCACGCGCCGACGAGCAGCTCGCCCGTCTCGAGGCGGCACAGGCCGAGGCCACCGAGGTCGAGGCCGCGATCGTCGCCACGCTCGACGCCACGAAGGGCGAGCTCGCCACTCTGCTCGCCGAGGCCGAGGAGCGGCGTCGGGCCGAGGAGGCCGCTGCGGCGGCGGCCGCGGCCGGCCGAGTGAGCGATGGCGGTTCCTCCCGGGTGACGGTGCCGCCGGGCCTCACCCCGGCCGTGCGGCCCGAGGCAGGCGTCGCGGTGAACGCCGCCCTCTCCCAACTCGGCGTCCCCTACGTGTTCGGCGGCGCGAGCCCGAGCCGTGGCTTCGACTGCTCGGGGCTCATGTACTGGGCGTGGGCACAGGCCGGCGTGTGGATCCCCCGGCCCGCCGACTACCAGCGCGACGAAGCGATCCCGATCTCCTTCGAGCAGCTCGAACCGGGTGACCTCGTGTTCTACGGTGAGCCCGTCAGCCACGTCTCGATGTACATCGGCAACGAGCTGATCGTCGATGCCCCCCAGATCGGGGACGTCGTGCAGGTGAAGACGATGTGGTACTCCCGCAAGCCGATGACCTACGGCCGGGTCGGCTGAGCCGACGCCGCCCTACCGGCGGACGATCGAGAACGACACCTCGGCGCCCTCGACGCTTCCGGTGACCGGCTGCGGCACGTCGACGATCCGCAGATCGACGGCCAACGTCGCCTCGGCGACCATCTGCCGATGGGCGTCGACCGCGGCGGCGATCTCCGGCGGGGCGCACACCTCGACGGTGATGCGGTCGGCCACGTGCAGGTCGGCGTCCTTACGGGCCTGCTGCACGAGACGAACGAGGTCGCGGGCCACGCCCTCGGCCCGCAACTCGTCGTCGACGGTCACGTCGAGGTCGACGACGAGGTCGTTGCCTCGCAGCGGCATCGTCGCCGCGCCGTCGGGCGCCTGCAGGACCAGGTCGAACTCACCGGGCTCGAGGGTGTACCCGGCGACGACGACGGTCCCGTCGGCCGCCGCCTCCCACGCCCCCTCCTTCGCCGCCCGGATGACGCGCTGGACGTCACCGCCGAGCTTCGGGCCGAGGACCCGCCCGTTCGGCCGGAGCTGGAAGGTGCCGAACGTGGCGACGTCGTCGAGGAAGGCGACGTCCTTCACGTTGAGCTCGTCCGCGATGAGGTCGGCGTGGTCGACGAGCGCCGCGGCGCCCGCACCGGCCACGGTGAGCCGCCGCAGCGGGAGGCGCACCCGCAGCCCGCGGGTCTCCCGCAGCGACAACGCGGCGGAGCAGACCTCGCGCACCCGGTCCATCCGGGCGACGAGCTCGGCGTCGGCGGGGAAGGCGGCGGCGTCCGGCCAGTCGGTGAGGTGGACGCTGTCGGTGGCACCGAGGCCCGTGGCGACCTCCTCGGCGAGGTAGGGCAGCAGCGGGGCGGCGACGCGCACGACCGTGTGCAGCACGGTGTAGAGCGTGTCGAAGGCGTCACGGTCGACGCCGTCGGTGCCCCAGAACCGGTCACGGCTCCGCCGGATGTACCAGTTGTTCAGCGCGTCGAGGAACGCCGTGACCTCGCCGCACGCGCCGGCGAGGTCGTAGGCGTCCATGCGGGCGGTGACGTCACGGACGAGCTCCCCGGTCTTCGCGAGCACGTACCGGTCGAGGAGCTGGGTGCTGTCGGTCCGCCAGACGGCCTCGTGGCCCTCGACGTTCGCGTACAGCGTGAAGAAGTGGAACGCGTTCCAGATCGGGTTGAGCACGAGCCGAACGACCTCGGCGATGCCGGAGCCGTCACGGTCGATCTTCAGGTCGAGACCCCGCAGGATCGGCGACGACACGAGGAACCAGCGCAACGCGTCCGACCCGATGGTCTCGAAGACCTCCTCGGGGTCGGGATAGTTGCGCAGGCGCTTGGACAGCTTGCGGCCGTCCTCGTCGAGCACCACACCGTGACAGATGCAGTTCTTGAACGCCGGCCGGTCGAACAGCGCGACCGACAGGACGTGCATCGTGTAGAACCACCCGCGCGTCTGGGCGATGTACTCCACGATGAAGTCGGCGGTGTGCTCCTCGACGAACTCGCGGTTCTCGAAGGGGTAGTGGCTCTGCGCGAACGGCATCGACCCGGACTCGAACCAGCAGTCGAGCACCTCGGGCACCCGCCGCATCATCGACCGACCGGTCGGGTCGTCGGGGTTCGGCCGCACGAGGGAGTCGATGAAGGGTCGGTGCAGGCTGGTGACCGGCACCCCGAAGTCGGCCTCGAGCTCGGCGATCGAGCCGTACACGTCGATGCGGGGGTACGCGGGGTCGTCGCTCCGCCACACCGGGATCGGCGCACCCCAGAACCGGTTCCGGGAGATCGACCAGTCGCGGGCCCCTTCGAGCCACTTCCCGAACGCGCCGTCGCGGACGTGACCGGGGATCCAGTTGATCTGCTCGTTCAGCTCGACGAGCCGGTCGCGCAGGTCGGTGACCCGCACGTACCACGACGACAGCGCCCGGTAGATGATCGGCGTGTCGGTCCGCCAGCAGTGCGGGTAGTTGTGCACGTAGCTGTCCTGGCGGACGAGCTTGCCCTCCTCGCGGAGGCGGCGGGCGACGAGCGCGTTCGCGTCGAACACGTTCTGCCCCTCGAAGTCGGGCACCTCGTCGGTGAAGCGCCCCTCGTCGTCGACGGGGACGACGACCCCGATGCCGTTCGCCTCGCACACCCGCTGGTCGTCCTCACCGAACCCGGGGGCCATGTGCACGACCCCGGTGCCCTCGGCGGTGTCCACGAAATCCCCGGCGAGGATCCGGAAGGCGTCGGTCCGCTCGGCGAAGAACGGCAGCAACGGCTCGTACCGGCGGCCGACGAGGTCGGCACCGCGGAGCGTCGCCACCTGCGTGGCGCCCGCGAGCTCCTTCTCGTACTTCGCCACCGTCGCGGTGCCGAGCACGTAACGGACGCCGTCCTCCTCGTACACCGCGTAATCGAGGTCGGGCCCCACGGCGAGTGCCAGGTTCGACGGCAACGTCCACGGGGTCGTCGTCCAGGCGAGGATCTTCGTCGGCCCCGGGTCGTCGGCCGTGGGTTCGAGCGTGAACAGCACGGTGAGCGCCGGGTCCTGCCGTGGCCGGGTGGCGTCGTCGAGACGGATCTCGAAGTTCGACAGCGGCGTCTCCGCCCCCCACGAGTACGGCATCACCCGGAACGCCTCGTAGACGAGGCCCTTGTCCCAGAGCTGCTTGAACGCCCACATGACGCTCTCCATGTAGGAGAGGTCCATCGTCTTGTAGTCGTTGTCGAAGTCGACCCAGCGCGCCTGCCGGGTGACGTACTCCTCCCACTCCTTCGTGTACCGGAGCACGGAGGTGCGGCAATGTTCGTTGAACCGGTCGATGCCGTACTCGGTGATGTTCCGGCGACCGGAGACCCCGAGCTCCTTCTCCGACTCCATCTCGGCCGGCAGCCCGTGGCAGTCCCACCCGAACCGACGCTCGACCCGCTGCCCGCACATGGTGCGGTAGCGGGGCACGACGTCCTTCACGTACCCGGTGAGCAGGTGCCCGTAGTGGGGGAGACCGTTCGCGAACGGGGGGCCGTCGAAGAACAGGTAGGAGCTCTCCGCAGGGCGCTCCTGCACCGATCGGGCGAACGTCCCGTCGGCCCGCCACCGGTCGAGGATCCGACGCTCGATCGCCGGGTAGTCGGCCCGTACGGGCACGTTCGGGTACGGCTGATCGGGGCGGTCGGGCGTGTCCATGGCCCGCCCAGCGTACCGGCGCGACCCGACGGCCCCCCAAGGCGACCCGGCGCGCCCGGGGCCGGCGTCAGCTGCGGCCGACCAGCCCCACCGGGCAGGTCACGCCCGTGCCGCCAATGCCGCAGTACCCGTTCGGCACCTTGGCGAGGTACTGCTGGTGGTAGGCCTCCGCGTAGAAGAACGGGCCGGCCGGTGCGATCTCGGTCGTGATCTCGCCGTACCCGGCCGCCCGCAGACGCTCCTGGTAGGTGGCCCGGGTCGCCCGGGCGATCTCGGCCTGCGTCTCGGAGGTCGTGTAGACGGCCGAGCGGTACTGGGTCCCCACGTCGTTGCCCTGCCGCATGCCCTGGGTCGGGTCGTGGTTCTCCCAGAACGTGGCGAGCACCCGCTCGTAGGTGGTCCGATTCGTGTCGAACACGACGAGCACCGCCTCGGTGTGTGCCGTGCGACCGGAGCACACCTCCTCATACGTCGGGTTCGGCGTGTGGCCACCCTGGTAGCCGACCGCCGTGGTGACCACCCCGTCGGACTTCCAGAAGATCCGTTCCGCACCCCAGAAGCAGCCCATGCCGACGTACGCGACCTCGAGCTCGGCGGCCCACGGGCCGACGAGCGGGTGACCGTTCACGTGGTGGGCCGACGGCACGGCCATGGAATCGGTGCGACCGGGCAGGGCCTCCTCCGCCGTGGGGAGGTGCAACTTCGAGGATCCGAACAGCGCCATGGGCCGAGCGTAGGGCCGGCGGCGACTGTGCGCTCAGGTGGACGCCGGCTCCTCGAGCGGTCCCGCCCGGCGCCGACCGGCCGCAGCGAGGACGGCGAGCGCACCGACGACGATCGCCATCGCGAAACCCTGCAGCACCGACATCGCCTGGCCGAGCAGCACCGCGGCGAGGATCGTCCCGCCGACCGGCTCGCCCTGCATGAGCACCGACGACACCGTCGCGTCGATGTGGCGCTGCGCCCAGGCGATCAGCCCGTGCCCCACCATGCCCGGCACGACGGTGAGCGCGACGAGCAACGGCCAGTCGGTCCCCTCGAGCACGCCGAGGTCGTAGGGTCCGAAGACGGCGAGGGGTGTGACCGCGACCGCCGCGCTGATCGTCGTTGCGGTCAGGAACTGCAGGGTGCCGACCTGCGCCCGCACCCGCTTCGCCGAGGTGAGGAAGCCGATCCACAGCAGCAGCGAGCCGACCGCCAGGAGGTCACCGCGCAGGGACCGACCACCCGACTCGCCACCCCCCGGCGCGGTGAGCACGGCGAACACGACCCCGCCGACGGCGACGAGCGCGCAGCCGATCTTCACGGCGTCGAGGCGCTCCCCGAGCAGCCGGGCGGCGATGGGCAGCATCAACACCGGGGTGAGTGCCCCCACGATGATGGCGTTCGCGACGGTCGTGTAGTTCAGCGCCGTGAAGAACAGGCAGAGGTTCAGTCCGAACAGTGCGCCGGACGGTGCGACCTGCCGGAGCTCGCGCCACGTCGGCAGCCGCCTGGTCGCGGCGCCGATGGCGACGAGGAACACGCTGCCCATCCACAGGCGGTAGAAGGACGTCACGACGCCCGGGGCGTCGATCGCCACGGCGATGACCCCGCCGAAGCTCCAGCACACGGTGGCGACGAGCACGGCGGCGGCGCCGAGACCGACACGGCGCTGCTCCGTCGTCGCTGCGAGATCGGACGAGCTCATCGGCGGGTCTCCCGCAGACCGGGTCGATGGAGCGCGTCGCGCATCGCCTCGACGACCGGACGGGACGGGCACCCCTCGACGTGGTCGTTCACGACCCCCATCGACTGCAGGAACGCGTACACGGTCGTCGGTCCGACGAAGCGCCACCCGCGACGACGGAGATCGGCCGACAGCGCCACCGACGCCGGCGACGTCCCGAGCCCGGCGAGCGTGGACCGGTCGAGACGGGGAGGCCGTCCCGACGGCGCCGGTTCGAACGACCAGACGTACGCCGCGAGCGAGCCGACCTCCTCGATCAACTCGAGCGCCCTGCCGGCGTTCGTGACGGTCGCCTCGATCTTGCCGCGATGACGGACGATGCCGGCGTCGCCGAGCAGGCGCTCGACGTCACGGACACCGAACCGGGCGACGACGTTCGGGTCGAAGTCGGCGAACGCCGCCCGGAAGGCCGGGCGCTTCCGCAGGATCGTCAACCACGACAGCCCGGCCTGGAACCCCTCGAGGCACAGCTTCTCGAACAGCCGCCGGTCGTCGACGACGGGTCGGCCCCACTCCTCGTCGTGGTACGCGACGTAGGTGGGGTCGTCGCCGCACCACCAGCAACGCCCGCCCGACGCTCCCTCGGCCATCCTGCGTCGACCGGTCAGTACCCGGTCGCCGGACCGTCGGGCGTCGCCGCGGTGCCCGCGTGCGCCGTACGCAGGTCGGCACGGTAGGAGCCGGTGAGGTTCCCGAGGTCGGAGGTGATCGTCACCATCCCGAACCCGCGCCCGACGCGCTTGGCGGCGAGTCCGGCGACGGAGTGGATGCCCGGGGTGATCCCGCGCACCCGGCAGGCAGCGACGACCGTGGCGATCGCGTCGTCGAAGACGGTGCCCGGGTTGTCGACGGCGGGCGGCAACCCATAGGTGATGGACAGGTCGGCAGGGCCGACGTAGACGGCGTCGATGCCGGGGACGGCGAGGATGTCGTCGAGGCGTTCGACGGCCTGACGGGTCTCGATCATCGGGATGCAGGCGATCTCACGGTTCGCCGCCTCGTAGTACTCGGCGCCGTGCTCGAGCGACGCCCGCACCGGTCCGTAGCTGCGCGCACCGTCGGGCGCGTATCGGCACGCGGCGGTCGCCGCCCGGGCCTCCTCGACGCTGTTCACCATCGGGACGACGATCCCCATCGCCCCTGCGTCGAGCATGCGGCCGATGATCCCGAACTCGTTCCACGGCACCCGGACGATGGGGGTCGTGTCGGCACCACGCATCGCGGCGAGCATCGCGATCGCTGCCTGGTAGTCGGCCGCGCCGTGCTGGAGGTCGATGCAGACGTAGTCGAACCCGGCGTGGGCGGTCGCCTCGGCGACGAGCGGGCTCGGGATCGCGAGCCACGCACCGAAGGTCGGTTCCCCGGCCCGCCACTTCGCCTTCAGTGCGTTCTGCATGGGCGGACCCTACCGCCGACCGGCGGCACCCGCTGCCGGAGGGCACCCCCGTAGGCTCTCGGTCCGATGGATGTCGCGACCACGAGCAAGTTCCTGGCGCTCCTCGCAATCGTCGCCGTGGGCGGTTCGGTGGCGATCACCGCGCTTCGGCTGCTGCCCGGCCCGGGCCCCGCCACCGTCCGGGCCGACGTCGCCCGGGTCGCACCGTGGCTCGCCGCGGCGGTCGCGGTCGCCGCCACAGCCGGCAGCCTCTACTACTCCGAGATCGCCGGGTTCGTGCCCTGCGAGTTGTGCTGGTACCAGCGGATCGCCATGTACCCGCTCGCCGTCGTCCTGCCCATCGCCGCGGTCCGTGGCGACCGGACGGTGGGCCGCTATGCCGTGCCGCTCGCCGTCCTCGGGGCCGCGGTGTCGGTGTACCACGTGCAGCTCCAGGCGTTCCCCGACCAGTCCTCGTCCTGCGACGCCGCGGCACCGTGCACGGTCCGTGAGGTCACCGCCCTCGGGTTCGTGACCATCCCGATGATGGCCCTCGCCGGGTTCGTCACCGTCGTCGCCCTGTTCCTCGCCGGCCGTCCGACCCGAACCGCCGTTCCTGCGACCACCTCGGAGGTACCCGTCCCATGAGCTCGCCTGCACCGTCCTCGAAGCGTCGCCGCTCGGCGGTCCCCGGCATCGTCGCCATCGTCGTGGGCCTCGTCGTCGCCGCGGCTGCGGTGGCGCTGCTGACCGGTGGCGGGGAGGACGACACCGCGTCCCCGACGCAGACCACCCGGCCGACCACGGCATCGGGCGACGGCGCGGTCAGCACCTCGGGCGCGTCCGCCGGCGGGGTCGCGGTCGGCACCGTGCGTGTCGTCGGGGCGTCGCTGCCCGCGTTCCCCGAGAGCGGCGCCGACCGGGCGAAGGGGCTGGCCTTCCCCGAGATCAGAGGCCAGGACGTGGCGAGCGGCCTGCCGGTGACCATCGCGAACGACGGTCGGCCGAAGATCGTGATGGTCGTCGCGCACTGGTGCCCGCACTGCCAGCGCGAGGTCCCCGTCGTCGCCGACTGGCTGGGCCGGGACCCCCGGGCCTCGCTCGTCGACGTGTACGCGATCTCGACGGCCGTCGATCGCAGCCGCGGCAACTACCCGCCGGCGTCGTGGCTGACCGAGGAGGGGTGGTTCGTCCAGACCATCGCCGACGACGCCACCGGCAGCGCCTTCCGGGCGACCGGCGCGTCGTCGTTCCCGTCCTTCGTCGCGATCGACGCCCAGGGCAAGGTCGTGGCACGGGCCTCCGGCGAGCTCAGCGCCGCCCGGTTCGCCGACCTCGTCGTCGCCGCCGCCGGGCGATGAGCCACCCGGGGTCGCGTGCGTCGCAGGCGCGGTGGTGTTGACTCTGCCGATGAACGCTCCCACCGGCCCCGACGACGCCGTTCCCGCTGCGACCGTGATCCTCCTCCGCGACGGTGCGACCGGTCTCGAGGTGCTGATGCTGCGACGGAACTCGGCGCTCGCGTTCGCCGGCGGCGCGTGGGTGTTCCCGGGTGGACGAGTCGATCCCGAGGACGTCGACCCCGACGCCCCGCACGACCAGCTCGCCGCGGCGCGCAACGCCGCGGTGCGCGAGGCCGCCGAGGAGGCCGCGATCGATCTCGACGCCGACGGTTTCGTCGTGCTGTCGCGCTGGTGCCCGCCGCCGGAGGCACCGAAGCGCTTCGACACGTGGTTCTTCGTCGCCGCGGCGCCGGCGTCGCACGAGGTCACCATCGACGGCGGCGAGATCCACGACCATGCGTGGATCCGCCCTGCCGACGCGCTCGTCCGACGAGACGCGGGCGAGATCGAGCTCATCCCCCCGACGTGGGTGACGCTGCACCGGCTCGCCGGGTTCACCGACGTCGACGCCGCCCTCGCAGACCTCGCCGCAGCGCCCGTGGAGGAGTTCGTCACCCGGGTCGGACGCAAGGGCGACGACGGGATCCGCATGATCGTGTGGGAGCCGGACGTCGCCTACGGCAGCGGCGACGTCGACGCCCCGGGCCCCCGGCACCGGCTCATCATGGACGCCGCCGGCTGGGCGTACGAGCGGTCGTCCTGACCCCCGGCGGAACGCTCAGCCGACACGCTGCCAGACGACGAGCGCGACGAGACCCGCCGTCTCGCCGAGGACCCCGAGCGCGCCGAGCACGTCACCCGTGTAGCCGCCGATCTTCCGCTGCGCCCCGGCGACGACGAGGACCGCGGTCAGCAGCGCCGCAGCGACCGCTGCGACCCCGCCGACGCCGCCGAGCGTCGCGCACAGCACGACGGGCACCGCCCCGGCGACGAGCGTCGCCCCGCGCCGAGCGGTACCGAACCGTGCGGGCAGGCCCCCGTCGGGGCGGGCATGGGGTCGGTTGAGGAGGACGGCGACCATGGCGGCCCGGGTCGCCGCCCACACCGCGGCCACCCCGGCGATCGTGGTGGTGGTCGGTGCGAGTGAGGCGAACGCGCTCCAGCGCACCAGCAGGACGCCGACGATGACGGCGACCCCGAACGCTCCGACGTCGGGGCGGCGCATGACCTCGAGGCGCCGGTCCCGGGGGAGCGGCGGCAGCAGCCCGTCCGCAGTGTCGGCGAGGCCGTCGACGTGGAGGAGCCCGGTGAGGGCGAGGTCGAGGCCGACCGCGAGTGCTGCGGCGAGCAGCGGTCCGGTTGCCCCGTCGAGACCCCAGCGCGCGCCGCCGACCGCCGCGCCGAGGAGGGCGCCGACGACCCCGAACCAGGCGAGCGCCGCCGGGCCGAGCGGGGCGGCACCGCCGAGCACGGTCAGGAACCCGACGGCGGCGCGCGGTCCGGCTGCGGGGCGTCGGGCGTTCACGACGGGAGGTGTGGCGCCGGTGGCGCGGGTGCGAGGTCGAGGACCCGGCCGGCGACCACGAGGACGGCCCGATCGGCGGCGTCGGCCACGGCGCGGTTGACCGCGCCGAGCACGTCGCGGAACCGGACGCCGAGCTCGCTCGAGGGGTGCACGCCGAGCCCGACCTCGTCGGACACCACGACGGTGAGGCCACGGCGACGGCGCAGCGCGACGACCAGCGGGTCGACGGCGACCCGGAAGTCCGGGTGCGCGGCGACCCAGGTGCCGAGCGCGTCCACGAGCACCGTGTCGGTCGACGGAACGGCGTCGAGTGCGGCCGCGAGGTCGGCGCCGGCCTCGACCGTGGTCCACGACGCCGGCCGGCGGTCCCGGTGCCGGGCGATGCGGTCGGCCATGCCGGCGTCGGAGGCGCTGCCGGTCGCGAGGTAGGTCACCGGTCCAGCGGTGCCGGCCCAGCGCTCGGCGAGCTCCGACTTCCCCGATCGGGTTCCCCCGAGGACGAGCACCAGCACGACGGTGACTGTACGCCCGGGGCGGCGGGTACCCTGTCGTCGGGCTGCCGGGTGACGGATGTCATCGCGAATGCCCTTGTGCGCTCATTCACTTTCCGGTAGAGTAACTTTACGTTCGAACCTTCACAAAGGAGTGAAGCGGATGCCCACCACCATCCTCCGGAAGTCACGCCCGCTCGCCAGGCTCTGCGCCTGCGGCCAGCCGACGGTGCAGTACGTCACCGCCAAGGGCATCGCCGTAGCGGACGAGTGCTCCGCCTGCGCTGAGGAGCGCCGCCGGGCTCGCGCCCGCTCCTGATCCCCCCCCCCGGCCGCCGACAGGCAGCCGAATGCACGACCCGGGCATCCCCCCCTGCCCGGGTCGTGCCGCGTCCGGGCACCGGTGCGGCGCTCCGCCTCCTCCCGGCGGGCGAGCCGCCGGTACCGTGACCCCATGACCACGACGACGGACACCACGGCCGACGAGGTCGCCTGGGACCTCGACCCGCTGCTCGACGGCGCCGACGTCGACACCCTGCTCGACCGGGCCGACACGCTGGCCAGCGCCGTCGAAGCCGTCCGCGGCCGCGTCGCCAGCCTCGGGGCGGCCGAGCTCGCCCGGGCCATGGGAGACCTCGCCGCGCTCCAGGACCACCTCGGGCGGGCCGGCAACTACGCCCACCTCCGCTTCGCGACCGACACCGCCGACCCGACCCGCGGCGCCCTCGTGGCCCGCGTGCAGGAACGGTCCATCGCGATCTGGACGCGGCTTATCTTCCTCGACCTCGAGTGGGCGGCCGTCGACGACGACCGGGCCGAGGCGCTCCTCGCCGACCCGGCGCTCGCCTTCTGCGCCCACCACCTGCGGTCCCAGCGCCGCTACCGGCCACACCAGCTCGCCGAGGCTGAGGAACGCCTCGACGCCGAGAAGACCCAGACCGGGGCGACCGCCTGGAGCCGCCTGTTCGGTGAGCTGTGCGCGGCGATCGAGGTCCCCCTGCCCGACCGGACCGTCCGGCTCGAGGAGGGACTCGCCCTCCTCGCCCACCCCGACGCCGGCACACGCCGCGAGGTCGCCGAGGCGGTGACCGCCGGCCTCGCCCCGGGCCTGCGCACCCGGGCGTTCGTCTTCAACACCCTGTTGCTCGACAAGGCGGTCGACGACCGCCTCCGCGCCTACCCGACGTGGCTGTCCGCCCGGAACCTCCACAACGAGACCACCGACGCGTCCGTCGACGCGCTCGTCGACGCCGTCGTCGCCCGCTACGACCTCCCCCGCCGGTGGTACCGCCTCAAGGCGACCATCCTCGGGGTCGACCGGCTCGCCGACCACGACCGCATGGCGTCGGTCGCCACCACGACACCCACCTATCGCTGGGACAACGCCCGGGACATCGTGCTCGAGGCCTACCGCGGATTCTCCCCCGAGCTCGCCGACGTGGCGAGCCTGTTCTTCGCGGGCGACTGGATCGACGCCCCCGTCCGACCGGCCAAGCGACCCGGCGCGTTCTGCGCCTACACCGTGCCCTCCCACCACCCCTACGTCCTGCTCAACTGGACGGGAACCCGGCGCGACGTCCTCACCCTCGCCCACGAGCTCGGTCACGGCGTGCACGCGCATCTCGCCCGACCCCAGGGCGTGTTCCACCAGTCGACCCCGCTGACCCTCGCCGAGACCGCCTCGGTGTTCGGCGAGACGATCACCTTCGCCCGACTGCTCGAACGCACGACCGACCCGACGGACCGGCTCGCGCTCCTCGCCGAACAGATCGAGGGGGCGATCGCGACCGTGTTCCGCCAGACCGCGATGCACCGGTTCGAGGACGCCGTCCACACCCACCGACGGGAGGTCGGCGAGCTCTCCGTCGACGACTTCGGCGACCACTGGGAGCGGACCCAGGCGGAGATGCTCGGCGACGCCGTCCGGATCACCGACGGCTACCGCACGTGGTGGAGCTACATCCCGCACTTCATCTCGACCCCCGGCTACGTGTACGCGTACGCCTACGGGCAACTCCTCGCCCTCGCCGTGTACCGCCGGGCGACGGAGACCGGGCCGGACTTCGTGCCCCGCTACCTCGACCTGCTCGCCGCGGGCGGGTCGCTCCCCCCGACCGAGCTCGCCCGCATCGTCGGCTGCGACCTCGACGACCCCGGGTTCTGGGACGGCGGGCTCCGCATCGTCGAAGAGCTCCTCGACGCGGCGGAACAGGCCGCCCGCGACGCCGGCCGGCTCTGACCGGGCTGCCTCAGAGGTCCGCTGCGGTCCGCTCGTCGACGAGCGGCAGACCGGCGAGGTAGCGGCCCAGGTTCTCGCAGAACTCCGGAGCGAACCGGCGGTTCGCCTCCCGGCTCGCCCCCGCCTCGTGCGGCGACACCACCACACGGGGGTGACCCCACAGCGGGCTCTCCGCCGGGAGCGGTTCGGTGGCGAACACGTCGAGCACCGCCGTTCCGGGACGGCCGGCATCGAGGGAGGCCACCAACGCCTCCTCGTCGACGAGATCACCGCGGGCGATGTTGACCAGCACCGCGTCGGGTCGCATCGCCGCCAGGAACCCGGCGTCGACCA
The DNA here is from genome assembly GCA_016870475.1 of Actinomycetota bacterium. Lineage (GTDB taxonomy): Bacteria > Actinomycetota > Acidimicrobiia > Acidimicrobiales > CAIXPF01 > VGBO01. The sequence goes on along the minus strand of VGBO01000004.1, from coordinate 50,400 downwards.
ACCGGGCGGTCGACGCGTTCGACGCCGCCGTCAGCACGACGACGTCCGCCCAGCCGATCCGGTCCGTCGCCTCCTGCGGGGTGCACAGGACGTCGACGGGTTCGTCCCCACGAGGCGTCCGGCGCACGCCGACCACCTCGGCGCCGAGCGCCCGGGCCCGACGGGCGACCTCCCCGCCGATGTGGCCCATCCCCCACACCAGCCAACGAGAACCGTCGACCTCCCGGAACGCGAACGGCGCCCGTTCCCACCGCCGCTCCGCCTGCAGGCGCCGCCAGGCACCGGCGTCCTGGAAGGCGTCGAGCACCGCACGCAGCACGAACTCGGCGATCGCCACACGCGTCCCGTGGCCGGTCGTCAGCCGAACCCCACGATCGATCAGCCCGGCGTAGAACGGCGTCTCGAACCCCGCCGCGGCCGACGCGAACCAGCGCAGCGACCCGCAGCGACCGGCGAACCCGTAGAAGCGGCGGACACCCTGGTCCGGGAACAGGTCGTAGGTGCTCCAGATCACCTCGGGGTGCGCGTCGTCCCAGTCGAGCGGTGCACCGGCGGCGTCACGCCGGATCGTCCCGTCCCGGTCCATGGCGAGGAGGCCGATCATCGGATTGACGGCTCGCACGTCGGCGGCGAACGCGGCGTAGGCGGTCTCGGTCATCAGCACGTCCACGGTCGTGTTGCTAGTCGGTGGAACGCGCCCGTGCACGGGTATCACCCGGGGTGCCCGGCCCCCGAACCCGACGCGCCCGCGTCGCAGCCGTCGTGCTCGTGCTGTGCGCCGCCGCGGGCTCGTGCCGGGTCGCGGAGGTCGGGGAGGCCGTCGGCAACGCCACACCCCCGCTCCCGACCCGCGACCCGTGGCAGCACCCGTTCCCCTGGGACAGCATCTGGAACGTCCCCATCGGCGACGCCGTCGCGTTCGCCGTCGAATGGGGGGACCGGGGACGGGTCGTCGACGAGTTCGCCGCCGCCTGGGGGTTCCCCCTCGACGACGCTCGTCGGATCGGTTGCACGGACGGCAGCACTCGGTGCGCGTTCCTCGCAGATCTCGGCGACCTCCTCGCCGCCCTCGTCGTCGTCGACGACAACGCTCCCGATCGGATCGGCGGGGCCGGCGCGCGTCGCGCCCCGTGTGCGGGACCCTTCCCGAACGGCAGCGGCGGCGCACCGCCGAGCTGTGGCACCGTCGGGGTCGCAGCTCGGTAGCGTGCGCGAGCGTGACCGCCGTGACCGTGTACCACAACCCCTCCTGCGGCAGCTCGCGACGGGCACTCGCCCTGCTCGCCGAGCGCGAGGTCGAGGTCGACGTCGTCGCCTACCTGCGCACGCCGCCCGACCGCGGGACGCTCGAACGCCTCGTCGCCGGGCTCGTCGACCCGGTCACCGACCTCGTGCGGCGTGACGCCCGGTTCCGGGAGCTCGGTCTCGGCGACGCCGACGTCGAGACCGCCGCGCAGGTCGTCGACCTGTTGGTGCGAGAGCCCGCACTCCTGCAGCGTCCGCTGGTCGTGCACGACGACCGGGTGCTGATCGGACGACCTGTCGAACGGATCGAAGCGTTCCTGAACGGCGGGTGACCCCGCGCCGGATCAGTGCGCGGGTCCGGTGACCCCCGACTTCTTCTTGTTGTGGATGCCGGTGATCTGGTCGTTCTTCACCGGTCGCTTGAAGTTGAGCGAGAACTCCGTCGACGTGGTGCCGTCGGCGGCGGTCTTCAGCGCCGACCGGACGATGAGCGTGCGCCCGGCGAGGTTCCAGGTGCCGATCCACGATCCGTCGCGGTTCGCCTGGGCCTTCTCGCCGACCTCCCACCCCTCGGTCTCGAGGATCTCGGTGTAGTACACGAGCACGGCCTGGGGCTCGACGCCGGTCACCTCGAGGGTCTCGGTCTCGACGAGGTCCTTGGCCTCGACGACCTTCGACTCCGCCCCCGTCGGACGGGGCAGGTCGGCGAACCGGATCTTCTCGAAACGCTCGCCACCGATGGTCACCTGTGCGGCGTCGTCGACCTCGGCGCCGCAGGCGGCGAGGGTGCCGGCGCCGAACACGCCGGCGAGCACGAGGGCGGACACGCGGAGGAGGGAGCGGGATGCGGTCACGTCCGCAAGCGTAGCGGCGGCGCCCCCGCTGGTTCGACTCCTCGAGCCGCGCGGCGCCGGCACGGCTCCGAGCAGGCCGAGCACGCGACGGCACCCGTACGATGCGCCCATGCGCACCGGGGTGTTCCTGTTCGGCGGGGTCGAGATGGACGACGCGGGGGCCGGGCCGCCAGCGCCGACCGACCGTCGCTACGACAACGAGGCGTGCTGGCACGCGACCGAACGCATCCTCGACATGGGGGTGCGGTCCGACCAGCTCGGCTTCGACATCTTCTGGTTGACCGAGCACCACTTCCAGTACGAGGGCTACGAGATCGTCCCGAACGGGATCCTCTTCGGCGCCACGCTCGCCGAGCGCACCGAGCGGATCAAGATCGGCACGATGTTCAACGTCGTCGGCCAGTGGCACCCGCTCAAGCTGGCCGAGGACTTCTCGTTCCTGCACAACATCTCCGGCGGCCGCGGGATCCTCGGCATCGGCCGGGGCACCGTGCCGCGCGAGGCCGAATCGCTCGGCACCCGCATCGGGAGCTTCGACAACCCCGACGCCGTCGACGCCGACACGTTCAACCGGGAACAGTTCGACGAGGCCGTCGAGGTGATCCGTCGGGCGTTCACCGACGAGCAGTTCAGCTTCCACGGCCGCCACTTCGACTTCCCCCCGCCCGGCATCCCCGACCGGGGCGGGTTCGTGGAGACCCTGACGCTGATCCCCCGGCCCCGGCACCCGGTGGAGTGGTGGCAGGCGATCACCTCGCCGCCGTCGCTCGACGCTGTCCCGCGCAAGGGGTTCGGCGGGGTGTTCTGGTTGAAGCACCACGACGCCATCGCCGAGTGGTGGGGTCGCTACGCCGACAACTACGAGGCGGCACACGGACGAGCCCTCGCCCCCGGTGAGGGCCGCATGCTCGTGGTGAACGTCCGGATCGAGGACACCTACGAGCAGGCCGTCGCCTCGGCCCGTCCCGGTCACGACGAGTTCTGGAAGTTCCTCGGCCCCTACGGCTGGAGCCGCGGGTACCGGAACCCCGACGGGTCACCCGTCGCACCCGGGTTGATCCCGACGCTCGAGGATTCCCTCGAGAACCGCACGTGGATCGTCGGCTCGCCCGCCCAGGTCGCCGAGGGCATCGCCGCCTACCGTGACCGGCTCGGACTCACCGACCTGTGCCTGTTCCCGAACTTCAGCGGCGACACCTACGACAAGACCGATGAGCAGCTCACCCGCTACGCGGAGGAGGTCCGCCCGCTGCTCGGATGAGGCGACTCACCCGGACCGAGCATGCGAACCACCCGGGCGGGCACCCCGGCGGCGACGCACCGGTCGGGCAGATCGCGCGTCACCACGGCCCCGGCACCGACGGCGACGTGCTCGCCGATGGTCACCCCCGGCAGCACGACGACACCGGCGCCGAGCCACGAACCGGCCCCGATCCGCACCGGTCGTTCCGGCGCCGGCGGCTGCACGCCGATCGGCAGGTCGGGGTCGTCCACACCGTGGTTCTGGTCGGTGACGTACACCCCCGGGCCGGTCCACACGTCGTCGCCGATCTCGATCCGGTAGTGACCGACGATCGAGGTGCCCCGACCGATCACACACCGGTCGCCGATGACGACGATCCCCTCGTGCAGCAGGCGCTGCCCCGGGACCATCCCGGCGGACAGGCTGACGTAGGAGCCGATCATCGTGTCGCGGCCGATGTGGATCGCCTGCTCGCCGTACAGGGCGGTCCACGGGAAGCACAGCAGGCTGCCCTCGCCGAACGCGGCGAACCGTCCGGCCCGACGGGTGCCCGAGTGCACCGACGCCCACACCGGCAAGCGGTCCGCCCAGCGGTGCAGGCCGTCGACGACGACCCGTCGGAGGAGGCGACGCATCGCGCGGACCCTACCGGGCGACCGACGACCTGCCCGGAAAAGGAAAAGGGCGGTGGTTCTCTCTCCCCCCGGCCGAGAGAACCACCGCCTGCAGAGAGCGAGTCTCCGCTTTCGTGTCCCAGGCCCTCGGGTCTGTGCGACGAATGTCACCCTAGGAGAACTTGACGCTCGTGTCAACCCGTGGTCGACATCGTTCGCAACGGCGACCGGGACCCCTCCGAGGGCCTCAACCCCGACGGTTCCGGACCGCCACGACGACCACCAGCACCGCCCCTGCGACGAACACCAACCCGACGAGCACCATGCCCACATCGTAGGAGCGGCCACGCCGGCGGGGGCCTACGATGTCGGAATGGCGCCCTCGTCGTACCTCCACCCCTTCGCCCCGCCCGCGAAGGACGCGGCGTCGTTCATCACCCTCGTCCGGGGCGAGGGGTCCACGCTGTGGGACCGCGACGGCAACAGCTACATCGACGCCATGGCGAGCCTGTGGTACTGCAACGCCGGCCACGGCGACCGGCGCATCATCGAGGCTGCGCAGCGACAGCTCGACACGCTCGCCACCTACAACACCTTCGACCCCTGGACGAACGAACCGGCCGAAGCCCTCGCCGCACGCATTGCCGGGGTCGCGCCGATGGACGACGCCCGGGTGTTCTTCACCTGCTCGGGATCCGAGGCGATCGACACTGCGCTCAAACTCGCCCGCCTCACCGCAGGCCTGCGGGGCGAGGGCGACCGACAGCTCCTCGTGAGCCGCACCGCGGGCTACCACGGCACGGCGTTCGGCGGCACCTCCGTGCAGGGCATCGCCGCCAACCGGGAAGGCTGGGGCGACCTCGTCCCCGGCACCGTCACCCTGCCCCAGCACGACATCGAGGCCGCCGCCCGCCTCTTCGCCGAACAGGGCGACAGGATCGCCGCCGTCGTCGCCGAACCCGTGCAGGGCGCAGGTGGCGTGCACCCGCCGCACCCCGACTACCTCGCCGGCCTGCGGCGCCTCTGCGACGCACACGGGGCCCTGCTCATCGTCGACGAGGTGATCTGCGGGTGGGGTCGGCTCGGGCACTGGTTCGGATCGGACCACTACGGCGTCGTGCCCGACCTGATCACCTTCGCGAAGGGGGTCACCTCCGGCTACGTCCCCCTCGGCGGAGTGATCGTCGGCCGACGCGTCCTCGACGTGCTCGAGCAGGCACCCGGCTTCTGGCTCCGCCACGGCTACACCTACTCCGGCCACCCGACCTCCTGCGCCGCCGGCCTCGCCACCATCGACGTGTACGAGCAGGACCGTCTCTTCGAACGGGCCGCCACCATCGGCAAGCTCTTCGACGAAGGCCTCCGCTCCCTCGCCGACGACGGGCTCATCGCCTCCCACCGCGGCGAGGGCGCCATCTGGGCGGCACAACTCGTCGACGGCACCGACCCCTACGTCGTGCGCGACCGGATGCTCGCCGCCGGGGTGATCGCCCGACCGCTCGTCGGCGCCACGGCGTTCTGCCCGCCGCTCGTCATCACCGAGGACGAGATCGGCCGGGTCATCGACGCGTTCGCCGACGCCGTCCGCTGAGCGGCCGGTCGATCAGGCGCGCCGCAGGGTCACCGCGGCGACCGCACCGAGAGCGATCGCTCCACCGAGCGCCTGCACGGCGGTCACCGGCTGCGCATGCATCGGCCACGCCACCGCGATCGAGATCACGGTCGAGCCGAGCATCGCCGTCGACGACATCGACACCGGCATGTAGCGCAGCGCCCACGACAGCAGCAGGTGGCCCGCCACCCCGGGGCCGATCAGCACCAACGTCATCCACATCACGTCGGCGCGACCGATCGCATCGAGGCGACCGAGTCCCCCGAGGAGCAGCGAGAACGGCGTCACCGCGATCGCCGCCCACAACATCACACCGGCGATGTAGTCGGTCGCCGACAACTTCGTGTCCGACCGGGCGCGCTTGCCCGCGAGGAAGTACACGCACATCGCGACCATCGACAACGCCGACCAGAACACCCCGATCGGCGTCGAACGCACCCCGGCACCCGCCCCGAGCACCGCGATCGCCGCGCCGACGATGCCGACCGCCGTGAACGACACCCCCCAACGGGTGAGGCGCTCACCGAAGAGCCGGGACGCCCCGAACATGACGAAACCGGGCTGCAGCGCACCGATCACCGTGAGCGTGGCGATCGACGCCTCCTTCAACGACGCGAAGAACGCCACCATGTTCAGCCCGAACATCACCCCGCCGAGCGCCGTGCGTCGCAACTGCTCGACGGAGGGCCGCGACCCGGCGAACGCCTGCAGCGCGAACATGACGGGCACCGCCATCCACAGGCGGACGAAGACGATCGTGAGCGACGGGGCGGTCACGTACTTCGACATCGGCGGCCCGATGCCCCACAGCACCACCACCGCCAGAAGCGCCGCCATCGGCAGCGCCGCACGGATCGTCGGGGTGTCCGGACGGGCGAGGTCCGACGCGGGCGTGGCGGAGGTCAAGGGCGTCATCCTGCCGGACGCACCGACCGACCACAACCACCGCCGCGCCCGACCGCCGCTCGGGCCTACGCTGCGGCTGTGCCCGAGATCACCCCGTTCCACGTAGCCGTACCGGACGCCGAACTCGACGACCTGCGCGACCGCCTGCGCCGCACACGGTGGCCCGAACCCCTCGCCGGCGCCGGTTGGGACTACGGCACCGACGCGGCCTACCTGCGCGACCTGTGCGCCTACTGGGCCGACGGCTACGACTGGCGGAAGGCCGAGGCCGAGCTCGCTGCGTTCCCCCACTTCGGCATGGAGGCCACCTGCAGCGTCGGCACGGAGACCGTGCGGTTCCTGCACGTGCGCTCACCCCACGCCGACGCCCTCCCCGTCGTGATCACCCACGGCTGGCCGGGATCGGTGTACGAGTTCCACCGGATCATCGGCCCGCTCACCGACCCCACCGCGCACGGCGGCGACGCCCGCGACGCGTTCCACGTCGTGTGCCCCTCGATCTGCGGCTACGGGTTCTCCGGCCCGAACCGCAACGTCGGGTTCGCCGCGCCGACGATGGGCGAGGTGAACGCGGCGATCATGGCCGCGCTCGGTTACGACCGCTACGGCGCACAGGGCGGCGACTGGGGGTCGCTCGCGACGATCGGGGTCGCACGGGCCGACGCCGAGCACTGCGTCGGGATCCACCTCAACATGGTCACGCCGACGCCGGGCCCCGACCAGCGCGACGACCTCACCGACTTCGAACGGTCGGCGCTCGAGCGCGCGGCGTGGTACGAGCGCGACGAGTCCGGTTACAACCGGATCCAGTCCACCCGGCCGCAGACGCTCGGGTTCGGCCTCACCGACTCGCCCGTCGGTCTCGCCGCATGGATCACCGAGAAGTTCCGCACCTGGACCGACTGCGACGGCGACATCGAGTCGGTCGTGAGCCGTGACGAGCTCCTCACGAACATCTCGATCTACTGGTTCACGAACACGATCGCCTCGTCGGTGCGCCTCTACCGGGAGCTCCGCCACGTGGACCGGTCGTGGGTCCCCCGGCCGGAGAACCCCATCACCGTGCCGACCGGGGCGGCCATGTTCCCGAAGGAGTTGTTCCGGTCGTCGCGGCGGTGGATGGAACGGGCCTACAACGTGACCTACTGGGAGGAGTTCGACCGGGGCGGGCACTTCGCCGCGCTCGAACGGCCCGATGACCTCGTGCGGTCCATGCGGGACTTCTTCCGGCCGTTGCGCTGAACGCCGCCATCACCCACCCCGCCGCCGAGCGGGGCGAGACTGGCCCGGTGCCCCGACGCGGACGATCCGGACGCCCTTGGAGCCCGCTGCTCGTCGTCGTGGCCGTCGCCGTCGGTGCGTGCGGCGGATCCGAGCCCGTCGCCGAACCGCCCCGACTGACCGTGCTCCCGCGCGACGGAGCGCCGGAGACCGGCGGTGTCGTCGCAGCCACCACGACGACCCTGGTCGGCACCCGCAGCTACACGATCGAGCCGGGGGACACGCTCGCAGCGATCGCCGCCGCCCAGGGCACCACCGTGGCCGCCATCGTGACCCTCAACCGGGGCATCGACGCGACGAACCTGAAGGTCGGCAGCACCCTGCGCCTCCCCCCGCTCCCCGAGGCCGCCACGACCACCACCCCCACCGCACTCCCCACGAGCGACGGCGTGACGGGTGCCACGCCCCAGCCAGCCGGGCCGACGAACACCACGGGGTAGCGTGCGCGCCGTGGCCGAGGACACCGTGCTCGCGGCGATCGACATCGGCACGAACAGCTTCCACCTCGTCGTCGCCCGGGCCGGTCGTCACCGCTTCGACGTCATCACCTCCGAGAAGGAGGTCGTCCGGCTCGGTGCCGGGTCGGGCGACATGAAGCGGCTCCGCGCCGACGCGATCGACCGGGGTGTCGCCGCCCTCCGACGCCTCCGCCTCGTCGCCGAGTCGTCCGGAGCCACCGTGCGCGCCGTCGCCACCAGCGCCGTGCGCGAAGCCTCGAACCGCGACGACTTCCTGCGCCGGGCACGCGAGGATGCGGGCGTGGATGTTGAGGTCGTCTCCGGACCGGAGGAGGCGCGCCTCATCCACCTCGGCGTGCTCCAGGCCCTCCCCCTCTACGAGCGGCGCCACCTCGTCGTCGACATCGGCGGAGGGTCCACCGAGTTCGTCGTCGCCCACGGTCCCGACGTGCGGTTCGTCCGCAGCCTGAAACTCGGGGCGATTCGGCTCACCGACCGCTTCTTCCCCGGTGGCACGACCACGCCGGCACGAGTCGCCGCATGCCGCGACTACCTGCGGTCCTACCTCGCGCCGATGGCCGCCGAGGCCCGGGCTGCCGGGTTCGACCTCGCCGTCGGCAGCTCCGGAACGGTGCAGAACCTCGCCGAGATCGCCGTCCTCGCTCGGGGCGACACCCTGCCCCGTTCGCCGAACGGACTGCGCATCGACCGCGACCAACTCGACGAGGTCGTCACCGAACTCGTCAACGCCCGCACGCCGTCGCTGCGCAGCAGCGTCGACGGTGTCGACCCGAAACGGTCCGACATCCTCGCCGCCGGCGCGCTGCTGCTCGGCGCGATCTTCGAGGCGCTCGACCTCACCGAGCTCACCGTGTCCGGCTACGCGCTGCGCGAGGGCGTGCTCCTCGACACGCTCGCCGAACGGCGCCGTGGCCGGCGGACCCGCGACGGACACCTCAACGACCTCCGTCGCTCCGGCGTCGAGCACCTCCTGCAACGTTTCGACCCCGAAGGCGCCGAGCACGCTCAACGGGTCGCCCGCCTCGCCGTGCAGCTCTTCCGTGCGACCGCCGACCTCCACGGCCTCGACGAACGCCACCTCGACACGCTCGAGGCCGCCGCGCTGCTGTGCAACGTCGGCCGGTTCGTGTCCCACGAGTCGCACCACCAGCACAGCTACTACGTGATCCGCAACAGCGAGCACCTGACCGGGTTCAGCGAGGCGGAGATCGAACGCATCGCCCTCGTGGCCCGCTACCACCGCAAGAGCGCCCCGAAGCCGCGGTCCCACCCCGAGTTCGCCGCCCTCGGCGCCGCCGACCGACAGGCCGTGCGGGTCCTCGCCGGGCTGCTGCGGATCGCGATCGGCCTCGACCGGGGCCAGGCGGGCCGCATCGACGCCGTCCGGGTCCGCGTCGACCACGAGCGTCGGCACCTCACCGTGCTCGCCGAGACCGCCGACCCGTCCATCGCCGAACTCGAGGCGTACACCGCACAGGCGCGCCGCGAGCTCGCCGAGGACGCGCTCGGTCACACGATCGACGTGGAGCTCGTCACCGCACGGCGGCGACGGGTCACCCCCAGGAACGGATGAGGCCGAGCGCCTCGTCCGCGCACGCCTCGACCTGGAGGCGGAACGCCTCCGTGTCCCCGGCGTCGCCCATCGCCCCCTTCGTGTAGCGGTCGAGGACACCTTCCATGATCACGGCGAACCGCCAGTACTGGAACGCCCGGTAGTAGGCGATCCCCGAACAGTCCCGGCCGGTGAGCTCCTCGTAGCGGGCGACGAGCTCCTCCCGGGTCGCGAAGCCGCCGGCGAGCGTGGGCGGCATCGCCGCACCCGTCGTCGCCGGGCCCTCCTCCCCGGGCTGCACCCAGTTGTTCAGCAGGTAGCCGACGTCGGCGAGCACGTCGCCGAGGGTGCACAGCTCCCAGTCGAGCACCGCGGCGATCGCCCCGTCGGGGTCGACGAGCATGTTGCCGAGCCGATAGTCGCCGTGCACGATCCCCGACCCGACCTGGGCGGGCACCGCCTGCTCGAGCGCGTCGGCGACTGCCTCCATCGTCACCAGCTCACGGGTCTTCGACGCCTCCCACTGCCCGCGCCAACGCCGGAGCTGTCGCGGCAGGTAGTCCTCCCGCTTGCCGAGGTCGCCGAGGCCGACGTCGGCGGGATCGACCGCATGCAACACAGCAAGCGTCGTCACCACCGACTCGCCGATCGTCCGGCGCGTCGGCGGCGGGTACGAGGCCGTCACCTTCGCCGGATCGTCGAGCACCACACCGGGAACGAACCGCATCACGTAGAACGGCTGGTCGTTCACCGAGGTGTCGGTGCACAGGCCGAGCGCCTCGGGTACCGGCACCCCGCTGCGGCCCACCCCGGAGATGATGCGGTGCTCACGCGCCATGTCGTGCGCCGACGGCAGCAGCGGTCCGGTCGGCGGCCGGCGAAGCACGAACACGTTGCCCACGGCGTCCGTCACCCGGTAGGTGAGGTTCGAGTGGCCGCCCGCGATCTGGTCGAACGCGAGCGGTCCACGCGCCCCCGCCACGTTCGCCTCGAACCACTCGGCGAGCGCAGCCGCCCGGATCCCGACGATGTCCTGCCCTGGTGCTCCCACGAGCAGGAGACCCTAACCGGGCCGCTAGCCACGGCGACACCGGTAGCGTCCCGCCCATGACCCTGCCTCCCCCCGCTGTCGGCGCCGCGGCGCGCACCGACGGCGCATCGAAGGTCTACGGCACCGGCGACACCCAGGTCGTCGCCCTCGACGCCGTCGACGTCGCGTTCGATCGCGGTCGGTTCAGCGCGATCATGGGTCCGTCCGGATCCGGGAAATCGACGCTCATGCACTGCATGGCCGGGCTCGACACGCTTACCGCCGGACACACCTGGATCGGCGACGTCGACCTCACCACGCTCGGCGAGCGCCAGCTCACCGAGCTGCGCCGGGACCGCATCGGGTTCGTGTTCCAGGCGTTCAACCTCATCCCGACGCTCGACGCCGGCGAGAACATCACCCTGCCGCTCGACCTCGCCGGCCGCGACGTCGACGAGGCCTGGCTGGACACGGTGATCACCACCGTCGGGCTCGGCGACCGCCTTCGCCACCGTCCGAACGAGCTCTCGGGCGGCCAGCAGCAACGGGTCGCCGTCGCACGGGCCCTCGTGTCGCGGCCGGAGATCATCTTCGCCGACGAACCGACCGGCAACCTCGACTCGCGGTCCTCCGCCGACATCCTCCGGTTCATGCGACACGCCGTCGACGACCTCGCCCAGACCATCGTCATGGTCACCCACGACCCCGTCGCGGCGTCGCACGCCCACCGGGTCGTGTTCCTCACCGACGGACGCATCGTCGACGAGATCGTGAACCCGACGGCGCAGGCGGTCCTCGACACCATGCGCGCCATGGGCGACTGACATGGCCGTCGTCGCCACGCTCACCCGACGTTCGCTGCGCGCCCGCTGGATCCGGTTCCTGCTCACCTCGAGCGCTGTGGTGCTCGGCGTCGCGTTCGTCGTCGGCAGCTTCGTGCTCGCCGACACCCTGCGGAAGGTGTTCGACTCGCTCGCCCTGACCGTCACCCGTGACGTCGACGTGCAGGTGCGCACGCTCGACCCGCTCGCCTCGGGCACCGGGACCGGCGGCACGACCGACCCGGGCGGCGGGGTCGTCCCTCCCGTACCGGCGTCGCTGCTCGACGAGCTCGCCGCCGTCGACGGCGTTGCACGCGCCCGCGGCGATCTCAGCGCGTTCGTGTCCGTGAACGCACCCGACGGTCGTCTCGTCGACCCCGGCGGCGGCGCCCCGGTCGTCGGCATCGGCTGGCTCGGCCCCGACCCCACGATCCGCCAGGCGCTCGAGCTCGTCGACGGACGAGCCCCACGGGGACCCGACGAGGTCGCCATCGACACCACCTCGGCGAAGGCGTTCGACATCACCATCGGCGACACCGTCACCGTCCGCGGCGTCGCCGGATCGATCACCGGGACCGTCGTGGGGACCATCACCCTCGGTGACGGCGGTGGCGGCGCCTACTACGCCGTCACCGACCAGCCCACCGCCCAACGACTCTTCGGCCTCGAGGGGCAGTACCAGTCGATCACCCTCAACGCGGTCGAGGGTGTGACCCAGTCGGAGCTGCGCGACCGCGTCGCCGCCGTGCTCCCCGCCAGGTACGAGGCCGTCACCGGCCAGCAGGCGGGCGAGGAGATCTCGGAGAGCTTCGGCCAGTTCGTCGACGTGTTCCGCACGGCCCTGCTCGTGTTCGCGTTCGTCACCCTCTTCGTCGCCGGGTTCCTCATCAACACCGTGTTCACGACCACGGTCGGGCAACGGGTGCGCGAGCTCGCGCTCCTGCGGGCGCTCGGTGCCCGCAACCGGCAGGTCACCGTGTCGGTGCTCGCCGAATCGCTCGCCATCGGCCTGCTCGCCTGGGGGGTCGGCACCGTCGCCGGCATCGGCGTCGCGGAACTCATCAAGCAGCTCGTCATCAGCCAGGGCGGCGGGTTCCCCGACCGGCCCCTCGTGCTCGCCGGGCGGACCTGGCTCATCTCCTTCGTGATCGGCGTCGGGATCACCCTCGCTGTCTCCCTCCTCCCCGCCTGGCGCGCCGGGCAGGTACCGCCGATCGCCGGGATGCGGGCGAGCTGGTCGCCAAGCCCGACACGGATCGTCCGGCGCCTCGTCGTCGGTTCGCTCGTGACCGTCGTCGGCGCCGTCGTGTTCCTCGCCGGCCTGTTCGCCGACACCGGTGGCACGGCATCCCGGCTCGGTCTGCTCGGTGGTGGGGCCCTTCTCGTGTTCGTCGGGGTCACCGCGCTCAGCCCCCTGCTCGCCCGGCCCGCCGCACGGGTGATCGGGTGGCCCTTCGAACGGATCTTCGGTGCCTCCGGTCGTCTCGCCCGGGGGAACGCCGCCCGCAACCCCCGGCGCACGGCGTCGACCGCCGCAGCGCTCATGATCGGGGTGGCGCTCGTCTCGATGGTCGGGGTGGTCGGTGCATCGTTCAAGGCGAGCATCTCCGACCAGCTCGACCAGGGGATCACCGCCGACTGGTTCCTGTCGTCGGAGGCGTTCTACGGGTTCAGCCCCGAGGTCGCCGAGGAGCTCGCCGCGATCGAGGGCGTCGACCGGGTCGCCACGTTCCGCACGGGCATCGTGCGCGTCGGCGAGGACACCAAGACCATCGCCGGCGTGCAGGCCGTCGGCCTCGACCGCATCGTGAACCTCGGCATCGAGGAGGGTGACGTCGCCGCCATCCCCGACGACGGCCTCGTGCTGCACCGCGACAGCGCGGACGACCTCGGCGTCGGGGTCGGTGACACCGTCACCGTCCGCTTCCCCGTCGGCGGCGCCCGCGACCTGCGGGTCGTCGCCGTCTTCGCCACCGGCGTCGGCGGCCTGCCGAACTGGATCGTGAACCACGACCTGTTCGCCGTCGGCTTCCCCGCCGAGAGTCAGGCCGACACCTTCGGCGGGATCGCGCTCGAGGACGGCGCCGACCGTGCGACCACGGCCGCGGCGATCGAAGCGGTCGTTGCCCGCTACCCCGAGGTCGAGCTGCAGGACCGGAGCACGTTCAAGGCGAACCAGGAAGGCCAGATCGACTCGCTGCAGGTCATCGTCAACGGTCTGCTGTTCTTCTCGCTCGTCATCGCCGTGCTGGGCATCGCGATCACCCTCGCGCTCGCCGTGTTCGAACGGACGCGGGAGCTCGGACTCCTGCGGGCCATCGGACAGCAGCGGCGGCAGACCCGGCGCATGATCCGCCTCGAGGCCGTCGTCGTCGCCCTCTTCGGCGCCGGATCCGGCGTCGTGCTCGGCCTGCTGTTCGGCCTCGCGATCTCCTCCGCACTCCCCCGCGACATCGTGTCGGTGATCTCCGTCCCGTGGTCGCAGGTGGTCGGCACGCTCGTCGTGGCCGCCGTCGCCGGCGTGGTCGCAGCGATCCTCCCCGCCTGGCGCGCCGGACGACTGCAGATCCTCGACGCCATCGCACACGAATGAGCGCGACGACCACCGACGTCGTGATCATCGGCGCAGGCATCGTCGGCCTCGCGACCGCCAGGGCGATCCACGCCGCACGACCGGGAACCCGGGTCGTCGTGGTGGACAAGGAGCCGACGCTCGCCCGCCACCAGACCGGCTCGAACTCCGGCGTCATCCACTCGGGGCTCTACTACCGGCCGGGGTCGCTCAAGGCCGCGCTGACCGTCGCCGGGAAGATCGAACTCGAGCGGTTCTGCACCGAGCACGGAGTGGCGTGGGAGCGGTGCGGCAAGGTCGTCGTCGCGACCCGACCGAGCGAACTCGACGCACTCGCCACGCTCGCCGCGCGCGCCGAGGCGAACGGGGTCGCGGCCGAACGGATCCCGCTCGGCCGCCTGCGCGAGCTCGAACCCCACGTCGACGGCATCGACGCCCTCCACGTGCCCGGCACCGGCATCGTCGACTACCCGGCGGTGTGCCGGGCGCTCGCCGCCGAGCTGACCGACGCAGGCCACGAGGTGCGTCTCGGCACGACCGTCCTCGGCGGCGACGAACGTCGGGACGGGGTGACCGTGCACACCGACCGCGGCGACATCGGGTCTGCCGTCGTCGTGAACTGCGCCGGCCTGCAGGCCGACCGGATCGCGGCCTCGTGGCCCGGGGCGACGACCGGCGTGCGGATCATGCCGTTCCGAGGCGAGTACCACGAGCTCGTCCCCGGCCGACGCGACCTCGTGCGCAACCTGATCTACCCGGTGCCCGACCCCAGGTTCCCCTTCCTCGGCGTGCACTTCACCCGGCGGGTCGACGGCACCGTCGAGGCGGGCCCGAACGCGGTCCCCGCCTTCGCCCGTGAGGGGTACCGCTGGCGCGACGTCGACCTGCGCGACGCCGTCGAGATCGTGCGGGCCCGCAGCTCGCACGTGCTCGCCCGTCGGTACTGGCGGACCGGGCTCGGCGAGATCGCCCGCAGCGCGTCGCGCCAGGCGTTCGTGCGAGCACTGCAGCGACTCGTCCCCGACGTTCGTGCCGACGACCTGCGACGTGCCGGAGCCGGGGTCCGCGCCCAAGCCATCGACGCCGCTGGCAACCTGCTCGACGACTTCGCGTTCGCCGAGACCCCGCGGGCCCTCCACGTCGTCAACGCACCCTCACCGGCGGCGACCGCGTCGCTCGCCATCGGCCGCACGATCGCCGCCCGGGTCACCGAGCGGCTGTCGGCCTGACGGGTCCGCTCAGCCCCGCACGGGCTCGACCGACGCGAGCACCGACCGGTAGAGGGTTCGCCAACCGTCGGCGGTGATCCCGAGCTCGGCGAGCCGGGTGTCGGCCTCACGTCGCAGCCCCCGGGCCGACATCGCTCCCATCGCCGCCGCCGCTTCGGCCTCGGCGAGCCGCACCACGGCCTGACCGAGCACGTCCGCGGTGGCATCGAGCTCCTGGCGGGCCGCGGAGAAGGCGGCGATCATCTCCGAGGCGTCGCCCCGGACCGCGTGCGCCAACCCGGCCACCACGTAGCTCGTGGCGAGGTCGACGTAGGTGCTCCGCGCCGCCTCGTGGACCCGGTCGGTGAGCGCTAACGCCTCCGAGGCGCGTCCCTCGGCGAGGCGGGCGAACGCCGTCGCCACGGCGAGCGACGCGAGCTGGCCGGCCCCGTCCGCCGACGCACGCACCTCGAGCAGCTCCGCCGCGGCAGGCGCCTCGCCGCGCTGGAGCAACGCCACCGCCTGCGCGATCGTCCGGTCGGTCGAACCGATGATCTCCTCGGGGATCCCGGCCCCCTGCAGCGCCGTCCCGTAGGCGGCCGCACGATCCGGGTCGCCGGTCGCATTCGACGCGGCGAGCCCGACGGTCGCGAGGATCGCCACCGCGTCCGGTCGTCCGGTCCGGCGGTGCGCGGCGATCGCCGCGTCGATCGTCTCGAACCCGCCCACGACATCGCCCGACATCAGCCGGGCGCGGCCGATCGTCGCCTCGGCCCGGGCCTGTCCGACTGCGTCGCCGATCCGGGCGAACAGTTCCGCCGCCTCCTCCGCCCGTTCGATCGACTGCACCGTGCGTCCCGTCCACAGGCGCACGAGCGCCGTGACGAGCGCCATCATCGACTCGCCGAACCGGTCACCGCGCCCGGTCGCGTCGACGAGCGTCGTCTCGGCGAGCTGCTCGGCCTCCTCGAACCGGCCCTGCTGGAACCGGGTGAACGCCAACAACGCGTTCGACCAGCCGATCCCCGCCACGTCCCCGAGCCACTCGAAGCTCGACGACGCCGCCGCGATGCGCTCCTCGACCTCGGTGACCCGATCGGCGAGGTACGCCACCCACGCCAGGCTCTGCAGCGCCCACGCCTCACCGCGACGGTCCTCGAGCTCCTCGAAGATCGCGAGCGCCTCACGGGTGCGTTCCTCCGCACCGACGTAGTCGCGCTCGAACATCCGCACCGTGCCGAGGCGACGCAACGCCTCCGCCTCCCCGCGACGGTCCTCCGTCGCCCGGAACCGCGCCAGGGCGTCGTCGAGCGCCGCCGCGGCGGCGTCGACGTCACCGGCCCGCTGCTGGAGATCGCCCTCCACGAGCAGCACCCGGGAATGGCCCCGCTCGTCGCCGAGAGCGGCGGCGACCCGGCGCGCCTCCTCCACGTCGGCCCGAGCCCCGGCGAGCTCGAACAGGCCGACCCTCGCCTCGGCCCGACCGAGCAGGAAGTCGAGCCGGCGGTCGGAGGGGTCATCGCCGATCAGGTCGAGCGCCTGCGTGCACAGTCGGGCGGCGAGCACGTAGGACTCGGTGCGACGCGCCCGGCGCGCTGCCTCGAACAGCCACGACAGCGCACGGTCGCGCAGTTCGCGGGCGTCGGTCCCACCGAGCGCGACATCCGACGCGAGCACCGCCGCCTGCGCGAACTGGAAGGCCGTCCGGTCGACCGCCTCGTCGTCGGCGACCGGGCCCGACGCCCGGTCCGCCATCCACCGGGCGAGCGCGGCGTGCCGGCTCGACCGGTCCGCCTTCGTCAAGGTGCCGTAGGCGACCTCGCGGATCACATCCGAACGGAACGACCAGCGCGGGCCCGACTGCTCCATCAGCTCCCGGTCGACGAGATCGTCGAGCGCCGCCGCCCAACCTTCCGCGCCGGCGACCGAGCACAGCACCTCGAGCTCGGCGAGCAACCCGCTGCTGCCGATCACCGACGCCTGGTCGAGCACCGTCCGCAGCTCGGGGGGCAGCCCGTCGAGCCGTGCCGCGATCAGCCCGCGCAACGTCTCCGGCAGGTCGGTCTCCGCACCCTCCCCGACGATCTCGACCGGGCGGGCGTCCGCCAACCCCTGCCGGTCGACGAGCGCGACGAGCTCCTCGAGGAACAGCGGGTTCCCACCGCTCCGTGCGAGCAGCACCGATCGGGTCGCCTCGTCGAGCGAGGTCCCGAGCAGCGTGTCGAGCAGCAGCTCGGTCGCTGCGGCGTCGAGCGGGTCGAGGTTCAGGATCAGGTGGTTGTGCCGGCCCGTCCTCGGCGCCCATCGCTCGTCGATCAGGTGGCGGGCCGACGCCATGAGCACCACCGGACTCCGACCGAGGCCGTCGACGAGATCGTCGACGAGCTCGAGCACCACGTCGTCGGCCCAGTGCAGATCGGCGATCCGCAGGAAGATCGGTGAACGCTCCGAGAGCGACTCGAGGACGCGGATCAACGCAGCGGAAGCCTCCGTACGGACCCGACCCGGTTCCTGATCGCGGCCGGCCGACTCCGCACCCATCAGACCGAGGAACGACGCGACCGTCCGCCGCACCGCCGCAGCGTCACGGGGCTCGCCCAGCGCATCGGCGACGAGGTCCTCGCACGCGGCCCTCGTCCGATCCGCCGGCGCATCCTCCTCGAGGCCGCAGAGCGACCGGACCGCCGACCCGATCGGATACCAGACGTTCGCCTCGCCATAGGGCACGCAACGGCTCTCGAGCACCCTGGCCTGGTGCTCCCGAACCGACCACGCGACGACCTCGTCGGCGAGACGGGTCTTGCCGACCCCGGAGTCCCCGAGCAGCAGCACGAGCTGGGTGCGTTCCTGGCGGAACGCGAGCGACACCGCGCTGCGCAACAGCGCGACCTCGGCGTCGCGTCCGACGAGCGGGGTCTGCCGACGACGCGGACGCCGCCCCGGGAGCACCAGCACGTCGACCGCACGGTGGGCGTCGACCAGCTCCTCGCGGTTGCGCACCTGCACGGGGCCGACCGCCTCGTAGACGATCACGTCCCGCGTCGCCTCGTAGGTCGGCCCGCCGACGAACACCTCACCGGGCGCCGCCGTCGACTGGAGCCGACTCGCCGTGTTCACCACGTCGCCCATCGCCGTGTACTCGCCACCGGAGCGCATCGCGCCGGTGAGGACCTCACCGGTGTTCACCCCGATCCGAAGCCGGACGTCGGCCCCGACCTCGGCGGCGTAAGCCCGCATCGTCTTCTGCATCTGCAACGCCGTCCGGACCGCGCGCTCCGCATCGTCCTCGTGCGCGATGGGGGCGCCGAAGAGGGCGACGATGGCGTCGCCGAGGATCTTGTCGACCCGACCACCGAACCCGACCACGTCCCGGACGAGCCGCTCGAACCCCCGGTCGACGAGCAGTTTCGCCGCCTCCGGGTCCATCGACTCGGCGATGGCGGTGAACCCGACCAGATCGGCGAACAGCACGGTGACGACCCGCCGCTCCTCGGTGTGCGCCGACTGCGGCTGCCCGCAGGACGGGCAGAACCGGCTCCCGGCGGGGAGCTCGGCACCGCACGACGAGCAGGTCATGACGCCTGAGCATACGACTCCGACCGGCTGTCCACGCCGCGGCCCGCCCCTAACATTGACGTGAATGGCACCCCGCATCGACCCCGCCGATCCGCCCGCCGACGTGCTCGAGTTCCTCCGTGAACGACACCTCGCCACCCTCACCGCACCGCGCCCGGACGGCACCCCGCACGTGACCCCGATCGGGTTCAGCTACGACGCCTCGACCCGCACCGCCCGGATCATCACCTGGACCGGATCGGTGAAGGCGAAGCTGCTCGCCGCCGCACCCGGCAGCCGGGTCGCCGTGTGCCAGGTCGACGGCGGGCGCTGGCTAACCCTCGAGGGCGCGGCGACGCTCCGCACCGACGACGACGCCAACGCCGAGGGGGTCCGGCGCTACGCCGAGCGGTACCGAGAACCCGCCGCCCGGGCGGACCGCGCCACGATCGAGATCACCGTCGACCGGATCATGGGACGGGCCTGACGCGTTCGCCCTACCCTGGCGGCGTGACCACGACCACCTGCTTCGCCGTCGACACCGTCGACCACGTCGCCCACATCCGCATGATCCGGCCGGAACGGGCCAACTCGATGATCCCGGCGTTCTGGACCGAACTCCCCGAGATCGTCAACACGCTGTCCGACGAAGGACGAGCGCGGGTGATCGTGCTGTCGGCAGAAGGTCGCCACTTCTGCTCCGGCATGGACACCACCGTGTTCACCGGCGAAGGCGGTCTCGCACACGACGGCGGGCACGGCCCCCGCAGCCGGGCGCGGCTCGCGAGCGGGTTCCGAGCGATGGCGATGCACCTGCAGGAGACGTTCACCTGCCTCGAGCGGGCCCGCATGCCGGTGATCGCCGCCATCCAGGGCGCGTGCGTCGGCGGCGGCGTCGACATGGTCACCGCCGCCGACCTGCGGTACGCGACCGAGGATGCGTTCTTCTGCATCCAGGAGATCAACATCGGCATGACCGCCGACGTCGGCACCCTCCAGCGGCTGCCCAAGCTCGTCCCGCCCGGCGTCGTCGCCGAGCTCGCCTACACGGGCCGCCGCATGCCCGCCGCCCGGGCCCGGGAGGTCGGCCTCGTGAACGAGGTGTTCCCCGACCACACCGCGCTCCTCGAGGGCGTGCACGCCGTCGCGGCGGAGATCGCGTCGAAGAGCCCGCTCGCCGTTCACGGTACGAAGCAGACGATGGCCTACGCCCGCGAGCACACCATCGCCGACGGGCTCGAGTACATCGCCACCTGGAACGCGTCGATGCTCGACCCCGACGACATGGCGGAGGCGTTCCGGGCGATGGCCGACAAGCGGCCGGCCGTCTACGCCGACCTGCCCCCCGTCCGCCGGGGGATCTGAACGCCGGCTACGCCGATCCGGCGAACCCCGGGATCTCACACGCCTGGTCGAGGTCCACCACGGCGGTGACCGCAGGGTTCGCGTGCGGACCAGCCGCCCACGACGGCAACACCATCGAGTACAGGCCCGAGCCGCCACCCGCGATGATCACGAGGTCGTCCGGCGACCGGAAGGCCCGGAACGGCTCGTCGGCACCCGACGGCGGACGCACCATCGACGGGTTCAGCCGGGCCATGAGCGATCGCGGGTTCGCCGCCCGCTCCCAGATCGCCTCGGCCAGCGAACGGCGGTCGAGGCCCGCACGGTGCAACACCGCGGCGTGATCCGGGTTCAGCACGACCACACCGGTGCCACCGCCGAAGTGGGCGTTGTTCGCACCGACCGTCGCCAGGCTCAGGCCCAGCGTCGTCAACAGGCGATCCGGTGCCGTCGGGTCGTCCGCATCGCCGACGAAGATCACCGAGTGCGGCGCCTCCGTGCCCACGAGCGTCACCGTCGACGCCGACGGGTCGTACCCGAGCGCGACGTGCAACGGCTCGAACGGCGAGGACTCCTCGTCCTCCGCCATGCAGAACGTGAACTTGCCGGAATGGCCGAGCAGCGCCATGTCCGACACCCCCGCCCGTGCGCCGCCGATGTTGATCATGCACAACCGCAACGCCCGTCCGATCGACGCGTTCGCCCGGAACCCCGGACCGAGCGCACCGAATCCGGAGGCGATCGGCCCGCACGCGTGCCGGGCCGGGCCGTTCACGATCATGAACGGAGCGATCGCGTGCGTCGTCGCCTGCAGTTCGGTGAGATCGAACCTCGGGTCGAGCGCGGCGCGGACCGCGCCGAGCACCACCGGCAGGTGGTCGGGTAGGCAACCCGCCATGACCGCGCACGCCGCGACGGTCTCGATCGAGGCGTTGCCGTGGTTCGGGCCCATCGTCCCGAGGCTCACGTCACCGGGGAGGCCCGACGCCACGACCATCCGCTCCACCCGGTCGGGGGTGGGGACCACGACCGGCAGCCCGTCGGTGCAGCCGAGGTCGTGCAACCGCTCGAGCGCCGCGTACTCGTCCGCCGCCTCGAGCAGGACGCTCACGACGCGACTCCCCGCGCGGCGAGCGACGCGACGATGTCGTCACGGATCGCGGCGGCGACGCGGCGCATCACGGCCACCCCCGCACCGGCGACCGGGTGCTCGAAGCAGACCCGGGGGATGTCGGGCATGCCGACCGA
Organism: Actinomycetota bacterium; assembly: GCA_016870475.1. Lineage (GTDB taxonomy): Bacteria > Actinomycetota > Acidimicrobiia > Acidimicrobiales > CAIXPF01 > VGBO01. Next base: position 28,836 of record VGBO01000004.1, on the reverse strand, counting down.
ACGGGCGATGAACTCGCCCTGCGCCCAGAACTCGGAGGAGACGAGCGCCACTGCGGGGACGTCCCGCCTCGCCAGGTTCACGCCGTCACGCACGGTGCCGGTGGTGCAGGACCCTCAATGGCCGTACGCGGCGACGACCGCCTGGCACTCACCGACGATCCGCCCGAGCAGCTCGTCCGATGCGATCGTCGACGCGTTGCCCTTGTCGTAGTGCACGAACCGGGCGTCGGGCAGCACCGTCCGCAACGCCGTCTCGACCTCGGCGAGGAACGGCACCGAGTCCGGGAACCCGTTCGCCAACATGCCGATCGTCACCGGGCCGGACCCGAGATCGATGCCGAGTGTGTACGGCTCGACCGGCGCACCCGGCTCCGCCCGTGGATCGAGGAACCTCACCGTCATGCGCGCAGCGTACCGTCCGTGGCCGACGTCGGCTCCTGACAGCGGGGACAGTGGTAGGTGCTCCGCGCCGTGACGCCGACCACGCTTCGCACGATGGGGGTGCCGCAACGCGGACAGCCCCGCCCCGACCGTCCGTACACCGCCAGACCGCCGGGGACCGTCGGTGCCGTCACCCGCCGACCCGGTCCGAGGTTCGCCCGCAGCAGTGCGTGCGCCCGCTCGAGCAGGCCGCGTCGGGTCGCGGGGTCGATGGCGGCCACCGGCGTGCGCGGGTGCACCCGCAACGCCCACAGCACCTCCGACTTGTAGACGTTGCCGATCCCCGCCGCCACCCGCTGGTCGAGCAGGGCGTCGGCGATGCACGTGCCGGCCTCGGCGAGACGGCCGAGGCGGTCGACGGCGACGTCGAGATCCGGTTCGGGGGACGTGAGGTCGGGACCGAGGTGGGCGACGCCGTCGGCGGCGTCGACGCTCGACCGGACGACCGGCGCCGAGAAGCACACCGCCGTCCACCCGTCGACGCCGACGACGAGTCGGGCGAGGTGCGCCGCTCGACGCCAGGGCTCCCCGTCCCGGTACAGGTGCCACGAGCCCGTCATCCGCAGATGGGTGCGCACCACCACGCCCGAGGAGAACCGCACGAGCAGGTGCTTGCCGACCGCGTCGACCGCCTGGACGACCTCACCGGTGCGCGGCCGCGGCCCGACGAGGCGCGGCGCCTCGAACCGCCGCACCTCCCGACCGACGAGCGCCGGTCGCAGACGGGCGGCGACCCGCCAGATCGTGTCGCCCTCGGGCACCCGGGCATCCTCCCAGCCAGGCCCGGCCTCGGGGGACCCAGAGCGCATGCTCCTAACGTGAAGGACGGTGGAGCAGACGTCGACCCCAATCGAACCGGACGGCGACGACGTGCTCGACGTGTTCGCGCCGCCGGTGCGCGCGTGGCTCCGGACCACCTTCGGCGAGGCGACCCCTGCGCAACGGGCCGCCTGGCCGGCGATCGCACGGGGTGAGCACACGCTCGTCCTCGCCCCGACCGGTTCCGGCAAGACGCTCAGCGCGTTCCTGTGGGGCCTCGACCGTCTCACCGGGACCCCACCACCGGACCGAGCCGCACGCACCCGGCTCGTCTACGTGTCGCCGCTGCGGGCCCTCGCCGTCGACGTCGACAAGAACCTGCGCACCCCACTCGCCGGCATCGCCCTCGCCGGCGAACGACTCGGCACGCCGGTGACCGTCCCCGAAGTGGGCGTCCGCACCGGCGACACCCCGGCCGACGTCCGCCGGTCCCTCGTCCGCAACCCGCCCGACATCCTCATCACCACCCCCGAATCGCTCTACCTGCTGTTGACGTCGCGCGCCCGGGAGACCCTGCGGAACGTCGAGACGGTCATCGTCGACGAGATCCACGCGCTCGCCCGCACCAAACGGGGCGCGCACCTCGCGCTCACCCTCGAACGACTCGCCCGGGTCACCGAGCGCCCGCCGCAGCGCATCGGGCTCTCCGCGACGCAACGCCCACTCACCGAGATCGCACGGTTCCTCGGCGGGAACGACCCGACGACGGGACGGGAGCGCCCGGTCACGATCGTGGACACCGGCATCCGCAAACCCCTCGACCTCGAGGTGATCGTCCCCGTCCCCGACCTCGGTGCGCTCGGCACGATCGAGGACGAGGCCGCATCCGGCGACCTCGCCGGCGGGCCGGTCCGCCGCTCGATCTGGCCCGCCGTGCACCCGCGACTGCTCGACCTCATCGACGCGCACCGCTCCACCATCGTGTTCGTGAACGCCCGGCGGCTCGCCGAACGACTCGCCGCCCGCCTCAACGAGCTCCACCTCGAGCGGCTCGCCGAGGCCGGCAACGACCACGACGGCGACCCCACCGCCGCCGACGCGGAACTCGTGAAGGCCCACCACGGCTCGCTGTCCCGCGAACGTCGCCTGATCGTGGAGGACGAGCTGAAGAGCGGCCGACTCCGCGCGCTCGTCGCCACCTCCTCCCTCGAGCTCGGCATCGACATGGGCGCCGTCGACCTCGTCGTGCAGGTCGCCTCCCCCGGTGCCGTCGCCAGCGGCCTCCAACGCGTCGGGCGGGCCGGCCACCAGGTCGGCGCACCCTCGCACGGCAAGTTGTTCCCGAAGCACCGGGCCGACCTGGTGGAGACGGCCGTCGTCGCCAGACGCATGCGCGAAGGGCTCGTCGAGGCGACCCGCTACCCGCGCAACCCCCTCGACGTGCTCTGCCAGCAGATCGTCGCGATGACCGCCGTCGACGACCTCGACCGGGCGGCCGTCGCGACGACCGTGCGCGGTGCGGCGAACTTCGCGGAGCTCTCCGACGAACAGCTCAACGGCGTCCTCGACCTGCTGTCCGGCCGCTACCCCTCCGAGGAGTTCGCGGAGCTCCGCCCCCGCATCACCTGGGACCGGCTCGCCGACACCGTCACCGCACGGCCCGGCGCACAACGACTCGCCGTGACGAATCCGGGCACCATCCCCGACCGCGGGCTCTACGGCGTGTTCCTGCCCGACGGCACCCGCGTCGGCGAACTCGACGAGGAGATGGTCTACGAGTCACGACCCGGCGAGACGTTCCTCCTCGGCGCCTCGACCTGGCGGATCGAGGACATCACCTTCGACCGGGTGGTCGTCACCCCGGCGCCCGGCCAGCCCGGCAAGATGCCCTTCTGGCACGGCGACGGGCCCGGTCGACCCGTCGAGCTCGGCGTCGCGATCGGGGCCTTCGTCCGTGAGATCCGCGCCGTCGACCCGAACGACGCCCGAGCCCGGCTGCTCGCCGAGCACGCGCTCGACGACCTCGCCGCCGACAACCTGCTGCGCTATCTCGAGGAACAGCACGAGGCGACGGGCATCGTGCCCGACGACCGCACCGTCGTCGTCGAACGGTTCCGGGACGAGATCGGCGACTGGCGGATCTGCATCCACTGCCCCCTCGGCACGCCAGTCCTCGCCCCGTGGGCGATGGCGCTCCGCAACCGCCTCGGCGCGACGTGGGGTGACGAACCGGAGATGCTGTGGAGCGACGACGGGATCGTCATCCGACTCCCCGAAGCGGTCGACGAGCTCCCCCTCGACCTCCTCCGCATCGAACCCGAGGAGCTCGAGGAGCTCGTCGTCGCCGCCCTGCCCTCGACCGCGATGTTCGCCGCCCGGTTCCGCGAGGCCGCCGGCCGCGCCCTCCTCCTCCCCCGACGACGACCCGACCGACGTACGCCGCTGTGGCAGCAGCGCCAACGCGCCGCCGACCTGTTGCGCGTCGCCGCCCGGTACCCGGCCTTCCCGCTCCTGCTCGAGACCACCCGCGAATGCCTCCACGACGTCTTCGACCTCGACGCCCTGCGGACCCTCCTCGGCGACCTCCGCAACCGTCGGGTCCGCATGGTCGCCGTCGACACCCCGAAGGCGTCGCCCTTCGCCGCATCGCTGCTGTTCGGGTGGATGGCCGTGTACCTCTACGAGGGCGACGCCCCGCTCGCCGAACGACGCGCCGCGGCGCTCGCACTCGACCGCGAGCTGCTCCGCGACCTGCTCGGCACCGAGGAGCTCCGGGAACTCCTCGACGCGGGCGCCGTCGCCGACCTCGAACTCGAGCTGCAACACCTCGCGGACGACCGTCGGGCCCGCAACCGTGACGAGGTGTGGGACCTGCTCCGCCTGCTCGGACCCCTCGACCGCGACGAGATCGCCGCCCGGTGCACCACCGACGCCGGACCGCTCATCGAGGAGCTCCTCGCCGCCCGACGCATCATCGACGTCGTCGTGGCCGGGCAACCTCGCCTCGCCGCCGCCGAGGACGCCGGACGACTCCGCGACGCGCTCGGCACGGCGGTCCCGGTCGGCCTGCCGACGCACTGCACGGAACCGGTCCCCGAACCCCTCGTCGGTCTCGTCGGCCGGCACGCCCGCACGCACGGGCCGTTCCAGGTCGTCGACGTCGCCGAACGCTACGGCATCACGGTCGACCGGGCCGTCGACGCGTTGCGCACCCTCGAAGCCGACGGCCGCGTCCTGCGCGGCGAGTTCCGGCCCGGGGGGACCGGATCGGAATGGTGCGACAGCGACGTCCTGCGCCGGCTGCGGCGCCGCTCGCTCGCCGTGCTCCGCCGGGAGGTGGAACCCGTCGAGCAGGAGGCGTTCGCGCGCTTCCTGCCGGCATGGCAGGGGGTCGGCGGCCGACGGCGCGGCCTCGACGCGCTCGCCGAGACGGTCGGCGTCCTCCAGGGGGCACCGATCCCCGCGTCGGTGCTCGAACGGGACGTGCTCGCCGTCCGACTCGCCGGGCACACCCCAGGCGACCTCGACGCACTGTGCACCTCCGGCGACCTCGTGTGGGTCGGTGCCGGGGCGATCGGCAGCACCGACGGCCGGGTCCGCCTCCTCTTCCGGGACCAGGCCGCCGCCCTGCTCGCCGGCGTCACCCCGTCCGACCCGCCGGACGGACCGTTGCACCGGGCGCTCCTCGACCACCTCGGCGACCGCGGGGCGAGCTTCTGGCACGAGCTTGCGCACGCGGCACGCACCGGGAACGGTCCGACCGACGACACGTCTGTGCTCACGGCGCTGTGGGACCTCGTCTGGTCGGGGCTCGTCACGAACGATTCGCTGCAACCGCTCCGAGCGCTGCTCGCAGGGTCACCGGCGAGGAGCCGCACGACCCCGGGCCTCCGACCGCGCCCTCGACCCGGTCGACTCCGCGCCGCCGGACCGCCCGCCGGGGCAGGGCGCTGGTCGCTCGTCGGTCCGCTCCTCGCCCCGGCCCCACCCCCGACCGAGGCGCGCCTCGCGCGGGCGCTGCAACTGCTCGAACGGTACGGGGTCCTCACCCGCGAGGCGGCCCTCGGCGAGGGTGCCGACGGCGGGTTCGCCGGCGTGTACCCGGTCCTCCGCGAGCTCGAGGAGCGCGGGCAGGTGCGGCGCGGCTATTTCGTCGCCGGCCTCGGCGCCGCCCAGTTCGCCCTCCCGGGCGCCGTGGACCGCCTCCGGTCCTACCGGGAACCCGACCCGGAGGAGCCCGTCAGCGTCGTCCTCGCCGTCACCGACCCGGCGCAACCCTTCGGCGCCGCACTGCCCTGGCCGCCCTCCGCCGGCCGGCCCGCACGCGCCGCCGGTGCCCACGTCGTCGTCGTCGACGGGCAGGCGATCGCCCACCTCGACCGGGGCGGTCGATCGCTCCTCACGTTCCCCGCGGCGGCGGACCACCCGGACTGGCCGGGACTGCTGCGCACCCTCGTCGACCAGCGACGCGTCCGCCAGATCGAGCTGACCCGCATCGACGGGGTCCCCGTCGCCTCGTCGCCGCTCGCCGCCGACCTCCGCCGCTGCGGCTTCCGCGACGGCTACAAGGGCCTCGTGCTGCGGAACGACCGATGACCGGGCGCCGACCGCAGACGGAATCGCCCGCCGGCCCGACACCGTGGGAGCATGCCCCGGTGGCCGACGAGCGACACGACACCGCCGACGGACCCGCCGCGGCCGTCGCCCTCGTGCTCGGCGCGGGCGGCCCGACCTCCGCGGCCTGGCTCGCCGGCGCGCTCGACGGCCTCGCCACCGGCACCGGGTGGGACCCGCGCACCGCCGACCTCGTCGTCGGGACCGGCGCCGGCGCCGACCTCGCCGTCGGGCTCCGCCGCGGGCGACCGACGGGGGCGCTCCGCACCGAGGCGACGGCGACCGAAGTCGTGACGCCGGCGACGGCGGGTCCGCCCACCTCCCGTCGACCCGCCGACCCGGTGCTCGCCCTGCGCGCCACGCTCCGACGCCCACCCCGACCCGGCCTGATCCTCGACGGGGTCCGCCCCGTGCCCACCACCGTGCCGATCGGGGTCACCCCGCGCCACGCCACGACCGACGCCGACCGGCGGACGGACGATGGCTGGCCGGAAGGGCTGTGGCTGTGCACGGTGCGACTCCCCGATGGCCGCCGCATCGTGTTCGGCAGGGACGACCACCCGGGCACCACCACCGAGACCGCGGTCCGTGCCGCCCGCAGCGACCGGTGGGCGAACACCCCGGTGACGATCGGCGCCCGACGGTACGTCGAGGCGTCCGCCTGGTCGGCGACCAACGCCGACCTCGTCGCCGGCCTCGGGTTCGACGTCGTCGTCGTCGTCGTCCCAGCCACGGCGCTGTGGTGGCAACGCCGCCAACTCCGGCGGGAAGTCGCCCGCATCCACGGTGCCGATGCGCCCGTGCTCGTCCTCGAGCAGGCGACCGGCGGCCACGACGACCCGACCGCCGCCGCCGACGCCGCCGCCGCGAGCGTCGCCGCCCGACTCCGCGCCGAACCCGCCTGGGCCAGACGTCTCCGAATCCCTTCGAACCGTTGACCCCACCACCGATGCTTGGACACACCCCCGAGAACTCGCCGTTCCTCGCCGCCTGCCGGCGCCGACCCCACGACCGCGTGCCCGTGTGGTTCATGCGCCAGGCCGGACGATCCCTGCCCGAGTACCGGGCCATCCGCGGGACCGGCTCGATCCTGCAGGCGGTGCGCGACCCGGCGCTCGCCACCGAGATCACCCTTCAACCGGTACGCCGATACGGCGTCGACGCGGCGATCCTGTACTCCGACATCGTCGTGCCCGTCGCCGCCGTCGGGTTCGGCGTCGACGTCCGCCCCGGCGTGGGACCGGTCGCCGAGCAGCCGTTCCGCGACGCCGACGACCTCGATCGACTGCCGCCGTTCGACCCCGACGTGCACGTCCCCTACGTGCAGGAGACCGTGCGGCTCCTCACCGCGGAGCTGCCGGTACCGCTCATCGGGTTCGCCGGCGCACCGTTCACGGTGGCCAGCTACCTCGTCGAAGGCGGCCCGTCACGGACCTACACGCGCACGAAGGCGCTCATGCTCGGCGACCCGGAGCTCTTCGCCGCGCTGCTCGGCCGGCTCGCCGATTACGCCATCGCCTCCCTGCGCGCCCAGGTCGCCGCCGGCGCCTCCGCCGTACAGCTCTTCGACAGCTGGGCCGGGGCGCTGCACCCGGCGCACTACACCCGGCACGTCCTCCCGCACTCGCAGCGCGTGTTCGCGGCGCTCGACGACCTCGGCGTCCCGAAGATCCACTTCGGTGTGACGACCGGCGAGCTGCTCCCGCTGCTGCGCGACGCCGGCGCCGACGTCGTCGGGGTCGACTGGCGCGTCCCGCTCGACGCGGCCCGTACCCGGGTCGGCGACGGGCACGCTCTGCAGGGCAACCTCGACCCGGCGGTCTGCCTCGCCGGTTGGGACGCCGTCGCCGCGGAGGCCACCGACGTGCTGCGGCGCAACGGCGGCCATCCGGGGCACGTCTTCAACCTCGGGCACGGGGTGCTGCCGGAGACCGATCCCGACGTGCTCGCCCGCCTCGTCGACCTCGTGCACACCTGGTCGGACACCACCGACGAACGATGACCGCCGTGCGGGTCGTGGTCGTCGGCGGCGGCATCGCCGGCCTCGCCGCCGCCTGGGAGGCCACCCGTCGCGGCGCGGACGTCGTCGTGCTCGACGCGGGACGCCCCGGCGGGAAGCTCCAGACCACGCCGTTCGCCGGCGTCGCCCTCGACGAGGCCGCCGACGCGTTCCTCGCCCGGGTCCCCGGTGCCGTGGAGCTCTGCCGGGAGCTCGGCCTCGAGGACGAGCTGACCAGCCCGGCGATCGGCTCGGCGCTCGTGTGGCACGACGGCGTCGCCCGTCGACTCCCCGAGGGTCTCGTGCTCGGCGTGCCCACCGACCTCGACGCCCTCGCCCACTCCGGCCTGCTGAGCGCGGACGGGCTGCGGGCGGTCGCCGCCGACCTCGACCGCGCCCCCGACGACCCCGAACGGGACCACACCGACGACGAGTCGGTCGGCGCACTCGTGCGCCGCCGCGTCGGGGACGAGGTCTTCGAACGGCTCGTCGACCCGCTGCTGTCGGGGGTGAACGCCGGCGACGCCGACGAGCTGAGCCTCCAGTGCGGTGCAGCGCAGCTCGCCGCCGCCGCCCGCACCGACGCGAGTCTCGTGCGAGCGCTGCGCACGACGCTGCGCGCTGCGACCGCGAGCGCGACTCCCGTGTTCCTCACCCCGCTGACCGGAACCGGCCGACTCGTGGAACGGCTCGTCGAATCGATCGGTGCCGACCGCGTGCACGGCTCGACGCCCGCGACCGCGCTCCGGCGGGCGGGGACGGGGTACGAGGTGGACACCCCGAAGGGGCCGCAACGGGCCGACCGGGTCGTGCTCGCCGCCCCCGCCGCGGTCGGGGCCGGACTGCTCGCCGCCGAGGCGCCCGCGACGGCGGCCGTGCTCGCCGACCTCCGCTACGCCTCGGTAGCGATCGCCGCGCTCGCCTACCGGGTGGCCGACGTTGCGGTGCCCCTCGACGCGTCCGGGTTGCTCGTGCCCCGGTCCGCCGGCCTGTTGGTGACCGCCTGCTCGTTCGCGTCGTCGAAGTGGGCGCACCAGGGCGGCGACGGTGTCGTACGGCTGCGGGTGTCGGTCGGACGGAGCGACGACACGCGTTGCACCCGCCTCACCGACGACGAGCTCCTCGACGCGGTGCGCGCCGACCTCGTCACCCTGCTCGGGATCACCGCCCGCCCGACCGACGCCCGCGTGCACCGCTGGGACGCGTCGCTCCCCCAGTACCGCCCGGGCCACCTCGCTCGCGTCGAATCCGCCGAGGCAGCGCTCGCGGCGGCGCTCCCCGGCGTCGCGCTCGCCGGCGCAGCGTTGCGCGGTCTCGGGATCCCGGCGTGCATCGTGTCGGGTCGCACGGCAGCGGGTCGCCTCCTCGACGGTGGGGACCGCACCGCGTGACGGGACGGCTCCGACGCAACGGACGCCGGCTCGGCACGGCCGTCGGTGGCGGCCTGCTCCTCGCCGCCTCCGTTCCGCCGTGGGGTTGGTGGCCGCTCGCCTTCGTCGCCGTCGCCGTGCTGGACGTCGCACTCGAGGGCACGGGTCGCCGGGGCCGGTTCGCCGTCGGCTGGCTCGCCGGGGTCGGGTGGCTCGCGCCGTCGACCGTGTGGATGCTCGACTTCTCGCCGCCCGGGTACGTCGCCGCAGCGTTCGTCCTGTCCGCCGCGCCCGGCGTGGCCGCCGCCGTCGTGCCCGGCCGGCGGCCGTGGCGCTGGCTGGCCCTCCCGGGGGCGCTCGCCCTCGCCGAGTTCGCCCGCTGGTCGTTCCCCTTCGGTGGGGTGCCGCTCTCGACCGTGCCGATGGGCCAGGCGGCGAGCCCCTTCGCCGTGGTCGCCCGCCTCGGGGGTGGCGTGCTCGTCACGCTCGTCGTGGTCGGCGGCGGGGTGGCGTTGCGGGCGGCGCTGCTGCGCCACCGTCGCGCCGTCGCGATCGGGCTCGCGTGCACCGTCGTCATCGTCGCGGCTGCGACCCTCCTCCCCCGGGCACGCACCGTGGGCACGCTCGACGTCGCCGTCGTCCAAGGGGGCGGACCCCAACGCACCCGTGCGGTCGACACCGACCCGGCGTTGCCGTACCGCCGTCACGTCCAGGCGACCGAGGGGATCACCGGGCCGGTGGACCTGGTGCTGTGGCCCGAGAACGTCGTCACCGTCGACGGGTTCGTCGAGGACACACCGGAAGGTGCGGAGCTCGCGGCGCTCGCCCGTCGCCTCGACGCGACGGTCGTCCCCGGTGTGGTCGAGGGGTTCGACGACCACTTCCGGAACGCGAGCCTCGTGATCACCCCGGAGGGCACCTTCACCGACCGCTACGACAAGGTGCAGCGGGTCCCCTTCGGCGAGTACGTGCCGTTCCGCGGCGCCGTCGACCTGCTGTCGGGCGGTGCGGCGTCGACGTTCATCCCACGCGACGCGCGGGCCGGGACCGGACCGGCCCGCCTCGACACCCCGGTCGGTCGACTCGCGATCGTCATCTCCTGGGAGGTGTTCTTCGAACGACGGGCCCGCGACGGCGTCGGCGACGGCGGCGAGGTGCTCCTCAACCCGACGAACGGTTCGTCGTACTGGCTCACGATCGTGCAGTCCCAGCAGGTGGCTTCCTCACGTCTGCGGGCGATCGAGTCGGACCGCTGGGTGCTGCAGGCGGCGCCGACGGGGTTCTCCGCCGTCGTCGACCCGGACGGCACGGTCCTCGACCGCACGGGCACCTCGGAGGCCCGGGTGCTGCGGGCGACGGTCGAACGTCGCACCGGCACGACGCCGGCGGTCCGCACCGGCCCGTGGCCGTGGCTGGGCGTAGCGTTCGGCCTCGTCGCCGGGGCGATCTACGCCGACCGGCGGACGGACCGACGGGTCACACCTCGATCAGGAGCGTGACCGGACCGTCGTTCGTGAGCGCCACCTCCATGTGGGTGCGGAACCGTCCGGTGCCGACGGTCGCACCGAGCGCCCGCAGTTCGTCGACGACGAGGGAGACGAGCGGTTCGGCGTGCTCCGGTCGAGCCGCCGCCACCCAGCTCGGCCGTCGACCCCGTTCGGTGTCGCCGTACAGGGTGAACTGCGAGACGACGAGCACCGCACCGGTCGTCTCACCGACCGAACGGTTCATCACCCCGTCGTCGTCGGCCATGACCCGCAGGTTCCAGATCTTGGCGGCGAGCCGCCGTGCCTCCTCGACGCCGTCCCCGTGGGTGACCCCGACGAGCACGCACAAGCCCGGCCCGATCCGACCGGACTCCTCACGCCCGCCGTCGTCGTCGACCACGGTCACCGACGCCTCGAGCACCCGCTGCACCAACGCCCGCACGGCCGCCGATCGTAGGGCGCGCCACCGCCGCGCCTTGCGTCCAACGGGACCACCGTGAACAGTGGTCCAGTGCCGAGCCCCCCGCCCCGCCCGGACGCCGTCCACGACGCGCCGTTGCGGATCGCCTACCTGAGCTACCGGGGCAAACCGCACGTCGGCGGCCAGGGCGTCTACACGCGTCACCTCACGAAGGCACTCGCCGACCTCGGGCACCACGTCGAGGTGCTCGGCGGACAGCCGTACCCGCTGCTCGACGAGCGGGTGCCGCTCACCCGGCTGCCGAGCCTCGACATCTACAACGACCACCACCCCATGCGAATGCCGGGTTGGTGGGAGCTGCGCGACTGGATCGACGCGGTCGAGGTCGGCGTGTTCATGTCCGGCTCGTTCCCCGAGCCGCTCTCGTTCTCGCTGCGCGCCTGGCGACACCTCCGTGACCGGGTCGCCGACTTCGACGTGGTCCACGACAACCAGTGCCTCGGCTACGGGATGCTCGGCATCCTCCGCACGGGACTGCCGCTCGTCGCGACCGTGCACCACCCCATCACCGTCGACCGTCGCCTCGAGATGGAGCACGCCCGCAACCGGCGGGAACGCTGGGCGAAGGCCCGCTGGCACGGGTTCACCCGCATGCAGGTCCGGGTCGCCCGGCGGATGCCGCGGATCATCACCGTGTCGGAGAACTCCCACCGCGACATCTGCACCGAGTTCGGGGTCCGCCCCGACCGCATGGCGACGATCCCCGTCGGTGTCGACGTCGACCTGTTCGCCCCCCGACCCGCCGTCCCCGTCGTCCCCGGCCGCATCGTCACCACCGCGTCGGCCGACGTGGCGCTCAAGGGACAGCGCTTCCTGCTCGAGGCGCTCGCCGTGCTGCGGGAGGAACGACCCGAGACCCACCTCGTGGTGATCGGCCGGCGCAAGGAGGGCGGCGAGTCCGCCCGCACCATCGACCGGCTCGGGCTGCAGGACGCCGTCACCAACGTGTCGGGGGTCGACGACGACGCGATCGTCGACCTGTACGCCTCCGCCGAGGTCGCGTGCGTCCCGTCACTGTACGAAGGGTTCTCGCTCCCCGCGATCGAGGCGCAGGCCTGCGGGGTGCCGCTCGTCGCCACCGACGGCGGCGCGTTGCCCGAGGTGGTCGGCCCGCACGGCGAGACGGCGTTCGTGGTCGCCGCCGGGGACGTCGCCGCACTCGCCGACGGGCTGCGCGCCACCCTCGGACGGGGCGCCGAGCTGCGGGCCGGGGTCGGGGCCGCAGGGCGGCGACGCGTGGTGGAGAACTGGAGCTGGCGGATCATGGCGCAGCGCACCGTCGAGGAGTACCGCCGCACGATCGCCATGACGCCGGACCGGCCGTGCTGACCGTCGACTACGACCGCCTCGGCCTCGAAGCGGGGGATCGGCTGCTCGACATCGGCGCCGGCCTCGGACGTCACGCGTTCGAGGCGTTCCGCCGCGGTGCCGACACGGTGGGGGTCGACCCCCGGCACGACGACCTCACGGCGTGCCGGGCCACGTTCGCCGCGATGGCCGAGGCCGGCGAGGCGCTCCCCGGCGCCGGTGCCGGTGCGGTGCGGGGTTCGGTGACCGCCCTCCCCTTCGCGGCCGGGTCCTTCGACCGGGCCATCGCGTCGGAGGTGCTCGAGCACGTCCCCGACGACGTCGCCGCGCTCGCCGAGCTCGCCCGGGTCGTGCGTCCCGGCGGCACGATCGCCGTCACCGTGCCCGCCTGGCTCGCCGAAGCGGTGTGCTGGCGGCTCTCGGAGGACTACCACGCACCCGCAGCGGTCGGCGGCCACGTGCGCATCTACACGCGGGCCGTGCTCGAGACCCGGTTGCGCAGCGCCGGGTTCCGACCGGTCGGCATCGGCCGGGCCCATGCGCTCCACACGCCGTACTGGTGGCTGCGGTGCGCGGTCGGCATCGGCGACGACGACCACCCGTTCGTGCGCGCCTACCACCGGCTGCTCGTGTGGGACATCGTCCGCCGACCGGTCGCCACCCGGATCGCGGAGACGCTGCTCCGACCGTTCGTGCCGAAGAGCCTCGTGCTCTACGCCGTGAGGGAACCCGCCCGTGTGGCTGCGTGACGTCGAGGACGTCGTGGCGGCCGTCGAACTCGGTCGGACCGTCGACGGGATCGCCGACTGGCAGCTCGACGACGGGATGATCCCGTGGTTCCCCGGCGGTCACGCCGACCCGTGGAACCACACCGAGGCGGCGATGGCGCTGACCGTCGGCGGTCGGATCGAGGACGCCGTGCGGGCGTTCGCCTGGCTCGAGGCCCGGCAACGCCCCGACGGCTCCTGGCACCGCTACTACCTCGCCGACCGGGTCGAGGAGGACAAGGTCGACGCGAACTGCTGCGCCTATCCGGCGACCGGGGTCCGCCACCTCGTCGCCTGCACCGGCGACCGGACGCTCGCCGAACGGTTCTGGCCGATGATCGACCGGGCGATCGCCGTGGTGCTCGGACTGCAGACCCCCCGCGGCGAGGTCCTCTGGGCCCGCCACGGTGACGGCACGCCCTGGCCGTTCGCGCTCCTCACCGGGTCGTCGAGCATCGCCCGCAGCCTCGGGGACGCTCTCGCGCTCGCGGACCTGCTCGGCGAGCCCCGACCGGGTTGGCGCGCCGCGCTCGCACGGCTCACCACGACGATCCGCACCGCCGAGACGGAGGCGTTCGCGCCGAAGCATCGCTGGGCGATGGACTGGTACTACCCGGTCCTCGCGGGCGTCGTCACCGGCGAGGTCGCGCGACGGCGGCTCGAGGAACGCCGGGCGACGTTCGTGCTCGAGGGGCACGGCGTCCGCTGCGTGAGCGACCAACCGTGGGTCACCGCGGCGGAGACCTGCGAGTGCGCGCTGGCGCACCTCGCCGTCGGTGACCGGTCGACGGCCGTCGACCTGTTCCGGTGGGCGGGAGCCCACCGTGACCCGGCGACCGGCCGCTACTGGACGGGGCTCGTGCACCCGGACGCGGTGACGTTCCCGGATCGCGAGCTGTCGACGTACACGTCCGCCGCGGTGGTCCTCGCCGCCGACGCGCTCACGGGAGCGAGCCCCGGTTCCCGACTGCTCGTCGACCCCGTCGTCGACGACGTCACGGCCGTCGGGTGACGGCCAGCGCGCGATCGAGGCGTTCGAGCACGCGCAGGGAACCGCAGACCGAGATCTCCTCGAACGCTCCCGACGCCAGCGCCCGGCACCAGACCTCGTAGGGGGGCCGACCGCCGTCAGCGGGGTCGGGGAACACGTCGTGCACAGCGAGCCGACCGCCGGGTGCCACCTTCGGGGCCCACTGCTCGAAGTCGTCGTGCGCCGGGTCGCTTCCGTGGCCGCCGTCGACGAAGAGGAAGGCGAGCGGGGTCGTCCAGTGACGGGCGACCGTGGTCGACGCCCCGACGACCGCGACGACGGTGTCGCCGAGTCCGGCCGCCTCCACCGTGCGCCGGAACGTCGGCAGCGTGTCGAGGCGCCCGGTCGCCGGGTCGACGAGGTCCGGTTCGTGCCAGGGCCACCCGGGCTGGTTCTCCTCCGACCCGTGGTGGTGGTCGACGCAGAACAGCACCGTGCCCCGTGCCTCCGCAGCCGCGCCGAGGAACAGCGCAGACCGTCCGCAGTAGCTGCCGATCTCGAGAAACGGGCCGGCGACCGTCGCCGGCACCCCGGCGGCGGCAGCGAACAGGGCGCGCCCCTCCTCGGGGGGGAGGAACCCCCGAGCGGCCTCGGCCGCAGCGGCGAGGTCGGCCCGCATCGACGGGGCCGCCTCGCTCACCAGGCGTCGACGTGCATGATCGACTCCGGCGCGGGACGGGTCGCCGGCTTGAAGTCGGTGCCCTTCGTGAACGCAACCGGGGTCAGCAGCACCTGGGTCACCTTGTCGTAGGGGATGCCGACCACGTCGGCGGCCTCCTGCTCGTGCATCAGGTGCAGCGTCGTCCAACAGGTGCCGAGCCCGCGGGCCCGGGCGGCGAGCATGAACGACCACGCGGCCGGGATGATGCTGCCGAGCGTCCCCGCAGCGGTCGAGACGTGGGTGATCCGCCCCTCCACACAGGGGATGACGAGCACCGGGGCACGGCCCATCACATCGGCGAGGTAGTCGGCGGAGGCGCCGACCCGCTCCTGCTGGGCGTCGCGCGCCGCGTCACCCGTGCGGATCGCACCGGCGTACATCGGCGAGGTGCGGTAGGTGTCGAACGCCTTCGCGTAGATCGCGCCGAGCGCTTCCTTCTTCGCCTGATCGGTGACGACCACGAAGTGCCAGCGCTGGGTGTTCGAACCCGTCGGTGCCTGCTGGGCGACGGCGACGCACTCGGTGATGAGGTCGAGCGGCACCGGCCGGTCGAGGTCGAGCCGCTTCCGGACGGCTCGGGTGGTGGTGAGCACCTCGTCGGCGCTGAGGGGGGGCAGATGGTCGGCCATGGGCCGGACCGTAGCGGATCGCAGCGACCGGAGCGGTCGCCCTCAGTGGGCGACGAGTGCGTTGCGCCGCCGGTAGATGATCCGGTCGAGGAGCACGTACTTGACCACCCACACACCGAACCACGCCGAGAGGCTCGCGAGGTTCACCGCGATCCGGACGTCGGTGACCGCGCCGGCGATCTCGACGGCGACCGTCGAGGTGATGGTGCCGAGCACCGTGAGCCCGAGGAACGGGAGCATCTCGCCCGTCACGCTGTGGCTGCCGGTCGCTTCCCACACGAATCGACGGCTCACGAGGTAGGCGGGGCCGAGACCGGCGACCACGGCGATCACGTTCGCCGCGCCTGGTCGTTCGACCCACAGGTGCACGCCGAACAGGAGGATCTGTCCGAACACGACGTTCCACCCGGACACGACGCAGTAGCGGAAGAAGCGTCGGCCGCTCTCGGAGCGCAACAGGAGCCGCAGCGGCGGGAGGGCAGACATGTGGAGATCAAGGCTACCGGCCCGCGACGTCCTGCTCGTGGAGGCCGCTCGCTAGCGGCCCGTGTAGCGGGCGGGGCGCTTCTCGAGGAACGACTTCACTCCCTCGCGGTGGTCCTCGGTGAGGAAGAGGCGGCCGAGCGTCGACGACACCCACTCGCCGAGGTCGTCCCAGTCCGGGTCGAGCGCCTTGCGCATGCCCCGCTTGATGGCCTGCACGGCGAGCGGCGGGTTGGCGGCGATCCTTCCCGCGAGTTCGAGCGCCGTCGGCAGCAGGTCGTCGTGGGGCACGACCCGTCCGACGAGGCCGATGCGTGCTGCCTCCTCGGCGTCGACGATCGCGCCGGTGAACGCCAGCTCGGCCGCCTTCTCCCGGCCGACGACCGCAGCGAGCCGCCCGATCCCCGGCACGTCGGTGCACAACCCACGGAGCACGAACAACTCACCGAACTTCGCCCGCTCCGACGCGACGCGCAGGTCGCACATGAGCGCGAGCTCCATCCCCCAGCCGACCGCGGCGCCGTTCACCGCGGCGACGATCGGCAGGTCGGTGTGCAACAGCGCGTCCGCCGCGGGGGTGAGCCGGGGGACGCGCGGTCCGCTGACCGACACCGGCGGGCGGTCGCCGCCGCCCATCACCTGCTTCACGTCGTCGCCGGAGCAGAACGCCGTCCCGTTCCCGGTGATCACGAGGCAGCGGACCTCGGAGCGGTCGCCGGTGCCGCTCGTGCGGACGGCGTCCTCGAGTTCGGCGTAGGTGGTCCAGGTGAGGGCGTTGCGCGCCTCGGGCCGGTCGATCGTGACGATCGCCACGTTGCCCTCGATCCGGTAGTCGATCTCCTCGTAGCCGCCGCCCGCCATGTCCCGCTCCCCGGTCCGCAACCCGGCCGTCCGGCCGTGCCGCGCATCGTAGGCGCAGCGTCGGTTGTCGGTCCGACGGACGAGCCGCGGTACAGTCGCTCCATCTGCTGCCATGTGAAGGAGGTCACTGATGCCGACCAAGGCCGGTGAGCGCTTGAAGTTCGAGACCGGGACCGCAGAAGTGGTGGTCACCAAGGGTGGCGACGCCACCATCGAGTACGACGCGGCGGGCGCCGGCCAGTTGCAGGTCGGCAAGCGGTACACCGACGAGGCGTCGGGTATAGAGGTGCTCGTCACCAAGGCCGGGGCGGGCTGCCTGACGGTCGGCGGCGCCGAGATGGCGCAGGTCCAGCCGAAGCAGACCAAGTCCGCGGACTGATCACCCGAGCCGTCGTGACGCCACGCCCTGGCATCGTCGAGGCGGCGGCCGACGGCACGGTCCGGACGATCACCCTGCCGGACGGGCCCTTGACCGCAGCGACGGCGTCCGCAGTCGCGGGCGTCGTCGACGCGCTCGTCGAGGACCGGACGGTCCGGGTGGTCGTGCTCCGGGGCGGACCCGACTTCTGCACCGGTGCGGCGGACGACCTCGACCCGGTCGCTCTCGGCGTCGACCCCGCAGCGTCGCTCGCCCGCCTCCGGGTGCCGGTCGTCGCGGCGGTGCGCGGTCGGTGCGCGTCGGTGGGTCTCGAGCTCGTCCTCGCGGCCGACGTCCGGGTCGTCGCACCCGACACCACCTTCGTCCTCGACGACGTCGTCGAGGGCGGTCGGCTGCCCTGTTGGGGCGGCACCCAGCGACTGCCCCGGGCGGTCGGTACCGCCCGGGCGACGGCGATGCTGCTCCTCGGCACGCCGCTCACCGCCGGGGACGCGGTCGCCTGCGGGTTCTGCTCGGCGATCGCCGACGACGTCGACACGGCGACCGGAGAGATCGTCGCCGGGCTCACGACGATCGGCCCGCTCGCGCTCGAGTTCGCGAAGGACGCCGTCCACCGGGGGGCGGAGCTGCCGCTCCGTGACGGGCTACGGCTCGAAGGCGACCTGAACACGCTGCTCGCCACCTCCGCCGACCGGGCGGAAGGGCTTGCGGCGTTCTTCGCCAAGCGCCCCGCCGACTTCGCCGGTCGGTGAGGCGGCCGTGCCGTCGGTGACGACCACCGGGCACCGCGGACCGCCGCTCGAGGGCGCCCGGGTGGCGGTGGCGGGCCATCGACCGTCCCTCGTCGCCGCCCGGTCGCTGTTCGAGACCTTCGGCGCGTCCGCTCCCGACCCGCCGTCCGGCTGCGTCGGCGCCCGGGTGGCCCGGCGCGCGGGTGACCTCGTGGTGCGAGGGCCCGGCGGCGGCGGTCGGCCCGGCGTTCCGGGTGCGGAGCTGGTCGAGGCCCCAGGCCCGATCCCCCCCGCCGATCTGCCCGCCGGTGTCTGCGATGCCGTCACCGGGGCCGTGCTCGTCGGTGCGGCGCTCGCCGGACACCGGGCCGGCGCGGCCGTGCGGGTCGACGCCGCCCGGGTCGCTGCGCACACGCTCGCACCCCGGCTCCTCCACGGTGGGGTCGCACCGACCACCCGGGTCGTCCCGGTCGGCGACGGCGCCGTGCTCGTCGACGGCACGGTGGACGACCACGACGACTTCGACCGGCTCGTCGACCTGCTCAAGGCGGACGGGACGGCGCCGCTCGACGCCGATGAGGTCGCCCGCCGCGCCCAGGAGTGGCGGCTCCCGGTGACCCCGTTCCGACGCTGGCGCGACGCCGTCGACGACGCCGCTCCCGACCCGGTCGGCGGGATCCGCGCCGGCTCGTGGCCGGCGAGCGGCCCGAGGGCGTGGCGCGCCCCGGACCGGTGCCGCGAGGCCCCGCTCGCCGGGATCGACGTCGTCGACCTGACCGTGCTGTGGGGCGGACCGTTCTGTTCGTGGCTCCTCGCCGAGCTCGGCGCGACGGTCACGAAGGTCGAACCGGCGTGTCGCCGCGACGGGATGCGGGCCGGGCCCGGCGACGGCACCGGCGACGGCACCCACTTCTCCCTTCTGCACCGCCGCAAGACCGTCGCCGACTGGGACCTCCGGGTCCCTGCCGACCGGGCCCGCTTCGAGGAGGCCGTCGCCCGCGCCGACGTCGTCCTCGACAACTTCTCGCCACGGGTGGCGGAGAACCTCGGCATCGACCCGGCGGCGTTGCGGCGGCTGCGACCCGACCTCGTGACCGTGTCGATGCCGGCGTTCCCCATCGGGGCACCTGAGCGGGACTGGGTCGCCTATGGCGGCGGGATCCACGCGATCGCCGGGTTCGGCGACCGGGGTGACGGCCGACTGCGTGCCGCACCGTTCGCCTGGCCGGACCCGCTCGCCGGCGCGCTCGCCTTCGCCACGACGGTCGCAGCGGTGGTCGGCCGGGAGCACGGTTGGTCGCCCGCGCACCTCGAGGTCAGCCTGCGTGGCGCGGTCGAACTGCTCGCCGCGCTGCCGACGGCACCGAGGGAGCCGTACGGCGCCGCGGCGACCTCGTGGGACGATTCGTGGTTCGACGCCCCGGTGACCGTGCCGACGGTGGCCCCGTGCTGACCTTCGACGTCGACGACGCCGGGGTCGTGGTCGTCGCCCTCGACCGGCCCGATCGGCTCAACACCGTCACCGTCGCGCTGCGCGACGCGCTCATCGAGGCGTTCCTCGCGGTGCGGGACCTCCCGCATGCCCGGGCGATGGTGCTCCGGGCGAACGGGCGGCACTTCTCCGCCGGGGCGGACCTCACCGAGTTCGGGTCGGCCGACAGCGTCTTCGAGGCGCGGCGCATCCGCTGGGACCGCGACCCGTGGGGTCCGCTGTGGGACCTTCCCGTACCCGTCGTCGTCGCCCTGCACGGCTACTCCCTCGCCGCCGGTCTCGAGATGGCCTTGCTGTGCGACGTCCGACTCGCCGCCCCCGACACCGTCGTCGGCCTGCCGGAGACGAAGCTCGGCATGCTCCCCGCTGCCGGTGGAACGCAGAGCCTCACCAAGGTCGTCGGACCAGCGGCGGCGCTGCCGATCGTGGCGACCGCCCGCAACCTCGATGCCGCCGAGGCGCTCCGCGTCGGCATCGTGCACGCCGTCGTCGACGACGTGGAGTCCGCCGCGCTCGACGTCGCCCGCCGGTGGGCGGCCTGTGACCCCGCAGCGCTCCGGGCGGCGAAGCGGGCGTTGCGCAGCGCCGGCGACCTCCCCCTCGACGCGGGTTTGGTCGTCGAAGCACGCCTCGCGCGTGCGATGCTTCGACGCGACTGAGCAGACGGCCGAGGGGCAGGGGGTTCCCGATGGCGACGACGGCGCTGCACCCGTACCGGGTCATCGACCTGACGACGGACCGCGGATGGCTCGCGGGGAAGATCCTCGCGGACCTCGGTGCCGACGTCGTCAAGGTCGAACCCCCCGGCGGTGATCCGGGTCGTTCCCGGAACCTGTTCCTCGATCGCGGGGTCCGTGACCCCGAGGCGAACGCCACCTGGTCGTTCCAGAACCGGGGCAAGCGCTCGGTCGTGCTCGACCTCGACGACGCCGCCGACCGTGACCGCCTGCTCGAGCTCGTGCGCGGTGCGGAGGTGGTGCTCGAGTCGTTCCCGCCGGGCTGGCTCGAGGCCCGTGGCATCGGACCGGACGTGCTGCTCGCCGCGAACCCGCGGCTCGTCGTCACGTCGATCACCCCGTTCGGTCGGACCGGCCCCTACGCCGAGGCCGGCCTCGACGGCCCCGATCTCGTGGTCGCCGCGATGTGCGGGCTGATGTGGCTGTGCGGCGACCCGGACCGTGCGCCCGTGCGCATCTCGGTGCCGCAGCTCTACCGCCACGCATCCGCAGAGGCGGCCGCCCAGTCGCTGATCGCCCTGCTCCATGCGAACCGGACGGGTGTCGGCCAGCACGTCGACGTGTCGGCGCAGCTCGCCGGCATCCGCACGCTGATGAACGCGCAGGCGTTCCACCTGCTCGAGGGACGCGAGCTCGGGCGGATGGGCGGGCTCGGCGCGTACAGCCACGCCAGGTTCCGCATGGTGACCCCGTGCATCGACGGCCACCTCACGATCCTCCCCCTCGGCGGGCCGATCGGCGGGGCGATGATGCGGTACCTGTTCGACTGGGCCGACCGCGAGGGGGTCGCCGACCCCGAGGTGATCACCACCGACTTCGAGACCGTGAACTTCGCCGCGATCGACGCGCAGGGTCCGGAGATCGCGAAGCGGTTCTTCGACGGGATCTCCGACACGATCGGGCGCCTGTTCGCCCGGCACACGAAGGCGGAGATCTACGAGGTCGCGCTCGAACGGCTGATGCTCATCGCCCCGGTGACGACGATGGCCGACCTGCGCGCCGACGAGCAGCTCGCCGCCCGCGGGTACTTCACCCCGGTCGACCACGACGGCACGACGATCCACCACGCCGGCCGCTGGGTGCTGCCCACCCGGACCCCGCTCGCCGACACCGGACGGGCGCCGCGGGTGGGTGAGCACAGCGAGGAGGTGCTCGCTGCGGAGCGGCGTGTGCCCGCGCCGGTCGGGTCCGAGGTCGCCGACGACGCGTTCGCCGGGCTGCGGGTCCTCGACCTGTCCTGGGTCGGCGTCGGGCCCATGACGGGGGGCTACCTCGCCGCGCACGGGGCGACGGTGATCAAGGTCGAGTCGTCGGTCCGGCCGGACATCCTGCGCCTCACGCCGCCCTTCCTCGGCGGTGAGCCTGGGCTCAACACGAGCCACTTCTGCGCCAACATGAACGCCGGCAAGCTCGGCCTCGGCCTCGACCTCGGTCGGCCCGAGGCCCGGGAGATCGTGCTCCGGCTCGTCGACTGGGCCGACGTGGTGCTCGAGTCCTTCACACCCAAGACGCTGCGGGCGTGGGGGCTCGACTACGCGGCGCTGTCGGCCCGGAACCCGTCCATCGTCATGCTGTCGACCTGCATGCAGGGCCAGACCGGCCCCCGGGCCGACTACCGGGGCTTCGGCAACCTCATGGGTTCGCTGTCGGGCTTCTACCACGTCATCGGCTGGCCCGATCGGGACCCGGTGAGTGTCTACGGCGCCTACACCGACTTCATCTGCCAGCGGTACTGCACCGCCGCGGTCGTCGCCGCCCTCGACCACCGTCGTCGCACGGGTGAGGGGCAGCACCTCGATCTCGCCCAGTTCGAGGCGGCGCTGCAGTTCCTCGGACCGGAACTGCTCGCCTTCGAGCACAGCGGTGAGATCGCCGCCCGACACGGCAACCGCGACGACGACGCCGCACCCCACGGCGTGTACCCGTGTCGGCCCCGCTCCGACGGGCGGGAGTGCTGGGTGGCGGTCGCGGTGACGACGGACGAGCAGTGGCCGGCCCTGCGGACCGCGCTCGGCGACCCGCCGTGGGCGCAGGACCCCGCACTCGCCACCCTCGCCGGCCGCAAGGCGGCCGAGGACCGTCTCGACGAGGCGATCGCCGCATGGACCGGCTCGCTCGACCTCGACGAGGTGCTCGGTCGCCTGCAACCGACGGTCCCGTGCGGGCCCGTGCTCGACGTCCCCGACCTGCACACCGACCCGCAGATCCGGTCGCGGGGCTACTGGGTGCCGCTGCAGCACTCGGTGCAGGGGACCGTTCCCTACGACGGAACGGCGGCGTTGCTCTCCCGGACCCCGGGTGCGCTCACCAAGGCCGGTCCGTGCCTTGGCGAGGACAGTTTCGCGGTGCTCGTCGACGTGCTGGGGATGGATCCGGACGAGGTGGCGATGCTGCTCGCCGAGGGGGTCGTCGAGATCACCGGGTGACGTCCGTCGCAGACGAGAAGAGACGGACGTCACGTCCGCGTTATCGTGCGGACCGTGAACATCGCCATGCTCCTCGACCTCCCCTCGATGATCTGCTTCGACCAGACGGCGGTCATCGACTCCGACGGCACCCCGGTCAGCTACGGCGAGCTGCGGGCCGGCGTCTCGCAGGCCGCGGGACTGCTGCAGTCACTCGGCGTCGGCGCCGGCGACCGGGTCGGCATCCTGGCCACGAACCGGGCTGCCTTCCTCGAAGTGCTCTTCGGCACCGCCGCCCTCGGCGGCACCGTCGTCCCGATGAACTACCGGGCCGGGAAGGACGAGGCGGCGCACCTCATGGCCGACTCCGGCACGAAGGTGCTCGTCGCCGAGTCGCGGTACCGCGACCTCATCGAGTCGACCCGTCCGGCGTCGCTGACGTCGGTGCTGTACTTCGACGGCGACTACCCGGCTGCACGCGACGCCGCCGAGCCGTTCGAGCTCGTCGAGGACGTCGACGACGACGCACTGGCCACCCTGCTGTACACGAGCGGGACGACCTCCCTGCCCAAGGGCGTGATGCTCAAGCACGGGGCCATCAGCGGGTACGTGATGGGCACGAACGAGTGCGCCGACGGCGAGGACCACGGGCGCACCCTGCTCGCCGCCCCGCTGTACCACGTGGCCGGCCTGACCTCGACGATGATCGCCCTGTACTCGGGCCGCGTCGTGGCGATGCTGGGGCAGTTCGAGGCGGGCGACTGGCTGCGCAAGGTCGCCGAGGAGCGCATCACGCACGCGTTCCTCGTGCCGACGATGATGGCTCGCCTGCTCGACGACCCGGCGTTCGCGTCGGCCGACCTGTCGAGCCTCGAGGGCGTCACCTACGGCGCTGCGCCGATGCCGCCGGCGGTCATCCGCCGGGCGATCGATGCGTTCCCCCGGACGGTGGCGTTCTCGCAGGCCTACGGCCAGACGGAGACCACGGCGACCGTCTCGGTGCTCGACCCGGACGACCACCGCCTCTGGGAGGGCACGCCCGAGGAGCAGGAGAGGCGTCTCCGTCGGCTCCGTTCGGTCGGCAAGGTCCTCGACGACGTCGAGGTGATGATCTGCGACGCCGAGGGCAACGAGGTCCCGCGCGACACACCCGGCGAGGTGTGGCTGAAGACGTTCCGTGCCATGGACGGCTACTGGGGCAACCCGGAGAAGACGCGCGTCACCGTCGACACGTCCGGCTGGGTGCACACGGGTGACCTCGGGTACCTCGACGAGGACGACTACCTGTTCCTGTCGGGCCGGTCGGGCGACATGATCATCCGCGGTGGCGAGAACATCGCCCCGGAAGAGGTCGAGGCCGTCCTCTACGAGCACCCCGACGTGGTCGAGGCGGCCGTGGTCGGCGTGCCCGACGAGACGTGGGGCGAGCGGGTCGTCGCTGCGGTCGTGCTGCGCCCGGGTGTCGCCACCGACTCGATCGCTGCACACGCGAGGGAGCACCTGGCGAGCTTCAAGCGGCCGGAGGAGATCCTGCTGTTCGACGAACTGCCCCGCACCTCGACCGGCAAGCTGGTGCGCCGCAACCTGCTCCCGCTCGTGGAGGAGCGCCTCGCCTGAGGTGATCCTCGCCGGAACGGTCCGCACGCTCGACCCCGTCCGCCCACTGGCGGACGGGGTCGTGCTGCGTTCGGGACGGATCGCCGCCCTCGATGTCCCGCACGGTGCACCGGGTGTGACGGCGCTCCCCCCGGGTGCGGTCGTGCTCCCGGCGTTCGAGGACGACCACCTGCACCTGCTCGCGACGGCTGCCGCCCGACGGTCGATCGACCTGTCGGCGGCGTCGTGTCTCGCGGACGTCGCCGATCTGCTGCGGACGGCTCCGGGCGACGGGTGGATCCGCGCCTGGGGGATCGACGAGACCGACCTCGCGGAGGGCAGGCTCCCCACGACCGCCGAGGTCGACGCATGGGTCGGTGGTCGAGCGGCGGTCCTGCACCATCGCACCGGGCACGACCGCGTGGTGTCCTCTGCAGTGCGCGGTCGTACGGCACCGCCGCTCCCGGCGGACGAACTGCGCGACGCCGTCGTCGAGCTCGACGCGGCGTTGCTCGCCGCCGGGGTCGTCGCCGTCACCGACGCGACCCACACCAACGACGCCGCAGCGCTCGACCTGCTCGGCGCCCTGCCGTGGCGGGTGACCGTGCGGGCGATGGTCGGGGCCGACCGGCTCGCCGGGGTCACGCCGGGTGAGCTGCGGGGCCGGGTCACCGTCACCGCAGCGAAGGTGATGCCGCCCACCGTCGGCCTCGACGGGGTCGCCGCGGCGATGCGGGCCTCCCACGACGCCGGGTTCGCGGCCGCTGTCCACGCCGTGGACGTCGACGAGGTCGACGCAGCGTTGCGGGCTTCGGCCCCCGGCGACCGGGTCGAGCACGCCGGGCTGGTGCTCCCCGAGCAGGTGGAGGCGCTCGCCGCCGCCCGCGTCACCGTGGTGACGCAGCCGGCGTTCGTGGTCGACCGGGCGGCGAAGTACCGGGGGGCGCTGAGCGAGGTGGAGCGGTCGTGGCTCTACCGGGTCCGGTCCCTGCTCGACGCCGGCGTCCCGGTGCGGGCGTCGTCCGACGCCCCGGTCGTGTGGCCCGACCCGCTGCGAACCGTCGCTGCGGCGGTCGACCGGGAGCTCGGTGTCGGCGAGCGCGTCGACCTCGCAACCGCGTTCGGGCTGGTGTGCGCCCCGTTGCGGGTCGGCGGACCGGGTGATCTGGTCGTCCTCGACGCCGACCCGTTCGTCGTCGGACCGCGACGCTGTGCGGTACTCGCCACCGTGCGTGCCGGAGTGGTGGTCGCCGGGTCGCTCAGCTGAGCACGGCGAGGATCTCGTCGCCGTAGTTCTCGAGCCGGGTCGGTCCGATCCCCGGGCAGGCGGCGAGCTCGGCGAGCGTGCGCGGCGCCCGGGCGACGATCCCCTCGAGCGTCGTGTCCCGCATGATCACGTAGGCCGGGACCTTGTCACGACGGGCTCGTTCGGCCCGCCAACGCTTCAGCGTGGCGACCACCTCGGGGTCGGCGGGGTCGGGTGCGGTGACGCCGAGGTCGCCCTGCCGGCCGGGACGTGACCGACCACCTGCGGCGGCGGGACCGGGTGACGCGGCGGTGGTCACCACGACCGGATCCGGGTTCCCGGTGTGCGCCATCTCCTCGAGGAACAGGCTCGGCGTGTTCGCCGCCGCGACGACGGTCGTGCGGAGCGCGCTGCGGGTGAGCGCGACGTGGAACACCCGCCGTTCCTCGTCGCGGTCGGCAGCGAGTCGGTGCGGGAACATCCCGCGGTCGACCCCGTGGACGATCACGTGGGGCCACTCACGCCCCTTCACCCGGTGCACGGTCGCGAGGTGCACGCCGTTCGGGTCGGCCACGCCCTGCTCGAGGGCGCGCCGCAGCGTCGCGGGGAAGCTCGCCGGGTCCGGGTCGATGCGGGCGGCGGCGACGAGCGCGGCGAGGTCGTCGCCGTGGGCGGAGCGGTCGACCGTGCCGCGCGAGCGGTCGAGCGTGTCCATGACGTCGCCGAGGCCGATGCGGTCGCGGACCGCGGCGAGGACCTCGGCCGTCGCCGCGGTGGCGGCGAGACGGCCGAGCAGCACGACGTCGTCGGCGAACGCCCGGACCCGCGCCCCGTCCCGTTCGGCGAGCCGGTCGGCGAGCCGGTGCAGGCCGTCGACGTCGCGCTGTTCGGCCATCCACTCCACGACCCGGGCCGAGACCCCGCGGCTCGGACGCCGGGCCGCTTCGGCGACGGCCGTGGACCGGAGACGGTCCGAGGTGGCGAGGTCGAGCCAGGCGAGCGCCGCCCGCACGCCGGACCGGTCGAGGAACGACCGCTCGACCGGTCGGGTGGAGGGGATGCCCGCCGTCGCGAGCTGGAGTTGGATCGGCAGGAGCGTCGCGTTGACCCGGGTGAGGACGGCGATCTCGGCGGGGCGGACCCCCTCGCCGAGCAACGTGGTGACCGTGTCGACGGTGGTGGCGACGGGATCGCCCACCACCGTGACCTGCAGCGCCGCGGGGTCGTCCGCGCGGCCGGGCGCGGCTCGGACGGCCTTGGGGACCCGCACGGCGAGTCGGCTCAGCGTGTTCGTGGCGGCACGCACCACGGCGGGTGCACAGCGGTAGTTCACCTCGAGGGCGTGGTCGCCCGCGCCGGGGAACCACTCCGCGAACCGGACGAGCCAGTCCGGACGGGCGCCGGCGTAGCCGTAGATGGTCTGGTCGTCGTCGCCCACGCCGAAGCAATCGGCGGCGGGGCCGGCGAGGAGCCGGACGAGCAGGAGGTGCGCGGGGGTGAGGTCCTGGAACTCGTCGACGAGCAGGACCCCGCACGCGGCACGGGCGATCCGGCGGGCGTCCGGGTCGGTGAGCAGCCGTTCGACGGCGGCGACGACCTGTTCGTCGAAGTCGAGCAGGCCGTCCGCTTCGAGACGTCGTCGGAAGGCGGGCACGACGTCGACGAGCCCGTCCACGTCGCCGCCGAAGTCGGCCTCGACCTCGGCGGGGTCGCCGAAGCCGAGCCGCACCGCCGTCAACGCCTCGATCCAGCGGGCGAGTGGGTCGCTGTTCGCCCGGCGGGCGACGGTCACGAGCTCGCCGAGCATGCGGCGG
This sequence comes from Actinomycetota bacterium, assembly GCA_016870475.1. Taxonomy (GTDB): domain Bacteria; phylum Actinomycetota; class Acidimicrobiia; order Acidimicrobiales; family CAIXPF01; genus VGBO01. The sequence continues at coordinate 1,546 of VGBO01000004.1, read as the reverse complement.
ACCTCGACCTCGGTGAGGGTGCGCCGTCGGCGTCCGCCGGCCGGGGCGAGGAACGGTCCGTCCCCGTTCACGATGGCGAGGGCGAGGCTGTTGAGGGTGCGCACCTGCAGCGACGGCAGGTCGCGGGTGCGCTCCCGCATCTCCTCCGCCGCCCGTCGGTTGAAGGCCACGAGGCACACCGCCCGCGCAGGGACACCCCAGCCCTGCAGTAGCAGCCTCGCCCGTTCGGTGAGGACCCGGGTCTTGCCCGCACCGGCGGGGGCGATGATCCGCGCGCCGCCGCCCGTGTGGGCGACCGCCGCGAGCTGATCGGGGGCGAGGTCGGCGTGCGGTGCTGCGGGCCGCACCGGGCCGAGCGTGCCGGCGCGCAGCGCCACGGCGGGGACGACGGCGGCGCCGAGCATCGTCGCGTCGTGCGGTGTGAGCGGGCCGCCGTCGAGCAGGAGCGGGGAGCCGTCGGGCGCAGCGACGTCGGCACCGGGTGGCCCCGCCGTGGCCCCGAGGGCGACGGCGAGGTCGAGGAGGGCCCAACGCGCCCCGCCAGGCTCCCGGGCGTCGATCGCGTTCGAGAACACCAAGTGGGTGAGGCGTTCGTCGGGGAGGGTGTAGCCGACGCCGAGCTCCCAGGGCGGGGTGCCCTCCGGGGCCGTGGCCCGTGCGGCGACGTTCGGGTCGAGCGTCGACGGTGCCTCGATGACGAGTCGACGACGACCGTTCCGGGCCTGCTGCAGCAGGGGCAGGGTGTCGCGTCCGGCGACCACCCGGGGGCAGTCGGTCCACGGGGCGGGGGCGGGAGCACCGGGGGCGACGACGACGCTGCGACCGAGTGCGTCCGGGCCGGCGAGCTCCTCCGCCCGCCACGGTCCCCGACGGCGATCGGCCGACGGGCCGTCGCCGGGCTGGTCCGGTCCGCCGGGGGCGGGCGGCGGCGCCGGGGGCGACGCCGGCGCCGGCTCGTGTGCGCAGGCGCGCACCTCGGCCACGGTTCCGTGCACGCCGCCGCAATGTCCGCACCGGATCTCCGCCACGACGGGTTTCCTAGCAGCCGGAGGTGACAGGCCCCCTGACGGGCACGTCGCTAGCATGCCGCCGTGGTCGAACCGGGGTCGGTGATGGAGCGTCTGCTCCGCGGGGTGGAGCACTTCGAGCGCGAGGTGTTCCCCCGGGAGCGCGAGTTCTTCGCCGGTCTCGCCGGCGGTCAGAACCCGGCTGTGCTGTTCATCACCTGTGCGGACTCACGACTGCTGCCGAACCTGTTCACGAACACGGTGCCCGGCGAGCTGTTCATCAGCCGACACGTCGGCAACCTCGTCCCGGCGTACGGCGGCACGATGGGCGGGGTGACGGCGACGATCGAGTACGCGGTGTCGGTGCTCGGCGTGGCGCACGTCATCGTGTGCGGCCACACGGGCTGCGGCGCCGTCCAGGCCATGCTCGATCCGGAGTCGGTGCGGGAGCTCCCGAGCGTCCGGGAGTGGCTGCGCCACGCCGAAGCGGCTCGGCGCACGGTCGTGGAGAACAACCCGGGGGCGTCGACCGCGGAGCA